>PARU01000011.1 GCA_002712065.1 Rickettsiales bacterium | reverse complement strand
TAGGTGTAGTTGTTTCTGGTTTCTACGGCGAAGGCATCGGTACATTCTTTAACTTAGACCGAGACTCTATAGATGGCACAGGAGACGAACGTGTCACTTGGGGTGGTTATGCTCAAGCTACTTTCGATGCTGGTGGTGGAACTAACGTAGGTGTATCTTACGGTGGTACCTACTACGGCAAGCAAACTCAATATGACAGTCGTAACCATTCAAGTCACGTGACTATTAAGGCTCGTGAATTGTTAAGCGCTATGGTCTGGCATAATATTAATGATAACCTTCGTTTAGTCGCTGAATACGGACACGTTGAAGACGAGTGGAACGATGGTCAATCAAGAGAATCTGACGCAGTTTCTGTGGGCGGATTCTTCTTTTGGTAGGAGATATCAAACATGANAATATGANAAAACTAACAAAAGTAGTNGCAGTTGCNGCACCAGCCATTATGGCTCTTGCNGCNGNTACTCCNGCTAAAGCTGGTATTCTNCTTATGGGNGANAACGGCTGGGAAGTAACCTTTGCNGGTTCTTCNAACACTTTCTACATGTANGCATCTTCTGAGGAAGNACCGACTGGAACACGTTCCGGATCGTTGGTTTCTGAGTCAGGTGAAGACATGTCCCGACTAACAGTTGGTTTGTTGCCAGGTGTGTTTGGCATGAGTGTTAAAGCTCCATCTACTGGTGGCCTTGACATGATGGCTAATCTTACACTGTATCCAAGTACNCANAATACTGCTCGTACATGGAACGGTACTGCAAACCTGAACCTTCGTGAAAGTTACTTTAAAGTTTCTGGTGACTTTGGTTCATTACTCGTTGGTCGTACTTTGAACACCTTTGGAACAAAAGCCATTGTTAGCGATATGGGCTTGTTCGGAATTGGTGCTCAATATATTGCGGATACAACTTTAGGTCGTATTGGTTATGGTTATACCTATGCCAACTTCGGAGCGCAAATTAAATGGACTGCTCCATCAACTGGTCCAGTTAATTTTTCGATTTCGATGGAAGACCCAGGTAAAATCGTTGGTCAAAGCACATACAGTGCTAGCAGCACCAGCGTTACCGCAAGTCAGTTAGACAGCCCTCGTTGGGCCGGAAGCATCAGTACTGCTAATAACATGGGCGGTCTAGATGTTGGCGTAACCGGTGAGTGGATGTTCCAAAATGCTGACTTTACTGGACCAGTTCGTGCCACTAACGCAGCAGCTACTAATGGTAACAATGACGGCGATGTAACTGCTTACGGTTTAGCAGGTACAGTGTCGGTTGCTACTGGTGGCCTAAGCGTTCTATGGAGTGGTTACACTGGCGAAGCTCTAGGTACATTCTTTAACTTAGACCGAGACTCTCTTGACGGTGTAGGTAATGAACGTGACAACGATGGATGGTACGTCCAAGGTACTTATGACCTTGGTGGTGGAACTAATCTAGGTGTTTCGTATGGTGAATCTAGCCAAGACGAAACTGCTTATGATAACTCCAACCGATCCAGTCATGCTCTTATCGAAGACAGAACATTGTTAAGTGCTATGGTCTGGCATAACATTAATGATAACCTCCGCTTGGTTGCTGAATACGGACACGTTGAAGACGAGTGGTTCGATAGCGNATCAAGAGAATCTGACGCAGTTTCTGTGGGCGGATTCTTCTTTTGGTAGAGGTTAAATACCAAGAAATTAAAGAGGGCACCTTCGGGTGCCCTTTTTTTTTGAAAAAATAATTCCAAAAAAAAACATTTACTGATAAACAGGTATTTCGAAACTAATGTTTAATTATGGTAATCTATTTCCCAATGACTAGATACATAGCAATATTATTCTCTTTGTGTTTATCGAGCCTTGTTCTTCAAGGCTGCTCTATGTCTATGCCTGAATGGTCAAATTTTTGGGATGACAATATAGTAGAGAAATTATGGACACAAAGAAAAGAATACGTTTACATTGAAAAACAAGATCTTGTAAACGGAAAAAAACCCAGACCCAATCAACATCCGGTAAAAATTGCTAGACAACACATCCGAGATGCATTGGCATTAGTGTACGTTCAAGAAGGCCCAAAAGAGGATAAAGTGCCATTATTTGACGAATATCACCAAGCTATTCTTGGGCGATATTTTGAAGAGGGGCTGGCTCAAGCCAAACCGGACGAGGACTTAACTTTCGTAGTATCCATTTGGTACAAGGGCCTAATGGGTATTCGACAAGCTCAGGTGTCAACAGGAAGAGTCTTTTATGATGGTAAAAATCTAAACATGATCTTTGGAGAANTTCTGCGTGGCGCTCAAATGTTTGAAGATGAAGCCCTTGAGAGCGGAAAGGATTCCGATATAAAGCGTTATCCATTCATCCCTGGTCTCCGAGGTCTCAAAATTAACCCAAAAGTTATTCTTTCAACAGCAGACAAAAGTGCCGTTTTCAATAAAAAAGGGAGGTCTGAGTGGTTATTATTCTCAAAAAAAGCATTACTCTCCGGACCAATTCGATCTGCTAAAAAATCAAGGTCAGGNGCTGGTGGCGCCTCTGANGATTATGATGATTTGCGAAAAGAGATAGAAGCTTTGAAACGACAAGTTCGTAAAGGTAGAGGAAGAGAAAGCTCACCCTCTGACGATAGAAGGGCGAGATCGCCCTCTCCTACCACCAGTCCTCAAGAAACCGAGGAAAAGTTAACAATTCTTGAAAATCTACGAAAACGCGGCTTAATCAGTGAACAAGAATATCGAGAAAAAAGGCAGTATGTCTTAGACGGATTCTAATGTTTGAATTTTTTTTGCCACATAATCACCAATTGCCATGGAAGCAGTTAAGCCAGGAGATTCAATACCGAACAGATTAATAATTTTTCCACTTCCGTGATCTTCNGGATCCTGCACCACAAAATCGCTAAATCCTTCTCCTGGACCACAAAGTCTTGGTCTGACACCTGCGTAATCTGGCTGCAAGGTGTTATCCTTCAATCCAGGATAATATTCTCTTATTGAATCATAAAAAAGTTTTTCACTTGCTAAATCGACTGAATAATCTATCTCATCAACCCACTGTATATCTGGACCAAAACGGGTCCTACCCTCCATATCTAAAGTAGTGTGTATACCCACGCTATGATCACGGCCAGGTAAGGGATAAATGAGTCTTTTAAAGGGCGGAGCATGTTTTAAACTAAAATAATTTCCCTTAGCAAAATATATCTTGGGAATTTTAGATANCGGAAAGCCTTCAATAGANTTTGCAACCTCCTGTGCCCAAAGTCCCGCTGCATTAACGACCCACCTCACCTTTATCTTGTTTTTTTCTTTATCTCCTAAATGTAAAATAATTCCAGTCGAAGAAAGCTCACCCCTCAAAACAGGAGAATGGAATACTACTTTTGATCCAGCGTCCTGAATATCAGCATGAAGCCCGAGCATAAACGCATGGACATCAATTATCCCAGTTTTGGGCGACAAAAGAGCAGAATAACACGAAAGCTCTGGTTCCATATTTTTAGCAGACTTTTCGTCAATGATTTTAACGTCCGTAACGTTATTCGCAAAAGAATTCTTTTGCAAAGACTCAAGATCTTTTTGCTGATTTGCGTGAGTTGCAACAATTAACTTTCCAATCTTTTTAAAGCCAATTCCTCTGCCAGAACAATAGCTCTGTAATTTTCTATAACCCTCGAGACAAAATTGCGCCTTCAGGCTATCGGTTTTATAATAAAGGCCTGCATGCATCACCTCACTATTATGTGAACTAGTCTGGGTTCCGATTCGATCGGCAGACTCCAAAACGTATACCTCCCTACCGCTCGAGGAAATAGATTTTGCTATCGCCAGCCCAACTACTCCAGCGCCTATAACAACACAATCAACATCAATGATCATTTACTAGAGAGATTATAAAATTAAACCGCAGACTGCTAGTCTAAATCTTCCTGCAAAATAGCCATTTGAAAGGCATAAGAAATCTCACCCTCTTCTTCATCTTTATATAAGGTCCCCACAAACTCAGATCCCAATTTTACTTCTACTTGATCCTTTGCTTTCTCAGAGATTTCCAGGTTGATCTCTTCAGTGCCAAATTTTTTTCGTAAATATTTCTGCACCTTATCAATTTCCGAATTATCCACGTCGTTCCTCCAAACCCATATTTGCTATTAAAAAACCTACTGATAGAGAAGTATATAACTAAATATAGTATAAAATATCTAAATTTTCTAAAATTTTATACTAGATATTGAAAAAAAGTAAAAAAAAGCTTGTTTTTTTAACCACTTTATGCAGGATACTCCATTAAAGTAAACTTCATATATGGAGAAGGAGAATACTTATGTTAAATAAAGTAAAAGGATTTCTTAAAGAAGTTACTGAAGTAGGCTTAGTCCTAATCGCTTTAGGTATCGTTCTTCAGATCCTCTTTGGCTCCTCAGTTGCCTTTATCGGTGGTAACATCGTGGGCAATCTAACAGGATTGATTGGTGCTTTAGGCTCAAATGGCCTAGTAGGATTGATCGCTCTTGCGGTAATTATTTGGATTTATCAAAGACGATAAATTAAATAAGATATGTCTTAATAGAACAAAGGCCCAGATATCTATTCTGGGCTTTTGTTTAAGTGGATTTAAAAATATCTATATAAAAGATGATAATTTAGAATTTTTTGGTTAGAATATACGGTAAATATGTTAGATACCTTTAAAAAAGCCCTTAAGACCATTGTCGAAGCCGGAACACTCATCATTGCCATGGCAGTGGTTTTACAGATCGTTGCTGACGATCCTGTGCCAATCCTAAAAATGGATGTTGTTGGGGGCATAACAGGATTAATAGAATCTCTTGATGATGAGGGGTTAGCAAGNTTNGTTGCNCTTGCTATATTTGTTTGGTTTTTTCGTAAAAAATCCTCTTAATTTTTTCTACCCTTGTAGATATAATCCATCTTATAAATTTTACTACCAGACAGGAAGCACAATATAATATGTCAGAGAAAATGATTCTTATTGCAGGAAGAAACAGCAAACAGGGAACCTCTCTCAATGCTGGAAAAATGAAGCCTGAATACATTGAAGTCACATCAATTGTAGAAATGAATGAAGAGGATATGAAAAAACTCAATGTACAAGAAGGAGATGAAGTGGAAATTTCAAGATCTGATGCTAAAATAACAGCAAAGTGTGGAAAACCTAAAAAGACTGAGGAGCTTCCCTCAGGATTAATATTTATGGCCTACGGTCCTCTTACCAGTANCCTAATGACAGATGGAGACACGGCCGGAAGTGGCATGCCCATTTCAAAGAATTTAGAGGTAGAAGTTATAGCAAAAAAAGTTTAGATTACTGAACAATGGATTTAGGGGTGGATTGAGATATGCCTGAGGCACCAAAGGAAAANAATAATATTAAAATTATAGAGAATGCAACTTGCACATTTTGCGGTTGCGTTTGCGATGATCAAATACTTCACGTAGATACAAAAGAAAACAAAATCGTCAAAACTCTAAATTCATGCGTTCTCGGAAAAGCGTGGTTCGCAGAACACTCCTTGGATACTTCCCTTCCGGAATGTCTGATTGATGGTAAAAAAGCGACCTATGAAGAGGGTATCACAGAAGCCGCAAGAGTTTTAACCGACGCTAAATTCCCTATTGTATATGGCCTAAGTGATACAACTTCCGAAGCACAGAGAGAAGCGGTCGCAATTGCTGACTGGGTAGGAGGAAACCTTGATACTACTACCTCTGTCTGCCATGGCCCTTCGGGAATTGCTTTTGAGGGAGTGGGAGAATCGACATCGACTTTGGGAGAAATGAAGAACCGATCAGATGTGGTTGTTTTTTGGGGAGGGAATCCTGCCGAGAGTCATCCTCGTTTGTTTCCCCATTACGTTGGAACACCAAAGGGACGTTTCACCCCAAATGGAAGAGATGATAGAATTTTTATTCTCGCTGATACTCGAACAACCCCATCCAGAAGATTCCTAAGAGAAGAAGAAAAAGGCGGAAAAGATATTTTTCTACAGATAAAGCCAGGGAAAGACTTTGAAGTTTTGTGGACTTTAAGAGCTTTAGTCAAAGGAAAAAAAGCAAGTAACTATAATGAAGAGGAAACAGGAATTCCTTTTAAAACCCTCGAAAAAATTAGAGATATTGTTCTAAAAGCAAAGTATCCAACATTTCTGTTTGGCATGGGGCTTACGATGACAAGGGGGAGGCACTTTAATTCGGGAGCTGTTTTAGCACTAGCCACGGATCTTAATGGTCTACCAGGCAAAAAGAATCAACCAAAAGTCCATGCAGTAGCAAANCCTGTTCGCGGTCATGGAAATGTAACTGGTGCGGATAATGTTGTCTCATGGTCGACCGGTTATCCTTTTGGGATCAACTTTAGCAAAGGATACCCAATATTTAATCCTGGAGAGTTTACCACAACAGATCTTCTTAGCAGGGGGGAAGCGGACGCTGCTCTCATTATTGCAAGTGATCCTGCCAGCAATTACGCCAAACCCGCAATTGAACATTTACACAAAATACCTGTTATAACCCTAGATCCTAAACCGTCTCACACATCAAAATTAGCACATGTGGCATTTACAACAGCAACCTATGGGATAAATGTAGAGGGAACAGTCTACAGAATGGATGACGTGCCAATAAGAACTCGCCCTGCTTTTGAATCTCCCTATAAAAGTGATGAAGAAATTCTATCTTCTATCAAAGATCGGATTAGAGAAACTTTGTCGAAGAATAGAAGCGCAAATAAAGTAGCACAGGAACCGCGGACTGACCTCAACAAAAAGAGCAAGCTTCACACAGCAGGTCGTCGTTCGGCCTGATCTAAAAAGATAGAATTACCTTATGAATACAACGATTCGTATAATTGATGGACAGGTATATGATCCTAAGAATTCCGTAGATGGAAAAGTTCAAGACATCTACATAAAGGATGGAAAAATTGTCAAAGAATCTTCTGACAAAGGAAGTGAGATTAATGCCAAAGGCATGATAGTAATGCCGGGTGGTATTGATATGCATTCTCATATNGCAGGGCCTAAAGTAAATTTGGGGAGNAAGCTACAACCNGAAGATCACAGTCAAGACGTGCAGGTTCGTGGTGAATTTACCCGATCAGGAACAGGAGGAACCGTTCCATCAACATTCACAACAGGATATCGGTATACAACTTTAGGCTATACGACAGTTCTCGAAGCAGCTGTGCCTCCTCTTGGGGCCAGGCACACTATAGAAGAACTGCGCGATACTCCAATAATTGACAAAGCCTTCTTAACCCTTTTTGGCAATAATATTATGTTGTTTGATCTCTTGGAAAAAGGAGATAAGGAAAGCTTCTTTCAAGCGGTAGGATGGTGGTTGCATGCTACAAAAACCTTCGGGATCAAAGTGGTGAATCCGGGAGCTGATGAAATTTGGAAATCAAGGAATGAAAATTTAGTAAAAATAACTGAAAATGTCGATGGGTTTAATATTTCATCAGAAAAAATTATTGACTCCTTGATTAATGTAAATGAAGCAATGGGATTACCTCATGCGGTACACATCCATTGCAATAATCTCGGACATAGCGGAAATTATCAAACGACTATCGATACTATGAAGATTGCTGGAGACAGAAGGCTTCATGTAACACATATACAATTTAACAGTTATGCAGGAAAACTAGGTGAGTTACCTAAATCTGGGGCAAAGCAAATATCTGATTATATGAATGATCATCCCAACATATCTGCCGATGTGGGACAAGTTATGTTTGGAAAATCAACTATTATGACTGCAGATGCCCCAACAACCTACCTGCTCAGGTCCTTTGCAGACTCGGAAAAGTGGGTAAATGCTGATACTGAATGTGAAAGTGGATGTGGAATTATTCCTTTTCGCTATCAAGAAAAATCACATGTACACAGCTTGCAATGGGCTGTTGGATTAGAACTATTTCTGATGGCAAAGGATCCGTGGAGGATGGTTCTATCAACAGATCATCCGAATGGTGGATCATTTCAGGCCTATCCAAAACTTATCCACTTGTTAATGGATAAGAACTTCCGAAAAGAGCAAATAAAATTAATCAACCAAGATGCTTTAAAGTCAACTGAGTTGCCAAACCTGGATAGAGAGTTCAGCTATCAGGAAATAGCAATCATAACAAGTGCGGGACCGGCTAAGATTCTAGGAATTGATGAAAACAAAGGTCACTTAGGAACAGGAGCGGACGCTGACATACGAATTTACGAGCCTGACCAAGACAAGGAGAAAATGTTTTCTTCACCACGTTACGTGATTAAAAATGGAAATCTCGTCATAGAAAACAACGAATTTCGTCAAGATCTAGAAGGGAAGCTTTTATATATTCGGCCAGATTACGAAAAAAGCATAGAACAAATGATTAAACCTTTTTTTGAAGATTATTACAGCGTGCAATTTGAAAATTATCCCGTCTCAGACAAATATGTAGAGAAAAATAGTATTATTATTCCAAATAAACCAAAAAAATAATATTTAATGAAAAAAATTAAAAATACAGAAATTGTTGATACATTTGCCGAAGCTTTCGAAATGTGGGCAAGCAGATTAATAGTAACTGCGGAAAGCGAAGAATGGGCATTAGCGGCAGCAAAATCTGCCACAGGATTTGCCACATCGGTAATTGGGTGTAAGTGTGAGGCAGGAATCGAAAAACTGCTAAAACAAGAAGAAACCCCAGATAATAGATATGGGGTTAGCATTCTTATCTTTACCATGGACCCCAAAAGTCTGGAGAAACGTCTCACTGAACGTATCGGGCAAAGCATAATGACCTGCCCGACAACCGCTTGTTTCAATGGCTTAGATTCAAAAGACAGTGTTAATGTTGGTGGCCAATTAAAATATTTTGGAGACGGGTATCAAATTAGAAAATCATTTTTAGGAAGACGTTTCTGGCGGATACCGGTAATGGATGGTGAATTTATTGTAGATGAAAAATTTAATATCCAGCCAGCTGTTGGTGGAGGTAACATCATTCTTTTGGCAAAAGATCAGGGATCCGCATTAGTTTCAGCCCAAGCTGCTGTTAAGGCTATGCAAAGCTTGCCAAATATTATACTCCCATTTCCAAATGGAGTTGTTAGAAGTGGATCCAAAGTTGGATCAAAAAAATACAAAACTTTACCGGCAAGCACGAATCATTCTTTTTGCCCTACTCTCAAGGGATTTGTAAATGATAGTAATCTTCCAGATAAAGCTAACGCCACTTTAGAAATTGTAATAGATGGGTTAGATTTAGAATCTGTTGAAAAAGCAATGCTTGTAGGTATTCAAGCNGCAAGTGGAGAAAATATTCTACAAATCTCAGCAGGTAATTATGGGGGCGGTTTAGGAAAATATAAAATTAACCTTAATGAAGTTTTGGCTAAACAGGGAGAAGAATAATGTTATTGAAGCTAAAATCTACACCCGAAGTCCCAATTGAAGCTCCAACGATTTGTACAGATCGCTTTAAGGNGCGAAAGAAAGACGAAATCAANAAANTTCCGATTCACCANGGAAATAGAGANNNTTCTATCGATGATTTCTTCGAGGTCACTGGAGAATATNAGGAAGAAATAAAAATTGAAGGAGATCTTTCAAAAGTGAAATTAATTGGCGCCGGAATGAAAGAAGGAAAAATAATAATCGAAGGCAATGNTGGAATGCATGTNGGCGTTGATATGAAGGGGGGAGAAATAGTCGTAGAAGGNAATGCTNCTGATTGGGTAGCTCCAAGAATGTCAGGCGGATTATTGACAGTAAAAGGTAATGCTGGACATATGGTTGGAAGTGCATTTCGTGGAGAAAAAACTGGCATGACCGGAGGTGAAATTATAGTACATGGAAATGCTGGAAACGAAACGGGAGGAAGAATGCGCGGAGGCATGATTGCTATCGGAGGCGATGTTGGCGACTTTTCAGGAGTAGATATGCATTTGGGAACTATCATTATTCTTGGAAAAACTGGTATTAGACAGGGAGCAGGAATGGAACGGGGAACGATTATCTGTATGAACCAAGTGGAACCATTACCAACATTTACTTTTGCATGCTCATATCAGCCTCTCTTCATGAGAAATTATTTACTTCGCTTGAAAGAATTGGGAATGAAAATTGACGAGAAAAAAATAAATGAGGTGTATGAAAGATGGAGCGGAGACTCTATTANATTAAATCGCGGTGAATTATTATTTATCAATAATAAATCTTTAGAGAAAGAATGAATAGTATAGGTTCTGAAAATAAACCACTGGAGGTAGCGATCATTGGGAGTGGACCAAGCGGATACTATGCTGCTCAATCATTATTTGGATCAGAAAAAAAGATTAANATTACTATGTTTGATCGCCTTCCGACACCCTACGGACTTGTTAGAGGGGGTGTTGCTCCGGATCATCAAAAAATAAAAAACGTTATTCGTGTTTATGAAAANATNTCAATTTCACCGGGATTTCAATTCATCGGAAATGTTTTAGTGGGAAAAGATATTAGTATAGATGATCTCCGAAATAACTTCCATGCNACGATATTTGCTTGTGGAGCAGAAACTGACAGAAAGTTGGGAATTCCGGGAGAAGATCTCCAAGGCAGTCACACGGCTACTGCATTTGTNGGATGGTATAACGGACATCCTGATTATCGAGATCTTAGTTTTGATCTGAGTCAAGAGATAGCGGTTGTTGTCGGTCAAGGAAATGTTGCGGCAGATGTAAGCAGAATTCTATCGAAAACAGCAGATGAATTAAAACAAACCGATATTGCAGATCATGCGCTTCAACAATTAGCAGAAAGCAAGATCAAAGAAATTCATGTCATCGGTCGAAGAGGTCCTGTTCAAGCAAAATTTACACCCGAAGANTTAAAGGAATTTGGCGAGCTTGAGGANTGCAATCCAGTAGTAGACTCCTCCACCTTGCAATTAAATGAAGCTAGCCAGAAGGAATTGGAAAGCCCTGAGGGAAGAACTAATGTAAAAAACTTTGAAGTCTTCAAAGATTTTGCCAATAGAGATCTAACGAAAAAGAATAGGAGTTGTTTTTTTCGCTTTCTAGAAGGCCCTATTGAACTTATGGGAACAGAACGTTTGGAGGGAATTCTTTTAGCTAAAAACAGTTTAAGCGGAGATCCGTTTAAGCAACGTGCTGAGAAAACTGGAGAAACTGTTGAACAGAAATGCGGCATTCTCTTTAGAAGCATTGGTTACAATGGAATTCCTATCGAGGGAGTTCCTTTCGATGAAAAAGAAGGAATTTTTCCCAATGATAAAGGGAGATTACTAGATAATGGTTCTGTTGTGAACGGTGTCTATGTCACTGGGTGGATCAAAAGAGGGCCATCTGGCATTATAGGAACGAATAAGCCAGATAGTGTTGAAACCGTAAATTGCCTTCTAGANGACATAGAAAAAATTGACGGTGAAAAGTCTGGGAACAGCGGTATTATGAAGATCCTAAGTGAAAAACAAACTAGAGCTGTAAATTATGATGGTTGGAAAAAAATCGACGAAGCGGAAGTTAAACGCGGAGAACCAAAAGGGAAACCGAGAGAAAAGTTTACAAGGATCGAGGAAATGCTAGACATAATTAAATGAATCGATCTGAACGAAGAAAAAATCTAAAAAAAACAAAAAAAGAATCACACAATCCTGATCATTCTAATCAGGAATCTGTTAGCAAGGCTATCGAAAATTACAAATTAGGATTCGAAAAGCAGCAAGAAAATAAACTTGATCAGGCCATCCGATACTACAGAGAAGCAATTGCTCTCCAGCCTCATTTTTTGGAAGCGCACAACAATCTAGGAAATCTTCTGCGTAAAATTGGAAAAAACGATGAAGCAGAGTCTTGTTTAAAGAAGGGTCTCGAAATTGATCCAAATAATGTCATTTTAAACAATAACTTAGCAACTGTTTACAACGAAAAAGGGAGGATAAAAGAAGCGATTACCATTCTTAAAAAAACGATAGCAATTGATCCAAAATATTTTGATGCCAAAAATAATTTGCTCTTTTGCCTGATAGCTGATGGCAGAATGGAGGATGCAACCAAATTTGCAAAAGACTTACAAAAAGAATTTCCAGAGAATTCTGAAGTTTACAATAATCTAGGGATCATCCTCTTTAAAACAAACAATATCGAAGAAGCTATTGAACAATATAAAAAAGCGATTCAACTGCAAGAAAACCATTCAGAGGCTCATTGCAATATGGGGATTGCTTTGACTGTTTGCGGATCTAAAGATGCAGAAGNGCATCTTAAAAAAGCAACAGAATACTATCCAGGCAACCATAAAGCCTACAATGCGTTAGGTAATTTTTTGGTAGAAGAAAGAAGGTTTGACGAAGCTATCAAAGCTTATAGAAGAGCTATAGAGATAAGACCTAATTTTCCTGAAGCCTTGAATGGAATTGGAAACACGTATTTAAGAAAACGAAAATATGAAAAGGCCCTACATGCCTTCAACGAGTGCATTAGTTGTGACCCTCTGCACAAAAGAGTATTGGCGTATAAGGAAATATCATTAAACGAACTGGGGCGAAAAGAAGAGGCTCTATTGATCACGAATCTTGAAACAGATATTTTTTTAACCTCTATCGCTAAAGATAAGGGCAATTCTGAAGATATAGAAGTTTTCAACAACAAATTAGCGACTGAATTACTTGCCCACAATTCTTTAACTCGGGAACCGTTGCATAAAACAACCAAGAACGGAAAGCAAACCGGTTTACTTATGGAAAATGCTGGGACCGCTTTGCAGTCACTGATTTCTAAGATAAACTTCAAGATCGAGGAATATCTCAAGAATTTTTTGATCAACAAAAATAGACCACATCATCAATCTAAACCCATAAAATACTATCTATCAATCTGGGGAACGGTCTTAGAAAATGCCGGGCATCAAGAACCTCATATACATACAGACGGATGGTTGAGTGGTGTATATTACGTTAGAATTCCAAAATCTATAGAAAATGATAAAGAAAACAGAGGATGTATTGAATTTGGAAAACCGGGGTACGATATTCCCTATTCCTACAAACCCTCAACGAAAACTATTTTACCAACTAGCGGGATGTTGCTTCTTTTTCCCTCTCACTTGTTTCACAGAACAATACCGCTAAAAACAAACGAAATAAGAATAAGCGTTGCATTCGACGTAATACCGATACAATTCGCTTAATTTAAAGAATCAAATCTAGTAAAATTATCATAACTCAATAATATTGTAATTTTATTCGTTTTTTTAAGGTTTAAATGATCATGAATAGAGCCGAAAGAAGAAGGCAAGAAAAGCTAATAAAAAAACAAAAAGAAGGCCGTACTGAAGAAGCGACCGATCAGAAAGCCATTGATTNTTTCCAAAAAGCNCTCATCTGCCAACAAAACTCTCAATTGGAAGAAGCGATTCAATTATATAGAAAAGCACTCTCGGCTAACCGTAATTTCATAGAGGCATACAACAATCTTGGGAATTTATTAAGAAATATTGGAAAACCAGAAGAAGCAAAATTGATCTTTGAGAAGGCTTTAAAGACTGATCCTGAAAATTCAACAATAAAAAGTAATTTAGCAACCGTTCTGCAACTGCAAGGCCATGTGGATAAAGCGATTCATCTCCTCAAAGAAGTAATAGGAAATGATCCGAATCATACGGACGCACTTAATAATCTAGGATTACTTTATTACTCAAAAAGCAGATTCGAGGAAGCAAAAGAGGTTTTTGAAAAGATCTTAGAAAGGGATCGTGACAATACTGACGCGCTAAATAATCTTGGAACAATTTTACACTATGAGGGAAATAGCGAAAAGGCAGAAAAACTATTCAAACAGATAATTNATAAAATCCCTGAACATTTTAACGCAAGAAACAATCTAGGTGAATTATATGCAGATACGGATAAGATAGATGGCGCTATCAATTGCTACAAAGATGCCTTAAAAATTAATCCAAAATTCACAAGATCGAAACGTAATCTTGGATTTTCCTATCTTTGGAAACAAGATTTGGATAATGCTCTACATTATCTTAAAGAGAGCGCTGAGGAACAACACAATAACTTATATCAAGTAAAGAAAGGGTTTTTATCTAAAACGAGGATAAAGCATGATTATGATCAACTTAATCATCTTCTAAACAAAAAATTAATAGATAAAAAATATACCAAAACAATTGAACAGCTGGCACAGTTAAAAGATTCAAATGAAGATCCCGTAACAGTTCCTGAAGAAGTCGAAGATTTATGCCAAAAAATCATTTTTCTTCCGGAAGAAAAGAATATAGGAAAAATCATCAATCCAGATCTGGATGTTAATAAAATTCAAAAAGATTTCCGGAAGCACGAGCCGGCCGAGTATGTTGTAATTGATAATCTGCTAACTAAAGAAGCGATGTTAGAAATTCGGCGTTTTTGCAACGAATCAACTATATGGAAAACGGAATATGGCCCTGGATATTTAGGAGCTTTTATGGGAGAGGGCTTTGCATCCAAATTTATTATGAGATTTTCAGAAGAATTAAAAACAACATTTAAGGGTATTTTTGGAGATAGATTACTACAACAGGCTTGGGC
The DNA here is from genome assembly GCA_002712065.1 of Rickettsiales bacterium. Taxonomy (GTDB): domain Bacteria; phylum Pseudomonadota; class Alphaproteobacteria; order UBA8558; family UBA8558; genus UBA8558. The sequence goes on along the minus strand of PARU01000011.1, from coordinate 18,903 downwards.
GTTTAAATGCGATAATAGTCAATCTGGAGTAAAAATTCATGCCGATTTTGCCGCAGTAAATGTTAATTTTTGGCTGAGTCCCGAGTCGGCAAATCTAGATACAAAAACTGGCGGGCTTATTGTTTGGGATAAACCGTCTCCTCCAGACTGGCACTTTCAGGACTATAATACCAATGAAGAAAAGATTCGATCTTACCTGCAAGATCAGAAAGCAAGTTTTATTCGTGTTCCATTTAAAGAGAATCGTGTATTGATTTTTAACTCAACATTATTTCACGAAACTGATCAAATGAAATTCAAGGAGGGGTATGAAAACCGAAGAACCAATATGACTCTGCTCTATGGCAGAGATCTACGAAAAAACTAATTGAAAGAAAATTCATAGCAACAATAAAAAACTACAAGAACCATGAGTCCAAATGATAAGGAAATCAATGACGCTATAATGCTTTACGAAAAAGCCCTGGTCCATCAACAATCTGGGGAGATAGATAATGCAATTAAATGCTACAAAGATGCAATTTCTAAAAATCCAAATCTTTGGCAAGCCCAAAATAATTTGGCTAACCTGGCCTTATACAAAGGAGAGCATGGCGAAGCAATGTACTTATACAAGAAAGCTTTAGAGCTTGATTCAGAAAATCCTATTATTCAAAACAATATTGGCAATGTTTTAATCGGACAAAGAAAATTTCAAGAAGCAAAAAAATGGTTCAGTAAATCACTAAAAAAAGATCCAAATTATGTTGAGGCGATTTCTAATTTCGGACTCTGTTTAGCGGAAGAAAATAAAATCGACGAAGCCGAAACTTACTTTCGTAAGGCTATCAAAATTAACCCTTCCTTCTCCAACGCATATAACAATCTGGCTATGATATTGAAAAAAAAGGAAAAATTTTATGAAGCTGTTAAAGAATATGAAAATGCAATTAAATTTAATCCAAATTTTTCCGATGCTTATTGCAATCTTGCGATTAGTCTCATGGACATCGGAAAAATCAATGAAGCTGAAACTAATTTCCTTCAGGCGCTGAAGGTAGATCCTAATAATGTGCATACCAAGATCAGTTATGCTGGTTTTCTAAAAACCTCAGGAAAAATTGATCAAGCCACCAAACTATACCAATCAATTATTTCCGAAAATCCTGATATTGATGCGGAACTGTACCGCAATTTTGCACACACAAAAACATTCTCTAGAGAGGACCAAGACATCCGGAGAATGGAGCTCATAATAAAAAAAAATAATCTAGACAAGCATTCAAAAACTCATCTTTGTTTTGCCTTAGGAAAAGCGTACGAAGATCTCGGCCAAATAGAAAAGTCCTTCAATTACATAAAAGAGGGCAATGCAATAGTGAGAAAAACATACCAATACGACACAAATGATATGAAAAAATATTTTAATAATATTATCGATATCTTTCAACCAGATTTGATCGATAAATTTAGAAATAGCGGCCTTGGGGAAAAAAATCATATTTTTATATTAGGCATGCCAAGATCGGGAACTTCCTTAGTTGAACAAATTCTTTCCAGTCATACTAAGGTATGTGGTGGTGGTGAGATTAAATATGTTGAAGATTCAATTACAGAGGTTGGTAAAAAACGTCAATCGACATATCCTGAAAGCGTTAAAACATTTTCATCTGCAGATCTCGCTGAAATAGGGTCTCTATATTTAAATAAAACCAAACAATTTCTTGGCAGTAAAGAATTTCTTACCAATAAATTACCACAAAATTTTCTATATTTAGGGATAATAAAGTTAATTTTCCCAAAATCTAAAATTATCCACTGCACACGTGACCCGCTAGATAACTGTATTTCATTGTATAAAAATTATTTCGTTGGTCACCAAGGATATGCTTATGATCTCGAGGAACTGGGAGCCTATTACAATCTATACAAAAAATTAATGAAACATTGGCATAAATTATTTCCAGATGGTTTTTTCGAGATTCATTATGATAATTTAGTTAAAGATCAGAAAGATCAGACACTTCAATTACTAAAATTTTGTCAACTAGACTGGGAAGAAAATTGCCTTGCTTTCCATAAAACGAAAAGAATAGTAAACACAGCAAGCTCTGTACAGATCCGAAAACCAATCTACAAAGACTCTCTGGAGATTGCAAAAAAATACAAGGATCTTATTCTCCCATTAGCTAATATATTAAAAGAAAATTAAATCTATCATGAATCAAGAAAATAATTTTTCCGATGCAAAGTCTCAAAAGGCGTTAAAATTATTTGAGAAAGGGATCTCTTTGCAAAATAATGGTGATCATAAAAAAGCGATAGATACTTTTAAAGAAGCAATATTACTTAAACCAAATTTTCTTGAAGCACATAATAATACTGGCCTATCCTATTTGGCCCTACTGGACGCCCCAAAAGCTGAATTATCATTTCTGGAAGCCTGCAAAATTGATTCAAGGAATTCTGTAATACTTAATAACCTTGGCGTTGCCTATCGAATGCAAGTAAAATTAGATGAAGCTATTAGTTCTCATAAAAAATCGTTAGACGCTAATCCAAATTACATAGAAGCTCACAACAATTTGGGTGCCGCGTTTGCTGCAAATGGAAATGCAGATCAAGCGGTTGATTCTTTTAAAAATGCGATAAAAATTAAATCTGATTATGCAGAAGCTCATAATAATTTAGGCAATACATTAACAAAGCAAGGTAAATTGGATTTGGCAATAAAAGAGCTTGAAGAAGCGATACGAATCAGACCTAAATACGGACAAGCGTATTGCAATCTTGGTAATGCTTTGAAAGATATGGGAAAGATAGGAGAAGCCGCTATGGCTTACGGAAGTGCGCTGGATGCAAACCCATTGGACTCTATAAGCTATAGCAATTTTCTCTTCTGCAATCACTACCGACCCGGAATTTCCTTAGAAAAAATAAATAAAATTCACCTTGAGTGGGCAAAAACACATTGTGACAATTTACCTAAATACAATGATTATCCAAATAGCCAGCTTGCTCCCAAAGCGACGCTTAAAATTGGCTTCGTCTCTTCTGATTTTAAATCACATCCAGTAGGTTATTTTTTGTCATCATTTCTAGATAAACTGGATAAGGAAAAAATTAAAATTTACTGCTACTCAGATCTTGTGAGAAATGGTGGAGACAAAATAACAACCAACATAAAAAATAGCGCAGATGTCTGGAATGAAATGTCTGGATTTTCTTATAAATTCTTAGCAGAAAAAATTCAGGATGACGGTATCGACATACTTTTTGATTTAGCCGGTCACACGGCAAACAACCGACTCTTCTTGTTTGCAGAAAAGCCTTCACCGGTTCAAGTCACTTGGGCTGGATATGTGGGAACTACCGGAATAAAGGCAATTGACTGGATCTTTGCAGATAGGTTTCAAATATTAGAGAATCACGAAAATTTTTATGTAGAAAAAGTATATAGATTACCAAATGATTACATCTGTTATGCAGCCCCAGAATATGCCCCGGAATGTGGGCCTTTACCTGCGAAGAAAAATAAATTTATAAGTTTTTGTTCATATAATAATCCTGCAAAAGTCAACGAGCCATTGCTAGAAACGTGGGGGAAGATATTGCAGAAAGTAAAAAACTCAAAACTTTTTCTGAAATACCGTGCATTTGACGACATTTATAATCGAGAAAGAGTATTAGATTGTTTTGAAAAATACGGAATAGAAAAAGAAAGGGTTGTTTTTTGGGGAAACTCTACCCACAAGGACACCCTAGAGACATATACACAAATGGATATTGCGTTAGATACGCATCCTTACTCAGGCGGTCTTACGACTTGCGAAGCTCTATGGATGGGTGTACCCGTAATTACAAAACCTGGAGATACTTTCGCCTCACGTCACTCATTAACCCATCTTTCAAATGTTGGGTTAACAGAGACAATTGCTAAAACGTGGGAAGAATATATTAATATAGCGGTTAATCTTGGTAACAACCCTCAACATCTCGAAAAACTAAGGTTAGGACTCAGAAAAAAAATGCAACAATCTCCTCTCTGTGATGGAAAAAAATTTGCAAAGGCNTTTGAGAACGCTTGCCAAGATATCTGGAAAAAAAGTTTAACGAAAGCCTAGTTGAGGAACAGATAAGAACAAATGAATACAGCTGCAGCAACACCCATTATATCGGCTGACAAAGCAGCAAACAAAGCGTGCCTTATTTTCTTTATTTGAATGGCGCCAAAATAAACAGCAAGAACATAAAACGTTGTCTCTGTAGAACCCTGAAGAGTACTAACCAAATAGCCGACATAGCTATCTGGTCCAATGTTTGGGTCTTGAATGATTGAGGCCAAAACGCCGTATGCGCCTGATCCAGAAAGCGGCCTTAGGATCGCCATCGGAATTGCGTCAGTTGGTAAACCGAAAGATCCCGTCACACTTCCTATCGGTCCAATCAAAAATTCCATTGCTCCGCTTGCACGAAACATTCCAACCGCAACTAGAATCGCAACCAAATAGGGAATAATCTTTACAGCAACCTTGAATCCCTCTTGAGCTCCNTCAACAAATGCTTCGTAAATCCTAACGCCNCGAAAAAAACCAAAGCCAAGGAGGAGAATCATCAATAAAGGTATAATCCAAGGAGCTATTCCCCTGCCATACAGAACTGTTAAAGGAACCAAAGATACCAAAGATAGCAAAGCTAAATAGCTGACCCATAGAGGATAGTCACCTTTATCGGCTTTGTTTTCCTTTCTCTTTTGTGCTCGCACATGAGCCTGAAAGGAAAAGGTCCCTTTATCCGATGACCAAAAGTTTTGTAACAATTTTGCAACGACAATTGCTGTAATGGTAGAACAGATCGTCGCAAATAATGTCGTCGGCAGTATCCCTGCAGGATCCATGGAATCGGCAGCAGCCCGCAAAGCAATCACTCCACTTGGAAGTAGCGTAACGCTCGAAGTGTTAATTGCCAGAAAAAGCACCATGGCATTGTTCGCTACCCCTTTATGGGTATTCAGNTTATCCAGNTCCTGCATCGCCTTAATTCCAAACGGAGTAGCAGCATTNCCAAGNCCCANGCTNTTTGCAGAAATGTTCATAATCATGGCTCCCATAGCAGGATGCGTAGCGGGGACGTCAGGAAAAAGTCTGATCATTAAAGGTTTCACCACTTTCGCGATAATCACCANCAGCCCCCCCTTCTCAGCGACTTTCATAAGCCCAAGAAATAAAGCCATGACACCAATGAGACTAATCGCCAGCGTCACCGAATCGGTGGCAGAGCCAATCATGGACTGTCCTAAAAGTTCAATAGGNGANTTTTCNCCAACNANNGGNGTCCAATNNAATTGNTGAATNGCGGCAAAAAAGAAAGACACAACAACAAAGGCAAAAAAAATGCCATTCATAGAAAGACCACTCTATTTTATTCTAATTCTTCTTTGGACTGGGTAGCTTCGATTCGATAAACCAGACATGCTTTTTCAATTTCGAATCATACTTGCGGAGACGCAACTTAACCGAAACCTTCTCTCCTTTTGCCGATTTTCTTACTACGTACTTAGTGCCCGTTTTACGTTTCTCTTCGGGAACTAGTTGAACCAAATTATAAGACTTCTTAGCCATCCATAGCCTCACTGATTAGCATTTAGAATTAAGAAAATGCACATGTTTCATTAATTATGCAAGCGTTTTTAAGTTAATTCTTCAGGAATCGTAATNCCTGATTTGTTAAGTTCCGATGTAAGAAATTTTTTAGTTGCTTCAAGTCCCTGGGGTGTTTTTGCTTCGCACCTGGCAACAAGAGCATCTTGAGTGTTGGATGCTCTGAGCAACCACCAACCATCATCATTTGTAACCCTTATTCCATCTATATCGACAAAAGAAATGCCTTGTTTTACTAATCTGGCCTTTATCTCTTCGACGATGGTAAATTTCTTATCTTCAGAACACTGGAAGCGAAGCTCTGGTGTGTTATGTATTTGTGCAAAGTTTGGTGTAAAATGAGATAACGGTTTTCCCGATCTGCTCACAACGCCCAATAACCTGACTGCAGCATAGAGGGCATCATCAAAACCAAAGTATTTGTCGGCAAAAAAGATGTGTCCGCTCATTTCTCCAGCTAACATTGCCTGAGTATTGACCATCTCCTGTTTTATGATCGAGTGACCTGTCCTTGCCATTCTTGGCTGACCNCCTAATTTCTTAATTTCCTCAAATAAGGCTTCACTTGACTTTACATCAGCAATAACGATTGCTCCGGGATTTTCCTCTAAAACTTCTTTTGATAGTATTGCTAAAATTTGATCGCCCCATAAGATCTGACCAAGCTCATCAACTAAACCAACCCGATCTCCATCACCATCAAAGGCAAAACCCAAATCACATTTCTTTCCCTTAACCGTATCGATAAGGGAGACTAAATTCTCCTTAACGGTTGGATCCGGATGATGATTCGGAAACATTCCATCAATTTCATCAAATAGTAAAATATGTTCACCGGGCAATTTCTCTGTCAGCTTTCTCATGGCTTCACCAGCTGAACCATTTCCAGCATCCCATGCAACCTTTAATTCCTTATTGCCGCGATATGCGCTTAGCAAACCGTTAACATAGCTGGCCAACAGCTGAACTTTTTTTTTGCTTCCCTTCCCGCTAGAAAATACTCCTTTCGATGCAATCTTGCCCATTTTTTTTATGTCCTCTCCAAAAAAAGGTTGGGTTCCAAGCATCAATTTGAATCCGTTATAGTTCGGTGGGTTGTGTGATCCAGAAACCATTATTCCGCAATCAGTTTTTAATTCATGTACAGAAAAATAAAGCATCGGAGTTGGCCCCAAACCGATACGAAAAACCTCTAATCCACAATCTTTCAATCCCTCTACCAAAGAATCTTCCAGCGCAACAGAACTTAAGCGCCCATCATAACCCACACTCGCTGTTTTTCCGCCTTTTTGGGCAACTATGGTGCCAAAAGCCCTGCCGGTTGCATAGGCGTCATTTGTATCCAAGTTTTCTTTGAAGATGCCGCGAATGTCATACTCACGTAAGATTGTGGGATCAAAAATATAGCCATCCCCCTTCATGAATATTTTATTCGGCTAAATGTTTTGATAAGAATTCTAGAGTTCGATCCTTTGCCAAAGCAGCCGACTCTTGATCAAAATTATCCCTCATATCACAATTGAAACCATGACCGGCATTCGGATAAACGTGTATTTCCATTTCTTCTTTTGAATGCTTTTTCTTCAGAAGATCAATTTCTTTTTGGGGAGTTGTTGGATCTTTTCCACCGAAATGAAGCATAACGGGGCACTGTAGATTTTTTTCTTCTTCTTCTTCCNTCTCTTCTTTATCTGTCTTTTTATCTTCTTCCTTGCCTACGTTTACGCCAAAAATACGTTTATTGTGTTCAAAAATTTGTGATCCGTAATAACCCACGGCTGCTTGGATAGGATTCCACTCGAGAATACGACCCATACTGGCTGCGGAAACCCAAGACAAAGAACCGCCATAGCAAAAACCCAGAATACCCACTTTTTGGGCCTTACTTGCAAAAGAACAGGCTGCGCTGATATCTCGCAGAGCTCCAATTAGGGGTATTCTCGATTTCAGATCTTTTCCCTTATCAGCGCCCTCCTTATCGTAATTTAGATCAACTTTCTTTTCTAAGCGATCGAATATCGCAGGCGCAATGCAAAAATACCCTTTTGCTGAATATTCCTCACAAACCTTTTGTATATGCTGATTGACGCCAAAGATTTCTTGCACAATCACTATACTTGCTTGACAGTTGGTAAGATCTCCAGAAACAAAAGCGTCCAATCTATGTCCGTCGCAAGAAACTAACTCAACCCAACTCATAATAAATCCTAAAACCCGCTTTCTATTTCTTTTATAAGGGCCTCAACAAGAAAATATTGTTCGGTACCCTCTGGTAATAAACTCATCAGATTATTCCAATATTTTAGCGCTTGGTCAAAGTTTTTATTTTGAAATTCATACACACCGAGAAACCATAATATTTTCTGATTCTGGGGGTCAAGACTAAGGTTATCCTTTAACTCATCAGCAATGGAGGTAGATATTTTTGGTAAGCCCTCTTTGTCAGAAAAGGTAACGAGGCTCGGATTACCTAAATACATGTAAATTAAAATAGAGCTAATGATGATAAAGGAAGAAAAGGAAAAGAAAAAAGTTTTCTTAATATTGGTGGATTTCATAAAATAGAAACATATCAAAAATAAAATTAAAGAAACCGCAAACCAAAAGTATAACTGGGTCATATTTACTTATATAAAAAAACTAACTGACTTTGATGATATCACTGTCTTGAATTTTTTTTAGCGCCTCTGTATCTAACTTCGCATCTCCCCAAACATTAGTTTTGGCAGCCAAGCGAATTTCATTTCCCTGAGAGATTGGCGTGGGCCCAAATCCTATGGCAATACATCCACCCTCAACCCAATAAACGATCTCTCCCAAGTTAATAACCTCCTTGGCGTTGTCCTCAAGTTCCAACTTCTGTTTCAAAGGAGCTTCAAAATAAAATTCATCTCCCCATTTTTTGACAGCAGCCTCAATAGGTAAAATTTTTAATATTGCCTTAGCCGTTTCAGTGTCTCGTAACTGAACTTCAAACTTATACTCTGGGAATTCAAAATATATTGTCTTCATTTTTTCTTCTTTAACCTTCTAGATATAAAATTTGTAAATGCGATCGATAAAAAGATCAATAGCATCGGTTCTAATGGAAGCCTATATTTTGGTGATCCAATGGGTCCATTAACCAGAAGAACATAAACTATCCATATTAAAAATAGAGCTCCAGTATGGCGAAGGAAACCTGGTCTAACTAGAAGAGTGCTGAGTCCATAAACTTGAATCAATCTCACAAGCACAGTAGCAATCAAAGAAAATAAAAAGACTCGACTGTAAGTAGCATTCTCATTCTTAAAGAGGAAATTCCATATTTTTTCGTAACGATTGCTGCCCTCAATTTCATACAAACCCTTGTGCGTAAGATTCTTAAAGGGAGGGGATAAAGAAATTGCCGGAGAAAACAGGTTGATTGATCCACCTAATATCCATGCTTGAGCAACAGTTAATGGCCCCATTTGTTTCATTTTTTCTANAGCATACATCATTTGAATATCGGATTTCTCAAAAGGATTTTTGCTTGAAGTATAATTTGGGTCTTGAGCAAGGAGTTGGTGATTTTCTGCTGCTGCACGAGAATGACTGATTCCCTCATTCATTTGCCTGATCATAGGAACCACCCAATTCAAATAATGATTCCCAGTCTTATCAACCAATTGAAAAGTTCCATAATAAGTATAATTTCTCTCTAATTGGGGCGAAAGTATTAGTAAACAAAGAAAAATAGAGAAAAGAATTATGAGATAGTTCTTAAAATGCCTTTGATATCTTGTCGTTAAAAAAAGAAGATAAACCGTTACAAAAATTGCCCAGGGCATTAAAACCGCTCTGGTCATAATGCCAAGCGCAAGAGCTATCGCTAACAATATCAGATAAATCCAAGATATCTTTTTTGCGCATTTAATCAGTGTAAGAAAAGCAATGGTTACAAAAAATAAAAATATCGTATCCGTCAAAATGATTGAGGAAATAACTATTTGTGTTGGATTGCATGCGGCAAAAACTCCAGTAAGTAAGAATATGCACCGATCAAACTCTTTGGCTATAAGGGCAATCAACACACAGGTCATCGAATCAATAATAATTTGAGATAAGACTAGACATATTTCGCTCTTCCCAAATAAAGAAAAGACACCAGAAATAAACAAAGGATATAACGGCATATCTTCGGTGCTTGGAAATAGAGTATTAAAGTCAAGACCTTGTGATTGATTCGATAAAATATTTTCCGCTAACTTTAAGTATAATTTTGAGTCCTCGATCATTAGCGAAGAAGCATCACCATAAATCAGAAACAAATATGCTAGGCGGATACAAAACGCAGAAAGAAAAATAATTAGCACGCTCTTGCTTGTCGACAAATTCTGAAAACGAAGAAACAAGCTAGCTAAGTCAGAAACTTTGAACAACTTTAAAAATACTCCATTCCTATTTGGCGTCCCCTAGGGGATTTGAACCCCTGTTACCGCCTTGAGAAGGCGGCGTCCTGGNCCACTAGACGAAGGGGACATGCTGCACAACCTATCAGTCTTCCTCATATTTTGTAAACACATATTCAGCTATTTACTTTTTGCTTTTCTTTTCTAAAAAAAACTGTAGAAAACCCTCCCCTTCTTCTAACCAAGCTTTTGCTGAAACGTCTTCAGATCCAACCGGGTTCACGTTTATAAGTTTCCAGCCGTCCTCATAAAGCTGAAATAAAGAGCTGTTACCAGAACTCGTACAAACAACAACTTCTTGTTCATTAAATGAATTAATTTTACCTATATATTTACAGGTCTGGAAATGATAATTTGACTCATAGNTTTTATCTGAAGAACNAGGCGAAGTTATATTATTAAATATTGTAAACCCAATAATTGCCAAACCAGCAACAATGAGAACGGCCATGAATATAACAATGAACTTTAAAAATTGCATAACCTAGCTTACCTCGATTCACAATGAACGCAAAAGAAACAAAAGAACAAAAAAAACTATCCGTTACAAAGAACACGCCTGAAGAACGAATAGATCAATTCCTGGCAAAAAAAATTCCAGACTTCTCACGTTCCCGCTTACAAAAACTTATCAAGGGTAAACAAGTTTTAATAAAAAATAAATCAATAACAAGCGCTTCATATAAAATAAAACCTGGTGATNTTATAGTTGTGAACATACCAAAAGCATCGGAGGGAAAACTTAAAGCCANCAANATTGCNCTAGAGATTTTATATGAGGATCAAGATATAATTGTTATCAACAAGCCTGCTGGTTTAGTGGTTCATCCGGGAGCAGGAAATTGGGAAAATACCTTAGTGAATGCTTTATTAGCACATTGTGGAAATAACCTCTCGGGAATTGGTGGTGTACGACGTCCTGGAATAGTGCACAGATTAGATAAAGAAACCAGTGGTGCGCTGGTTGTCGCTAAAAACGACTACACCCATATCAATTTATCAAAACAGTTTTCTGATCGTAAAATAATGAGATCGTACCAAGCAATCGTCTGGGGGTGGTTAGGAAAAAACCAAGGGACCTTTAAAGGAAATTTAGGAAGAAACCCTAAAAATAGAAAAAAAATGACAGTATTAAGCTCTGGCGGAAAACACGCGGTTACTCATTACAAAATGGTGAAAAGAATAGGTAGCACTCGGACAGAAGGTGCTTCTTTTATCGAATGCAGATTAGAAACTGGCCGAACGCATCAAATACGGGTACATTTGAGTCATAACGGTTTTCCAATTATAGGTGATAAAATTTACGGAAAACAAAGGAAAATAAGTGATTTAACCTTAAACAGACACATGCTGCATGCTAACAAACTAGGTTTTGTGCATCCAAGAAAGAATAAGTTTTTGACTTATAGAACAAAAACTCCAGCTATATTTAATAGCCTAATAGATAAATTAAGCAGCGGTTTTTCAGACAAATATTAAAATTAGGTTCTAACGTCTGCTATACGGATTCTTAACTAAGATGGTATCTTCTCGTCTCTCGCTGGTAGATATCAAGGTTATCGGAACGCCAACTAATTTCTCTATCTTCTTAATAAACTTAACTGATCTAAGAGGTAAATTTTTAAATGCTTTTAATCCTCTGGTTTGCTGACCCCACCCCTTAATTGTTTCATAAATTGGTCGAACATTCTTTTGTTCAGACATGCCGGAAGGAAAGTAATCAATTCTTTTTCCTTTTAAGCGATAGCCGGTACAAATTTTTATTTCTTTAAAACTATCCAAGACATCTAGTTTAGTTAAAGCAATACCATTAATACCAGATATCTTTGCTGCCTGTTTAACCAATACAGCATCGAACCAGCCACACCTTCTTTTTCTATTAGTAACAGTGCCATACTCGTTTCCTATTTCACCTAATTGCTGACCAATCTTGTCGTTTAACTCAGTTGGAAAAGGACCAGAACCAACCCTTGTTGTATAAGCTTTTGTAATGCCCAGAACATATTTTGTCCCCGAAGAGCCCGTCCCAATATTTGCCTGACCAGCAATAGTATTGGAAGACGTTACATATGGATAAGTCCCATGATCGACATCGAGCGCAAAACCCTGTGCACCTTCAAACAATATATTTTGATTTCTTTCCTGCGCTTTATCTAAAATACTCCATACTCTATCTACATAAGGAAGTAACTTTTTAGAAATTTTCATTAGCTTTTTAGAAATTTCTGCAATTCTTATGGGCCTTAGACCCATATTCTTTAAAATTGCGTTATGATGAATTGACATCTGATGAAGCTTTTCTTTCAAGGCAGATGGATCATAGAGATCACATAAACGGACCGCGCGTCTAGAAACTTTGTCTTCATAGGCGGGTCCGATACCCCTTCCTGTAGTACCTATTTTATTTTTACCAAAAGCCTTTTCCCGAGCCTTATCAAGTTGACAATGAAACGGTAAAATTAATGTAACGTTATCAGCGATTCGGAGATTTTTTGGACTAACAGAGATTCCTTTTTTCCTCAAAAGATCAATTTCTGATAGCAGTGCCCAAGGATCGACAACCACGCCGTTACCTATCAGTGAAATTTTTCCTTTTCTGACAACTCCCGAAGGCAACAAACTAAGTGCATACTTTACACCGTTCACAACAAGAGTATGACCTGCGTTATGACCTCCTTGAAATCGAACAATAATGTCCGCTCTTTTGGAAAGCCAATCAACTATTTTGCCTTTTCCCTCGTCGCCCCACTGGCTTCCTATAACGACAACATTTGTCATTGAATAATCAATCTATTCTGAATTAAGAAATTNCTGTTGTTTTATTATTTTTTAAAATATAAGAGCAGTTTAATTTTTTTGCTTCAGAATTTATATCTTTTTCTTTGGTTAATCCCCTAATAATTCTCCACTCACTATTTAAATATCTTTTNANCTCCTTGTCCGGGGTACCAAAAGGGACATAAAGGGTCTTAGGNTCATTTTTCTTNGGGAGTACATCTAAAATAGTATCCATAAAAAACGTNAAGCCGGTAGAAGGTTCTGGCTTTTTCGAATCTTCTTGATCCAATCCAGTCATATAACGACCACCAAATCCAAGTTCTCTTTTGCTTCCCTTTGCCAAAAATGAAAAAGAAACCCCACACTGATACTCAAAACCTTTTTTCTCCACAGGATCGATCACAATCTGAGCTCCAGAAATCACTTTTTGCAAAGCGGTCGCAGATTCAATCAAGGATATTAGTTCTTTCCTGGCTTCAGCGGGAATTTCTATTGCTCGCAGGGACTCTGAAACTTCACTGAAAAGCCCAACCGAAGTTATAAGTTTTTTGAAAACTGGATAAGCATTACCAACCAATGGTTTAATCGCAGATAAATCCTTTCTCTCCAGTGCAACATTTAGCTCTGATATTAATTTCTTGGAAAAATTAAATTTTTCGATAATCTTTGGAATTAAAGTTGGGATTGTCATACAAACAGTTACATCTTCTACACCAAGCAATTTAAGTGACTCAACGCCTAGCTTTATAACTTCCACATCTGCGGCCACTGATTCACTGCCAACTAATTCCAATCCTGTCTGGCATAGTTGACGTTCAGGTCTTAACTGATTCTCCGTAACTCTGATAATTTCTCCACTGTAACACAGTCGTAGTGGTCTTGGAGAATTAACCATGCTTCCGTTTGCAATTCTTGCAACCTGAACGGTAATGTCCGTTCTAATTCCTAACATTGTTTGCGAAATTGGATCCATAACTCTGAAAGTTTCTTGACTGGTCGATATACCTGCACCACTTACCAAAGTTTCTTCAAATTCGATCAAAGGAGGTTTTACACGTTGGTANCCAAAAGACGAAAAGAGATCCATCAATTGCCTGTTAGAATCTGCCTCTCTTTCGGCGTCAGGTGGTAATAAATCTCTAAAGCCAGACGGCAAAAGTACTTTACTTGCTTTCTTGAAAATCATCTTTTTTCCACTCTATAAAATCACAAACCGTAATACCAGGGCACAAATAAAGAAAAAACCAACCATAATAGAAGGCTTAGTGGAAGTCCAACCTTGACGAAATCATTAAACTTATAGTGACCCGGACCTATAACTAATAAATTCGTTTGATATCCCAACGGTGTAACGAATGAACAGTTTGCTGCAAAAACTAAACCTATAGCAAATATCATTGGATCTACTCCTAAGGTTTCGGCCAGGTTAACAGCAATAGGAGTAAAAAGGACAGCGCATGCATTATTGCTTATAATATTCGTCAAGAAGGCTACGAGAAAAAAGAAAGCAGATAAAACTACCGCTGGACTACTAGTGCCAAATAATTGAATAATAATATCAGCAAGAAAAGCTGCCGCTCCAGTCTCATACATAGCGGTACCAAGAGCAAGAGCAGAAACAATTAGTAGAAAAAGCCTCCTATCAATCGCTCGGCCCGCCTGCCTTATATTAATTACACCAGTAAAAATAACGGCAGCCGCACCCAACACAGCTGCAACGACTATGGGTAATAAATGAGTAGCAGCAAGCGCAATCACAGAAAAGAATATTATATTAGCCCTCATGGCCAATTTGGGAGACGGTATATCTGTATAGGACCAAGCCATGGGTATTAGATCTCTGTGATTTCGAAGGGACTCTATATTTTCAGCACTACCCTGCACTAATAGTATATCACCTGCCTCTAAAGCAATTTCTGTCATTTTAGTTCTGATCATTCTTGTCCGTCTCTGCAAACCTAATACAATCGAATTAAACCTATAACGAAAACCAATCTGTTCCAGGTTTTGACCCACAAGTCTTGAGCCAGGCGTGATCATAATTTCAGAAAGAATTTGTGAAAGCTTTCCATCTCCAACTCGACTTTTGCTTTTTTCGATATATTCAGTACTTAATACTCCAACCCCAGTAGCTAAAACATTGGTAAGAGCTTTTTTTGTAGCCGCAACAACAAGTACATCTCCAGATCTAAGTTTAAAGCCATCAAAAGGGGTTAGTTCTGCATGCTCGCCTCTCAATATCATCCTCACGGTCATTTCCTTAAGACTCGGAAAAATACCAGCAACGGCCTCTTCCCCAATTAATTTTGAATCCTCATTAACCGTCACCTGAGCTAAAAATTGTTTCCCATCTCCATCAATTAAGGTGTTTGCTAAGGTTCGTCGATTAGGAAGAATTTTTGGAGCAATAAAAACAATGTATAGAAAGCCAGTAGCTGCTAAAACTAAACCAGGTACGGTAAACTCAAAGAAAGAAAACTGCCTCAATCCCAAATCGGCTAAAGAGTTAGATATTAGAAGATTCGTGCTAGATCCTAGCAATGTAGTCATGCCGCCTAGTATTGCAACAAAACTTAAGGGCATCATAAATGCACTAGCAGAACGCGAAAAACGATCAGCTAGGACCTGCATAATGGGAATAAAGATTACCACAACCGGCGTATTGTTTAGAAAAGCACTGATAATCAAAACAAAAATTAGAACAAAAACCATGGAAAAAAATGGATTTTTTGGACTCAGCCCAACGACAAACTGCGTTGCTCGTTCTAAAGATCTAGTGTTAACAATTGCTTGCCCTATAACAAGAAGCGATAATACAGTGATCAAGGCAGGATTAGAAAAACCAGCCAAAATTTTAGAGGGCCTTAAAAGGTTATTCCCATCAGCATCAAGGTAGGGAAAGATTGTATAAAAAACGAGCAATAGCCCTATAATACCAACGGAAATGATCTCCATCGCCATTCTTTCCCAAGCATACAAAAGAATTGCGAGCAAGACGAAAAACAGCGTAGCTGCCATTAACAAATGTGGTTCTAATATAAACATAAACTAAAAACCAAATTACAATCGAGAGCTAATATTAAAATACAAGTATGTAATTAAACCCAAAAATAATCAAAAATACTTGTTTAAATGAAAAAAATAAAATGTCAATTAATAACTTATTTATTATGTAGAAATAATTAAAGTACATAATATATCTGTTATTTTATCCGCTTGATAAAATGTACCATTTAATGAAGACTGTTGAGACAGAGATCCTGGGGGAGCTTCTTTTCAATCTAAAGATGCTGAGAAACCTAGCAAATATAAGGTAACCCTTAGAACCTGAACCGGTTAGTCCCGGCGTAGGAAATGGACATGAAATTATCAAAGACAAAAGAATTAACCGTTGCTAAAGTAAAAGTCGAAGAGACGGTTACTTTTCCCAGCTCGAAGAAAATATACATAAAGAGCGAAAGCGATTCCAACATAGCGGTTGGGATGCGAGAAATAAAATTATCAGATGAACCGGGAAATGATAAATTGGTTGTTTATGATCCGTCGGGACCATACACCGACCCAAACCACCAAATAGATTTTTCTTCCGGTTTGCCTAAACTTAGAGAAAAATGGATTCTAGAAAGAAACGATACGGCTTCATATAAAGGAAGAGACCCGCAACCGAAGGATAATGGATATACAAAAAAACAACAATCAAAGGTCCCTCCCTTCCCTAAAAAAAACACCCATCCTTTGAAAGGAAAAAATAAAGAATCTGTCACTCAATTAACCTATGCAAGGCGAGGAATTATCACACCAGAAATGGAGTATGTTGCCATTCGTGAGAACGAGGGGCGTCAATTAATAGCCGAAGTTGATCGTGATGGAGAGTCATTTGGAGCCAATATTCCCAATTTTGTTACGGCAGAATTTGTTAGAGATGAGATAGCAAGCGGAAGGGCAATCATACCATGTAATATCAATCATCCCGAATCTGAACCAATGATTATAGGCAGAAACTTTCTTGTAAAGATTAATGCGAACATCGGAAATTCAGCAATCACGTCATCGGTCTCGGATGAAGTTGAGAAAATGATCTGGGCTACAGGATGGGGCGCAGACACAGTTATGGATCTTTCTACCGGAAAAGATATTCATAACATAAGGGAATGGATCATTAGAAACTCTCCCGTCCCAATTGGAACAGTTCCAATATATCAAGCCTTGGAAAAAGTCGAAGGAAAGGCCGAAGATCTTTCATGGNAGATATTCCGNGATATTTTAGTAGAACAAGCCGAACAAGGGGTTGATTATTTCACCATTCATGCTGGAGTTAAACTTGCCTATATTCCTCTTACCGCTGAAAGAGTAACGGGAATTGTTTCTCGTGGCGGATCTATTATGGCAAAATGGTGCCTCGCGCATCATAAGGAAAGTTTTTTNTACACAAATTTTGATGAAATGTGCGAAATCATGAATGCATACGATATCAGCTTCTCCCTAGGTGATGGCCTGAGGCCAGGATCCATAGCCGACGCAAACGATAAAGCNCANTTTGCTGAATTAGAAACTTTNGGGGAACTAACAGAAAAGGCATGGGCGCACGATGTCCAAGTGATGATTGAAGGGCCAGGTCATGTTCCGATGCANAAAATAAAAGAAAATGTCGATTTGCAACTAAAAGTCTGCAAGGAGGCTCCATTTTATACCCTGGGACCACTAACCACTGATATTGCGCCNGGTTATGATCATATAACCAGCGCTATAGGNGCNGCAATGATCGGTTGGTATGGAACTGCTATGCTCTGCTATGTNACNCCCAAGGAACACTTGGGTCTTCCAGATAAGGATGATGTAAAAACGGGAGTNATTACTTATAAACTAGCAGCNCATGCGTCGGATCTTGCAAAGGGTCATCCGGGNGCAAAATTTCGCGATGATGCTATCTCAAAAGCAAGGTTCGATTTTAGATGGAAGGACCAGTTTAACCTATCTCTAGACCCNACAACGGCAAANGATTTCCACGATCAAACACTGCCCTCTGAGGGTGCAAAACTCGCNCACTTCTGCTCTATGTGTGGTCCTAAATTCTGCTCGATGGAGATTACGCGGGAAATCAGGGACCAAGCCAAAGACGGGATGAAGGAAATGTCGAAAAAATTTATCGATAAGGGCAGCAAAATTTATCACAAAGCGTAACTTTCCCAATTATTTCAAACCGCGTTTAAGTTCATTTCTTTAAAAATGGAAAATAAATTAAGTTTCTTCTTTAAGCATCAAATTTGGCATTTAGGGGGGATTGCAGTTTTATTTTATTTAAGTACACAAATTGTAAATTTTCAAAATAACACAAATACATTTATTGGAATTGATGCAAACACTTGGTTTATTTTTTCTATGTCTATCCCGTTGGCTCACCAAGCTTATGTATGGATATGTTGGAGATCAGAACTATGTTGGAAAATAATTAGCAATTCAATTGGATTTAAAGGTTACACAATAGGGTTTTTTATATTATTTCTTTCGCGACTTTCCTCCATTGGTTTGTGTATAGTTGATTATGGTTCTTTATTTAAACCAGGCCTGTTAGCTTGGATTGTATCCTTAATCATTTTTATTCCAGCAATATATACTTTTTATTCAGTTAAGAAATATTTTGGACTTAAACGAGCAACTGGCGCGGATCATTTTGATTCAAAGTATAAAGAAATGCCTTTTGAAAAAGGTGGTATTTTTCAATGGTCCTCTAATGCAATGTATGTTTTTGGTATGGCTATTTTTTTTGGTTTCGCAATTGCGACAGGCTCAAAAGCAGGTTTAATCTTTGCAATTTATAGCTACGCGAGTATTTGGCTACATTATTTTTGTACTGAAAAAGAAGATTTTAAAATTATATATGAAAAGAATTAAAACTCCTCCACAAGGCGTTCTGTGCCCCCCTAGCTTTTGGATCTAGCGCTGTGTTAAATACGCATGCTTGTCTTTTGAAAAGTGGGCTTTCTTGATCGATGATTGAACGAAAGTGAACCCTGATTTGTACGCCCTCGGAATGGTCATGCCCTTTGCCAAAC
>PARU01000010.1 GCA_002712065.1 Rickettsiales bacterium | reverse complement strand
TACAAATTGTAATTTTTTCCGACAAAAAAAATGAAGAGACCAATGATCTTCTGCAAAAAATTTATAAATTAGCCGCTTCAAACGTATCGGTCGTTTTTGCTAAAGACGGAACAGCTCTAACAAAAGATCACCCAGCTTTTGGAAAGAAGGCCGAGGGGAAAAATTTCACTGCCTATATTTGCACACAGAAAAGTTGTTTTCCGCCAATAACAAAAGTGTCAGAATTGGATCAATACATACACACTTAAAATGAAGAACCCATATAATCCATATTCAGACGATAGAACAAAGATCGATCTATTTTTTATCGAAATCAGCAATTGAAGTTCTGCCACCAAAAAAGTCAATGGTACTAGAATTGCTAAGATCATTTAAAGGGCATACTGATACGCAATACTTCACCCTTAAAGAGTTACTCAGCGATAAGCCAACGGTTGTGCCTATCGAATGAAAGATACTGTTACACAAACACCTATCGGTAACCTTGAAATAAAAATAAGAAAAGGCAGGTTGACTGGATTATCTTGGACAAAGAAGGAAAAGACCAGATTAACAATTGAATCCAAGGAAATCAAAAGACAGTTGTTTGAATGCTTGAGAGGAAAAAGGAAAAAAATAAACTTCCCAATTACTATAAACGGGACACCATTCCAAAAAAAAATCTGGAAAGCAATATCATCCATCAAATATGGAAAAACTACCACCTACGGTGATATAGCAAAAAAAACTTCAAGTTCGCCAAGGGCAGTCGGACAAGCCGCAAAAAGAAATCCTCTATTAATCCTAATTCCTTGTCACAGAGTTGTCGCAAAAAATAGTTTAGGAGGTTTTTTAGGTAAGCGTGGGGTAAGAAAAAAAGAAAGGCTTTTAAGAGTTGAAAAAAATTAATTAATAAAGATCAAAAAATTATCTATCAGCACCATTACTTTTATTCATGGTGTCAAAGAAATCTCCGTTATTTTTAGTAACCTGTAATTTTTCACTTAAAAAATTCATTGCTTCTGAGGTACCAATTGGCATAAGAATTCTTCTTAAAATCCACATTTTACTTAATTCATCTTTATCCACCAAGAGCTCTTCTTTTCGGGTCCCGGACTTGGTAACATCGATAGCAGGGAACACTCTCTTGTCAGAAAGTTTTCTATCCAAGATAATTTCCGCATTACCTGTACCTTTAAACTCCTCAAAAATTACCTCATCCATTCTAGAGCCAGTATCAACCAATCCAGTGCCAATAATCGTAAGCGATCCCCCTTCTTCTATATTTCTTGCAGCACCAAAAAATCGTTTTGGTTTCTGTAAAGCATTCGCGTCTACACCACCCGTTAAGACCTTTCCTGAGCTCGGTACTACGGTATTGTAGGCCCTNGCAAGNCGTGTGATCGAATCGAGAAGAATCACTACATCTTTNTTNTGCTCAACAAGTCTTTTAGCTTTAGATATAACCATTTCTGCTACCTGCACATGGCGTGNTGCTGGTTCATCAAAAGTTGAGCTAATGACCTCGCCTTTAACAGATCTAGCCATATCAGTAACTTCTTCAGGGCGCTCATCAACCAAAAGAACGATTAGAAAGCACTCCGGATGGTTGGCTGCTACCGAATGCGCTATATTCTGCAACATCATGGTTTTTCCAGTCCGGGGTGGTGAAATAATCAACGCTCTTTGCCCTTTTCCAAGGGGAGTAATTAAGTCTAGAATTCGTGAAGTCTTATCTTTTAGAGTTGGATCCTCNATCTCCATCTTGAGNCTTTCCTCAGGATATAAAGGAGTCAAATTATCAAAGTTAATTCTATGTTTTAAGTGATCCGGTTCATCAAAATTAGATTTTTCTACTTTTAATAGCGCAAAATACCTCTCTCCATGCTTCGGTGGCCTAATTTCACCCTCAACTGTATCTCCAGTTCGTAAACCAAACTTTTTGATCTGATTCGGGGATACATAAATATCATCGGGACCTGGTAGATAATTAGCTTCGGGAGATCGTAAAAAACCAAAACCATCTTGTAAAATTTCAAGGACCCCAGCCCCATGAATTGCTTCTGAGTTATCTGCAAGTTGTTTTAGAATGGCAAACATCATATCTTGTTTGCGCATAGTGCTCGCATTCTCGATTTTCAATTTTTCTGCAAAAGCGAGAAGCTCACCAGGTGGTTTTTCTTTTAGTTCGTGTAGATGCATTTAAATTTGTAAGGATTAATTAGNTACGGTTTTTGGTTAACGAGAANTAATAATAATAATAATATGANTTATGTTATATACGATCTAAGATCGGGCAGGTTGATNAGANTACCATTACTTAACATAGTGTCTCTTGTCAAATACTATTTCACAATGGTTTAAAAATAACGAGAAAAACTATACAAATCATAATTACCGTAGGGACTTCGTTAATGACACGATAAAAACCTGGCCCCCTGGTATT
Source organism: Rickettsiales bacterium (assembly GCA_002712065.1). Lineage (GTDB taxonomy): Bacteria > Pseudomonadota > Alphaproteobacteria > UBA8558 > UBA8558 > UBA8558. The sequence continues at coordinate 14,247 of PARU01000010.1, read as the reverse complement.
TTGATCCAACTCAAACCTTCTTCTCCATTTTCCCATATGACCATGTGCNGACGCCAGAGATAAAACTAAGAAAATTTTTAGATACATCCAATAATCACCTTTTGCAAAATNTTGAGATGTNAATAATAGGGAAACTCCAAAAAGAAAAGTTAGCACCATNCCTGGGATCATAATTCCTCTATAAAGTCTACGCTCCATAATTTTAAATGTTTCAGATGCTTCTGATCTAGGCTGCGTCTGGGCATGATAAACAAACAGCCTTGGCAAGTATAAAAGCCCAGCCATCCATGCAATAAAACTAATAATATGGAAAGCTCTCAGCCAATCCCGATGTTCAATTAAAAAAATTTGTATATCAATTAAGAAACTAAAGGACATTTTGTTCTTTCATTACTACAGAGCGAAGCTTTTTTACAGTAAAAATTTTTGCTCTTAAGTGTTGTAAGAGCATTCATTGCTAAACAAGAAATAAATCGCTTGCTCGTGCTAACTGTTGGAACTCTAATATATTTTTTCACGCCTGATTTTTTTGCTAACTCCTGATATTCAATATCTAGCTCAACNAAAGTTTCTGAATGTTCGGATACGAAAGCAATAGGAAAAATCACCAGTGAAAGNTTTCTCTTCCCAGCTAACATTATTTCATCTTCAGTNGAAGGGCCAATCCATTTTAAGGGACCCACTTTACTCTGATAACAAACNGCATGATCAAATTTTGGGATATNTNTATATTTTCCCAAAACNTTAATTAGTTTTTTTGCNGTTTTTTCAACCTGCTCCTGATATGGATCTCCAGATCTAATTATTTTTTCTGGTAAACCATGGGCAGAAAGTAAAAGTTTTATTTCTCCTTCCTTTGCTTTCTTTAGTCCTTTTTTAATTAATTGCGCCATTGCTAAAATCAGATCAGGATCGTCTGGATAACAACACAAGGCTTTCGTGGGAATTGATAGATTCTGTTTTTCTGTACAGTCTATCCAATCAGATATAGACGAAAGCGTGGTGGTTGTAGAAAATTGGGGATATAAGGGAATTAAAAGGATTTTTGCAGGTTGAAACTTTTTTACTAAGGCAACAACATCTTCCCCTCTAGGATTCCAATAACGCATACAAGAAAAAACCTTAAAGTTATCAGGCGCTTTTTCGTTAAGAGTTTTTTCTAGATGCTTGGCTTGCGCTATGGTGTTTTTTAAAATGGGAGAGCTGCCCCCAATTTGTTGATATATTTTTTTTGCAATCGGTTCTCTTTGGTGAGAAATTAATTTTGCCAAAAACCAACGAAAAGGGTTTGGGAGGTTAAGAATTGCCGGGTCATAAAACAAATTAAACAAAAAGGGCTTTACCGCGTCAAGCTGATCGGGACCCCCTAAATTAAACAATACAACCGCTATTTTTTGATTTTCTTTCAACGAACACCACCTCTTAAAAGAAAACAAACGCGAGAAACATTTTTTACTGGAGTGTTTGGTCTAATGCCGTGAGATAAATTAAAAACAAAAGGACCGCGCTTAAAACAACGAAGAATAGAAAGAACCTCTTCATCTAATTTTCTTCCACCCAAACGAAGAGTCTCGGGATTAAGATTCCCCTGGAGAACAGCTCTTCCGCGTAGCTCTTTTAAGGCCCAATCAAGATTAACGCTTTGATCAATATTGATAACATCAACACCGGTGGTTTTCACAAAATTTTTATATAAGCAACCAAGACCTTTAGGAAAACCTATAATTGGTATTTTTTTGTTTTTCTTTTTAACTTCACTCACAATTTTTTTCGTCGTTTTAAAAATATACTTCTCAATTTGCTTTTTGTCTTTTAACATACCCGCATAGGTATCAAAAAGCTGTATGGCTTCTGCGCCATGATCAATTTGTTTGTTTACATAGTGGACAACAACCCTAACCAAAAGACTTATATATTTCTCAAAATAAGGTTTACCAATGTGTTTTTTTATGGCGCTTATCCCCCGACACGGCCCGCCGTTTAACATAAAAGAAAGCAGCGTCCAGGGAGATCCAGAAAAGCCTATCAGTGCGGTTTGTTTGTTTAGTTTTTTTTTTGTTGTTGATATTGTTTTATAAACGGGGGACAACAGGGAATCAAATTTCTTTTTGTCAAACTTTAAAATAGGTTTGTTTAATATATTCCCAAGGCGCGGCCCTTTCTTGTTATCAAAGCAAAGGCTTTGTCCTAACCCATAAGGAACCATAAGAATATCAGAAAAGATAATTGCTGCGCTTGTTTGAAACCGCTTAACTGGTTGTAGTGTTATTGTTGTGGCTTTTTTAGGATTTAAAAAAAGACCCAACATGTCTTTTTCTTGTTTTTTAATCTTTTGATACTCTGGCAAATATCTTCCTGCTTGCCTTAAAAACCAAAAAGGTGTTTCTTTTGTTTTTTCTCCTTGAAAGGCTTTTATTATTATTTTTTTATTCATCCTTCTACTAATACTATATATATATAAGGTTGTTGTTGTTGTTGTACTGTGAATAACGGTATTGTTTTTTTATCAACACCTTTTTCTTCTTTTTTCTCTTTCTTTTTTTTTCAAGTCTTTAGAATATATAGACAAAAAATCTTTTCAACGTTATTAAAACCGTGTGGAAAACAAACAGCCAGATTAACATCTTGTTGATAATCTCTTGATAGAATAAAATATTCATGGATTTTTTTTGTTTCCCCACTTATTACACAACCTATACTGGGGTTTTATAAAAGAACAAATGAAAGTAATTTTAGCATCGGAGAGCTCTACAAGAAAAAAATTGTTGAAAAACGCAGGCGTAAAGTTTTTGTCCCGGAAGCACAACATCGCAGAAAGCCGTTTGAAAACAGAACTAATGGTTGCGAAAAAAACAAACAGGCAAATTGCTCTTGCGTTGGCAATGGCGAAGGCTAATAGTATATCAAAGAGCTTTCCAAAGGATTTAATTATTGGATCTGATCAAATTTTGATTTGTGAAAAAAAAATCTTTAATAAGCCAAGAAACCGCAAAGAAGCTTTTAACCAACTAAGCTTACTTACAGGCAAACAACACAAGCTTTTGAGCGCAGTGTGTGTTGTGTTGAATCAAAAAAGGTTATGGTTTTGTGTTAAAACAGCATCTTTAAGAATGAAAAAACACGGAACGGACGTTCTTAGAAAATATTTTCAAAAATTAAAGAAGAATCAAGGTTATTCAGTTGGCGTTTATAGATATGAAATAGATAATGGAGCTCTTTTTGATTGGGTTAAAGGAAAACGCGAAACCATATTAGGGATGCCAACAAAAGAGCTTTTATTATTTTTAAAAAGGACTGGTGTTTGCTAAATAATAAGGAAAAAAAAGTGTTTGGTATTATTGGCAAACCCGTAAGACAATCACTCTCTCCTGTTATCCATAATTTTTGGATGAGGACTCATAAAATTTCGGGTACCTATAAAAAATTTATGGTTAAAAAAGGAAAAATAGGAGAATTCTTGTCCTCGAAAACCAAAGAAAATTGTGTTTTAGCTTTAAATATTACCGTTCCCCATAAAATTGATATTTTGAAATATTTACATCATTTGGATATTTCGGCNAAGATTGTAGGATCAGTTAATACCGTGAAATTGNAAAAAAATGGATCATTAATCGGGTTCAACACTGATTTATATGGTTTTATTCAGCCTTTAAAATTGCAGATACCATCTTGGAAAAAATATATGGAAAAGGTTGTGGTTTATGGTTCGGGTGGCTCTGCNAGGGCTGTTTGTGCGGGCTTAAAAACGCTTGGAGCAAAAAAAATTATTATTTGCGGAAGAACAATGAAAAAATCCCAAGCACTAAAAAATCACATAAAGGGCAAGATAAAAGTTTCNAAATGGAGCGAAAGAAATAACCTACTGAACGATNCTACTTTNTTAGTTAACACCACCCCNATGGGAATGTTGGGGAGCAAACCATTAGANCTAAGTTTAGAAGAATTACCANCGCAGTCTGTAGTCTATGATATAATTTATAATCCAATTAAAACAAANCTTATATTAGAGGCTGAAAAAAGAGGAAATAAAACAATAGGAGGAATTGGTATGTTGGTTTATCAAGCAAAATCTAGTTTTCATAAGTGGTTTAACATATGGCCACGAAGCACTGTTTATTTGCAAAACAAATTAGAGAGAGTTTTAAAAAAACAATGCTAATTATCGGTTTAACTGGTTCTGTGGCAACAGGAAAAACAACCATTGCCTCATTGCTGTCAAAAATGAGAATACCTGTATTCAACTCTGATGAGGCTGTAAGTTTTATTTTAGATCAAGACAAAAAAATTATTCACCAAATTAGAAAAAAATTTTTTAGAAAAATCCCCAATCTATTTGTAAAGGGAAAGATAAATAAAACAGCACTAAGCCGCTATGCTTTTAATGAACCCAATCTACTTAGGTTTCTTGAAGAGGCTATACAACCTCAAGTTCTTAACCAACAGAAAAAATTTTTTAAGAGAATGTGCCTTAATAGAAGGAAGATAGTTATTTTGGAAACACCACTTTTGATTGAGGCAAATAGTTATAAATTTTGTGATTTCGTCTTGTTGACTTCCGCTCCACTTTTTTTGCAAAAGATGCGTGCGTTGTCTAGATTTGGAATGGATGAAAAGAAATTTCTTGGAATATTAAAAAAACAAATGCCTGAAATTGAAAAAAAGAAAGTTGTGGATTTTACTATTAATACAGGATTGGGTAGAATGCATACTATCCGCCTTATAAGAAGAGTGCTTAGCCATGTAATGGAGAAAAAGGGAAAGAAATGGCCTTTTTGCTCTGAAACGCTTTTAAGATAGAATCGTTTTTTAGGATTAATTAATGCGAGAGATTGTTTTAGATACAGAAACCACCGGCCTTGATCCAAAAAGAGGCGATCGAATAATTGAAATAGGTTGTGTTGAATTGATGAACCACATTCCTACTGGTAATGAATATCATGTATATGTAAACCCAGAGAAGGAAATATCTCAGCAAGCGTTTTCAGTACACGGTTTATCTCTTAATTTTCTAGAAAAATTTCCTAAATTTCCAGAATCTGTAGGAAAGCTTTTGAATTTTTTAAAAAACAGCAAATTGGTTATACATAATGCCGAATTTGATTTAGGTTTTTTAAATGCTGAATTCGCAAGATGTAAAATTAGTCCTATTCCTCGAGACAGGACAATAGATACTCTTCGTTTAGCTAAAGAAAAGTTTCCTGGGAGTCTGGTGAGCCTAGATTCATTGTGTAAGCGTTTTTCCATTAGCTTAGATTCTAGAGAAAAGCATGGTGCTATTGTGGATAGTCGGTTACTTGCCGGGGTTTACTTAGAATTATTAGGAGGAAAACAACCAGGTCTTAGCTTTGAGGGGAAAACTAAAAAATTTTTGACTATGGTTAAAGAAAAAGCAGAAAAAATAGGTGAAGAAAATAAACGAGATGCTCGAAAAATTTTTTTACCAACTGAAGAAGAGCTGCAAAATCACAAAAAAATGTTAAAAAGTATTAGAAAGTCGCTGTGGCTGTCTTAATATATTTCTAAGCATTCCCAGTTTTTTGTTCACTTGCTGGGTAATTCNTTCTAAACATTTCATGAAAATCAATAGGGGCGATCATTAGTGGAGGGAAGCCTCCGTCTCTAACCATATTACCTAAAATACTTCTAGCAAAGGGGAACAAAATCCTTGGACACTCAATTAATAAAAACGGTTGTATTGAGGTTTCTGGTATTTCTCCAAGGGTAAATGCACCGGCATAAGTTAGTTCACATATAAAGGCTGCCTTACCCTCTGATTTAGCTTCGGCTTTTATCATTAGGGTAACTTCGTACGAATTCTTTTCCATTNCCTCAATTTTATTAGCACCCACATTTACGTTTACACTTACTTCAGGAGTGCTTTTTAATTTTGTGATACTTGCAGGTGCGTTTGGGTTCTCAAAAGAAATATCTTTAAGATATTGGCCGTGAATTTTAATAGGTATNGTCGGTATCTTGTCTTGGGTTTTACTTTTTCCATCTCCATTGTTCTCATTTTTTTTCTGATTCGCTGAAGTTTCTTTTTTTTCGTTCATTATTCTATCCTAAAACTAATTGTTTTTTAAAAGNTGAATCAANATTCTAATTAATTATTTTATTAATAAATTACTTACAAGTAACAACATTATATTAGTTAACTTTTTTGTCTATCTATTATCATTTGGATCATTTTTTTTGGTCGTTATATCCTTATAATCAGCTTCAAAAATTTTCGTGTTAGAAACATCATGATGGTTTTGAGTAACAAATCCAATTTTCCCAAAATAAGAAAACAATATTTTTTTTATGTAGCCCCTAAAACCTTGGAAAAGTAGTAAAAAACCGATTGCATCTGTAAAAAAACCAGGAGTAATTAATAAAAGTCCTGCAATTAACAAACAGCCTGCATGAAATATTTCATCAGAAGGGATGTTTTTTTGATTCAGGTTTTGTTGCAAANTTTTTAGAACTGAAAAACTTTGAATCTTAACAGCCCACGCGCCTATGATCGCGGTTAGGATTATGCTAGAAATTGTAAACCAAAAACCAAAAATATCGCCAACAATTAAAAAAATCGAAATTTCTATAATTGGGACAAAGACGAAAATAGCAAATATTAATTTACCCATTATGCAAGCTTGTTTAGTTCAATGCTTTTTATATATAATGATGTATTTATAAAAAAAAAGGTCTTTAGAGTCATGAATAATAGTTTTGCTTTTTTTGACATTATTATTTTCGCAATAATAGCGGTTTTGCTGGTTTATAGGTTGCAAGGAATATTGGGCAAGAAAGGTGGTCTTGGAACTAAAATAAATAAACCTAAGCAAAAGACAGCAACAGGCAAGACTATTGATGGAAGGGATTTAGAGAAGAATGGTAAGAAAACGATAGATGAAGGAGAATCACAACCGGGAATCAACAAGATACAGAATCTAATTCAACAGATTCACTATATTGACCCAAGTTTTGATCAAAATTTGTTTTTAGAAGGTGCAGGCCAAGCTTTTGAAATTATTGTTTCTTCTTTTGCTAGCGGGGATAAAAAGAAATTAAGATCTTTATTAGGGAATTCCATTTATCAGAATTTTGTAAATTTATTAGATGAAAGGAACAAAAAAAATCTTACCTTAAAAACTGATATTATTAGTTTACAGAATCCTGTAATAACAGACGTATCGCTTAATTTGAATCTTGCTAAAATAACCGTTAGATTTTCTTCCCAACAAATTAGCTATACGATGCAGGGGGGTAAAAAAACAACATCCCAAGATTCAGAAAAAATCATTGATGTTATTGATGGGTGGACTTTTTCCCGTGATTTAAAATCTCAAAATCCTAACTGGACTTTAATCGAAACAAATTAATTTTGTTAAAAGGACGAACTACACGCCTTTATAATTTTAAGCATTCGATAATTTTATTATTATCGTTTATTATTTCTTCTTGCTCTGGAAATTTTTTTGATACTGACAGTAAAGTGGTTCTAAAGCCTACTAACTACTCACAAATATTAGGATGGGAAAATGAAAATTTTCTCAATTCTATAGAANNTTTTGCTNAGTCCTGTGCTTTTGTCAGGAAGAAAGAATTAAGAACAGAAATAAAAAAATCAAATGGNAAAATTATTTTAGATAAAGGTGATAAATTACTCTTTGATTCNCTCGACAATCATTTATTTGATGTTTGCTTGCTTGCAAGCAGTAAACAATTGAATACTAAGTATGAAAGAAAGACTTTTTTTGAAGATTATTTTCAACCGTATTTAGTTATTAATAATAATTCGGCTCATTTTACAGGTTACTATGANCCAATCCTTAATGGNTCCTTAACCAAACATCGAGAGTTTCAANACCCTGTTTATGGTTTGCCGGAAGATTTAATTTCTGTTGATCTTGGTCTTTCTAACTCAGATTCGAAAAATCAAAAATTAGTTGGAAGATTGCAGGAAGGTAAGGTGGTTCCATATTTTACTAGATCAGAAATTGAAGATGGTGCCTTGGCGAATAGAGGTTTGGAAATAATTTGGCTTGATAGTCCAATCGATTTATTTTTTTTACATATTCAAGGATCTGGAAGAATTATTTTAGAAGATAATAAAGAAATAAGAGTTAGCTTTGCTGGGAAAAATGGCCATAAATATTTTCCTATTGGAGCGGAATTAGTTCGAATGGGCGAAATTAAAAAAGAAAATATTTCTCTTCAATCCATAACTCGTTGGTTAAAAAATCATCCAAAGAAGGTACGNAAAATTTTAAATAAAAATCCTTCATATATTTTTTTTAGAATACAGGATTCTGTTTTAGGTGGGCCAAANGGAGCGCAGGGATCAGCTTTATTTCCTAGGAGAAGTGTCGCTATTGATAGTAATATTTTTAATTATGGATATCCTTTTTGGATATCTATTAATGATAGAGNAAATAGAAGAGAAAAAATTTTAGAAACTCTAGTTTTTGGTCAGGATACTGGATCCGCTATAAAAGGTCCTTTAAGAATTGATGTTTTTCTAGGNTCTGGGAGGGAAGCAAAAATTGAGGCGGGAACAATGAATAATTTAGGTCAACTGTTTATCTTACTTCCCAGATTTTAAATTNTGTCAAAAAAATATGAACAAAATAAAAAAGATTTAGATTTTTGGTTAGAGGCAATCAAAAGCGTTACTCCATTAGCTGATAAAAAATACAAAAGCAAAAAGGATGTTTTTTCTGAAAAAAATATTAAAAAAACAATACCGCAAAAAGAACAATTAACTTTCCATGCTTCTTCATCTTGGAAGCCTAAACGAATTGATAATTTTTTTCGTGGCAAGATCCCTGGTTTAGATAGAAGTACTTCGGAAAATCTTCGCAAGGGTAAAATTAAAATAGAGGGAAGGTTAGACTTGCATGGATATGGATATGATGATGCTAAAAACACTGTAGAGCAATTTGTTGAAGATGCTTATTTTTCCGATAAAAGATGTGTGCTCATTATTACTGGAAAGGGAGGCGTCAAGTTTTCAAAAACATCTTCTGGAATCATCAAGCAATCTCTTCCAGCATGGATAAATCAAGGGAATTTAAAAAATATGATTCTAGGTTTTTCTATTGCTAAGCCTAAAGATGGTGGTGATGGGGCTTTTTATGTTTTATTGAGAAGAAAAAAGTAAATCTTAAAAAAATTATAATATAAATTTAGATAAGTCNGTATTTTTTGCTAGCTCTCCAACTTGTTTTCTTACATATTCTGGGGTTATCTCAAAATCTTTTCCAGATTTATCTGAGGCAGAAAAACTAATGTCTTCTAATAATTTTTCCATTACCGTGTATAGTCTTCTAGCTCCTATATTTTCAACATTTTCATTTATTAATGCTGCTAATTTAGCAATTTCATTTATAGATTCNTTTGAAAACGTAAGATTCACATTTTCTGTNGCTAGCAGAGCTTCGTATTGTCGGATTAANCTANTTTCAGGCTCCGTTAAAATTCTAATAAAATCCTTTTCTGATAATGTATTTAGTTCNACCCGAATAGGTAGTCTTCCTTGAAGTTCTGGGAGTAAGTCAGAGGGCTTGGATATGTGGAAAGCGCCTGATGCGATAAATAAAATATGATTGGTTCTTACAGGCCCATGCTTAGTAACAACGGTTGTGCCTTCTATCAAAGGCAGGAGATCTCTCTGCACCCCTTCCCTGCTTACTTCACCCCCAGCCCTGTGATCTGATCTAGCACAAATCTTGTCAACCTCGTCGATAAAAACAATTCCATTTTGCTCCACAGTAATAATGGCTTCTTTTATTAGAGTTTCGTTATCAAGCAGCTTATCACTTTCTTGTTGTGTCAAAACATCAAATGATTCCTTCACTGTCATTCTTTTCTGTTTCATTTTATTACCAAATGCTTTTCCAAATACTTCATTTAGATTAAGCATGCCCATTTGGGCACCCGGAGCACCAGGGATATCAAATGTTGGAAGAGATTGTGCAGGATTATCAGATACCTCAATCTCGATTTCCTTATCATCAAGTTCGCCGTTTTTCAGCATATTCCTAAATTTAAGCTTTGTTTCCTTACTTGCACCTTTACCAACTAGAGAATCAATTAATTTTTCTTCAGCAGCAACTTCCGCTTTTGCCTTAACTTCTCTTCTGAGACGNGTTTTTGTTAAATGTATTGATAGTTCTACTAAATCTCGAACTATTTGTTCAACATCTCTTCCTACGTAACCTACTTCTGTAAATTTAGTTGCTTCTACTTTCAGAAAAGGGGCTTCCGCTAATCTGGCCAGTCTTCTTGCTATTTCAGTTTTGCCAACTCCGGTTGGGCCAATCATAAGAATATTTTTTGGTAAGACTTCGTCTTTTAGATTATCTTCTAATTGTTGTCTTCGCCACCTGTTCCGGAGAGCAATAGCAACTGCTCGTTTTGCATTGTCTTGTCCGATTATAAAACGATCTAATTCGGAAACAATTTCACGGGGTGTAATTGAAAGCATTGGATTAAATTTTTTCTAAAACACAGTTATTATTTGTATAAATGCAGATCGAAGCTGCGACCTCCATGGCTTTTTTAGCAATTGTTTCTGCGGTTTCACCCTTGATATCTTTGAGCGTTCTNGCTGCAGCGAGAGCGTATGGTCCACCTGATCCAATCGCAATAATTCCATCTTCAGGNTCTACAACATCTCCCGTCCCAGTTATAATCAAAGATACATCTTTGTCAGCTACCGCCATCATTGCCTCTAATCTTCTTAAATAGCGATCTGTTCTCCAATCTTTTGCTAACTCAACACATGCTCTTGTAAGTTGACCTGGGTGTTGTTCAAGCTTTCCTTCCAGTCTCTCGAATAAAGCTAATGCATCCGCTGTGGCTCCCGCAAATCCAGCAATAACTTTTCCATTTCCGAGTCTTCTCACNTTTTTTGAGTTTGCTTTTAGAATAATATTACCGTGAGTAACCTGGCCATCGGCAGCAATAACTACAGACTTATCCTTACGTACTGATATTACTGTTGTGCCTTTGAATGAGGTTACGTTTTCATTATTACCTGGCGTTTTTATCATTACTTCTCTTCAAATGCTCTATTTATTGTATAAGACATTTAATGGTGTATTGTAGTTAGTGTTTTATTGTAGTTTATTCAAGATCTCATTCTAAATTAATTTGCTATCTTTTTCTGTTATCTATTGGATATGTTAATAAGTTTATAGCTTTTTGTCTTAGATCATGAGGTGAATCATGCGTAAGTCAGCAGTTAAAAGGAATACAAAAGAAACGAAAATTTCTGTTGTAATCAACTTGGACGGAAAAGGTAGATCTACAATTGATACAGGTATTGGTTTTTTGGATCATATGCTTGAACAGTTATCCCGTCACAGCTTGATAGATATTAAATTACAGGCCAAAGGGGATTTGCATATTGATATGCATCACACTACTGAGGATACAGGAATTGTTTTAGGTGAAGCTATTTTAAAAGCTTTAGGAGATCGAAAAGGTATAAGAAGATTTGGATCGGCCCTTTCTCCCATGGATGAAACATTATCAAGAATTTCCATTGATGCTTCTAGTCGCCCCTATTTGGTTTGGAAAGTTAAAATTCCACAAGCAGAAGTTGGTGATATGAAGGCTGAGCTTTTTAAAGAATGGTTTCAAGCNTTTTCGCAATCTGCTGGAATTACCCTGCATGTTGAAAATATATATGGCGAGAATAGCCATCATATTGTTGAGTCGTGTTTTAAAGGCTTAGCACGCGCACTGCGTGAAGCGATAGAAATTGATCCAAAAAAGCCTAAAAGCGTGCCCTCTACTAAGGGGGTATTGGGAGGTTCTTTGTGAATCTTTGAAAATGAAAGTTATCTTAATAGATTATGGTTCAGGTAATCTTAAGTCGGCAGCGAAAGCATTGGAGAGGGCTGGAAAAGAAACAGGAAAAAACTTTAATGTAGTTGTTTCAAAGAAGGCAGCAGAACTAAAAAATGCTTCGCACATTGTCCTTCCTGGAGTTGGTTCTTTCGGAGATTGTAAAAAGGGGTTGGAATCTATCCCCGGACTTACTGAGGAAATTTCTAGACAAGTTATTGAGATTGGCAAACCTTTTTTGGGCATTTGTGTTGGAATGCAATTGTTGGCGGAAAAGGGTTTAGAATATGGAGAGCATAGAGGTCTAAATCTTATTCCCGGGTTAGTAAGACCAATTAATTTAAAGGGAAAGAAATTGAAAATTCCTCATATGGGTTGGAATACGGTAAAAATTGCCCAACCTCATTTTATATTTCGTGGTTTTCAAGATAATCCTTATTTTTATTTTGTTCACAGTTATAATTTTGTTTCTTCAAAAAAGAAGCATTTGATTGCTACTGCCGATTATTCGGAAGAAATTACTTCTGTCGTATCCAAGGATAATATTGTGGGGACCCAATTTCATCCTGAAAAGAGTCAGAAAAACGGTATTAAATTTATCTATAATTTTTTAAGTTGGACTCCTTAGACAAATGATTTTATTCCCAGCGATAGATATTAAAGGCGGTGACTGCGTAAGGTTGATCAGAGGCAAAAGAGAAAGCGCAACTGTATTTAATACTGATCCAGCTAATCAAGCATCCTTTTTTAAACGCATGGGGTGTTCGTGGATCCATCTTGTAGATTTGGATGGTGCTTATTTTGGAAAAATAAAAAATGCTAAATCTATAGAAGCTGTTCGCAAAGAAGTAGATATTCCGATTCAATTAGGTGGAGGAATTAGAGATTTAAAATCAATAGAGTTATGGCTTTCTAAGGGACTTAACAGGGTGATTTTAGGAACTGCAGCTTTAGAGGACTCTAGTTTAGTGGAGAAATCATGTAAATTATTTCCAAATAGCATCGCCGTTGGCATTGATGTAAGAGACGGTTATGTTTGCACAGAAGGTTGGGAAAAAACTAGCAAAACCCAGGCTATAGATTTGGCAAAAAAATTAGAAGACTTTGGTGTAACGGCGATAATCTATACAGATATTAACAGGGATGGTGTATTGTCTGGACCCAATACTGAGAAATTAGATCTTTTTGCTAATGAAATAAATGTTCCTATTATCTTGAGTGGTGGCGTATCTTCCCATAAAGATCTGAAACTATTGAAAGGATATGAAAGTTTGGGTGTTTCTGGAGTAGTAGTAGGTAGAGCAATTTATGATAAGAAAATTAATATAAAAGAAGCTATAGCGATCTTGGAATAATATCTAAATGTTAACCACACGAGTTATACCTTGTCTTGACGTTGATAAAGGAAGAGTAGTAAAGGGCGTGAATTTTACCAATTTGGTAGACGCTGGAGATCCTGTTGAACAGGCCACTTATTACGATTCACAGGGTGCGGATGAACTGACTTTTCTTGATATCACTGCCAGTAATGAGAACCGTGATATTCTATACGATTTAGTACAAAAGACTGCTGAAGTGTGTTTTATGCCTTTAACAATCGGAGGCGGGGTTAGAAACTTAGAGGATATAAGAAAATTATTACTTGCTGGCGCTGATAAAGTTTCAATCAATACTCAGGCTGTACAAAATCCAGAGATAGTGAAAGATGCTGCAGAAAAATTTGGTAACCAATGTATTGTTGTGGCAATTGATGCAAGAAAGGTAAAAAATGGGAAATGGGAAATTTTCACTCATGGAGGAAGAAATGCTACTGGATTAGATGCATTAGATTGGTCAAGAAAGGTATCTAAACTGGGGGCTGGAGAAATTTTATTAACTTCTATGGATCGTGATGGCACAAAAGACGGGTTTGATCTTGAGTTGACAAAAATGGTTTCTGATTCTATTCCAATCCCAGTTGTTGCAAGTGGTGGTGTTGGGAATCTTGATCACCTGGTGGAAGGTATAGTACATGGACATGCAAGCGCTGTTTTAGCAGCTTCTATTTTTCATTTTGGTATTCATACAATTGTAGAAGCAAAAGAATTTATGAAAAGAAAAGGAATTCCGGTACGATTAGAAGTAAATGGAATGGGCACATGAATATTAAAAAACAAAAAAAATTTATCTTAACTCTTTTATATGATGTTATAAGGCGAAGAAAAAAATTGGATCCTAAAGAAAAAGAATATTCCTATACTGTTAAGTTATTTTCTTTGGGAAAGAATTATATTTGTAAAAAAGTGCAAGAAGAAGCTAAAGAGGTGGTGGATTCAGCGTTAAAAGAAAGCCCCAAAAGAACCATTCAAGAGAGCGCAGACTTATTATATCATCTTTTAGTTTTATGGGCAGAAAGAGGGATTAAACCCG
>PARU01000009.1 GCA_002712065.1 Rickettsiales bacterium | reverse complement strand
TTCAGAAACAAATTAAGTCTCTCGTGGAAGACTGTCAATTCAATTTTTAACTTTCAAATAATTATTGTCGACTATAAACTGAAAAGATGACAACACAACAACATCACACGAAAATTTTTCTAGTAAAAAAATTGATTCTATCAAAGATAGAACTTTTGGAATGATAATTTCGGCATTATAGCATTAGTATCAATATATCTTTTTTTTCAAAACTCTCAGTCCTACAAGCAGTAGATTTGAGGTCCGATCACCACACAAAATTCAGTCCAGATTAAGTATATTTTCTCATCTCTCAAATTATATTGACAAGAGCCTTTTCTTTGAAATAGATTGCAGTGATTTAATAATTTGCAATCAACTAACTAGTGTCTCATTATCATGGAAAGCTGCAAAACTGTTCACCAATATATTCAGAATAACAAGCCTGTTGAGCCGGTCTTTTTTCTGCGCACAAAACCTGTCAGCATTGCGGCTAAATGGTTTTTAAGAAACTTCAACGGAAGANTTCTATACGCTGTAAAAGCGAATCCCTCTTCAATAATTATCAAAACTATTTATGAAGCCGGAATCAGAGATTTTGATGTTACTTCGCTATCAGAAATTGAGAAGGTATACNCACTAAAGGNATCNAAACTGTACTTTATGAATCCAGTAAAAGGATTACATGATATTCAAACTGCATATTTTAAATATGGGGTTAAAGATTTCGCCCTAGATTGCAAAGAAGAGCTCGAAAAGATCCTGGCAATAACCAATCATGCTAAAGATTTAAATCTGCACATACGGATAGCTGTTAGCAACAAATTCAGCAAACTACCTTTAGAAAATAAATTTGGCATTTCAGGAAAGCAGGCTATTAATTTACTGAAAGACGCTAGAAAAGTGAGCCAAAAACTGGGTATATGCTTCCACATTGGATCACAGTCCATGCANCCCTCAACCTATTCTATAGCTATAAATAAAGTTTTCGATCTAATCGAAAAATCTAAAACTTCGATAGATACTATTGATATAGGCGGTGGCTTTCCTTCAATTTATCAAAATGCTGNCCCNCCATCCCTCGATTCTTATCTAGAAATAATTCATAAAACCATTGAAACTAAGGCTCCTGGCCANAATTGTGAAATTTTATGTGAACCAGGNCGTGCTCTGGTTGCTGAATCTGGNTCCTTGCTAGTCCAAGTAAATCTTAAAAAAGGAAAGTTTCTTTACATCACTGAAGGATCNTATGGTGCGTTATTTGATGCTGCTCACTTAGATTTTATATATCCCATTAAANTGCACACAACTCGTCNCAAGCTAATTGACCACGTTGTACCTTTTTCGCTCTATGGGCCAACCTGTGATAGCAAGGATTGTATGCCTGGACCATTTATGATCCCATCGAATGTAGAAATAGGAGATTATTTAGAGATTGGTCTAATTGGCGCTTATGGTCTAACCATGCGTACAAAATTCAACGGGTTTTATTCAAACAAATTAGTTCNGACTTTTGATGATCCAATGCTCACCATGTATTCCNATGAATCACAAAAATCTGAAACAACTTTAATTTCNGTGCCTGCCTAAAAAATTTCGTCACAAAATGGGAAGACAAAGNAATCAAAAAGCAGCTTTACTGAGTAAACCTATTAAACATATAGATATTCAGAATTTTGATTCTACGCTATTAATCGACGCAATGGATAGTATGTCGTTTAGTTCACGTGAACTCTCAAAAGNCACAACTATATTCAACGACATGCTTCGTGATAAAGATTGCACAATTATACTAACNCTCGCTGGATCAACNTCAGCTGCTGGTTGCATGAAAATTTATTCCGACCTGGTAAAATACAACATGGTTGATGTAATAGTAGCGACCGGAGCAAGCATAGTAGATATGGACTTTTTTGAGGCACTCGGATTCAGGCACTATCAAGCTGAGAAAACAGTAAGTGATGAAAAATTAAGNTCCTTATATATTAACAGAATCTACGACACTTACATTGATGAAAAAGAGCTACAAATTTGTGATAAAACAATTTCAAAAATAGCAAAATCACTTCAGCCACGACCATATTCATCCAGAGAATTTATTGCGGAGATGGGTAAATGGTTAGTGAAAAATAGCAAAAAAAGANATTCTCTTGTACAAACAGCGTATGAACATGGTGTTCCAATTTTCTGCCCAGCTTTTACAGACTCGAGNGCTGGATTTGGTCTTGTTCATCATCAAGTNAAGAATCCAAAAAAACATCTAACCATAGACTCGGTAAGAGATTTTAGGGAGATAACAGAAATAAAGATCCGATCCAAAGAAAGTGGACTCTTTATGATTGGAGGCGGAGTGCCAAAGAATTTCGCCCAAGATACGGTGATCTGTGCGGAAATCCTAGACAGAAAGACCAAGATACACAAATATGCGGTTCAAATTACTGTAGCGGATGTAAGGGATGGATCCTGTTCAAGCTCGACACTCAAGGAAGCATCATCGTGGGGGAAGGTCGATACAGCCAAGGAGCAAATGATCTACGCCGAAGCAACGACAGTTCTTCCTTTAATTGCAAGTCAAGCCTTTCATGGAAANAATTGGGAACATCGAAAGAGATTCCAATACAATAGATTATTAGAAGAGTTAAGTTAGTTGTTAAATCTTGAAAAATCAAAAAATGGTTTTCTTGGAATTGAGGAAAACAATGCAACAAATTATGCCACATCCAAAGCAATTATTATTCCTTTTGGACTGGAAAAAACCGTAAGCTATGGATCTGGAACAAAACGTGGTCCCCAAGCAATTATCAAAGCATCCCATCAAGTAGAGTTGTTTGATGAAGAATTGTGGTGCGAAGCATATAAAAAATATGGGGTTTCAACATTAAAACAACCAAAAATAAAGACTAATATCCATTCCGCACTGAAGCAGTTAGAAGATATCGTAAGGCAGGTTTTGGAAAATAATAAATTTCCCCTAATCTTGGGCGGTGAACATTCTATCATAGCAGGATCAATTCGCCCATTCGCAGAAAAGTACAAGGATTTAGCCATACTACATTTTGATGCACATGCAGATCTGAGAAATGAATATCAAGGGCAAAAATTTTCCCACGCATCGGCCTTACGTAGATGTATGGATTTTAAAAATATAAAACTTATTTCTGCTGGCATTAGAAATATATCTACGGAAGAAGTTTCTTTCCTGCGTAAAAATCGTAGAAGAATCAAAATTTACTGGGCGAAAGATAAATCTAATTGGGATATAAAAAAAATTATATCATCACTAAAAAATAAGTCTGTTTATCTAACTTTCGATGTTGATGCTTTCGACAGTTCTATCATGCCATCAACCGGGACACCTGAACCGGGAGGTCTATTTTGGAATGAAACGATANAAATTATTCGAAGTATTGCGCAAAAATGTAAAATCGTAGGCGCCGATATTAATGAATTATCTCCAAAGAGAGGTTTTGAAAGTTGCAACTTTCTTGCTGCAAAACTAGCATACAAAGTACTGAATTATGCTTTTACATATAAGAAATGAAAGATTTTTTTTCGAACCACGATAAAGGGGATGTTTTAAAATTCCTGGAAACTAANTTGCAGAATGTGCGAATTCTGCCTCAATATAAATTCTCGATTCACAACTATAATAGCCTGAAGAAACAAAAAATACTAAGCGATCTAAAAAAAATAGGATGGTTAAATACGAAATTAATTGTGAGATCATCATCAAAATTAGAAAACACTGGAACTGCGTCCTTAGCGGGACGTTACAAAAGTAAAGGACCTGTATCTGGAAGAAAAAATATATTACTCACGATAGAAGATGTTATCAAATCCTTCGGTCGAGAAATTAGNGGCGCCANAATTTTAATGCAACCGTACTTATCAAGTGTATCAAGGGTCGGAGTTGCAACAACCTTTGATGGATCTTCTGGTGCCCCTTACTATGTTATCAACGAAATGTTGGGAAGTGATACTTTCTCCATAACGGGAGGATACTCGAAGAAAAACAACATATACTATGTTAATAGAAAAAGATTTCTTGTCCGCAAAAACTCAATCAGAAGAATCATTTCATTATGTCGACAATTAGAAAATATTTTTCAGAATAGCTCTTTAAGCTTAGAATATGCATTCGATAAAAATGATAATTTATTTTTATTCCAAGTTAGACCACTGATCCAAAAAAGAAAAAATATAAACTCGAGACTTATTAATTCTAAAATTGCAAGAACCGTCTCAAACTTTTCCTCATTTCAAAGACAAAAAAAATCTAAGATATCAAAAACTAAAACNATTCTAAGTGTAATGTCCGATTGGAACCCAGCTGAAATGATAGGTATCAAGCCCCGACCATTGTCGGTTTCTTTATACAAAAACTTGATTACTGACAAAGTTTGGGCAAAACAAAGAAAAAACTATGGTTACTCNGATCTNACCAAGNNTCCTCTCATGAAAANATTTGGNGGAACNCCCTATATCGACGTAGAGACAAGCATAAAATCATTCATCCCCAAAAAGATTACTGAAAACACTAAAAGAAAATTAATCAAATTTTATATGGAAAAACTAGATAATCAGCCCGAATTACACGATAAAATTGAATTTGATATCGTATTTACCTGCTTAACACCTTCTGTACTAAAAAAAATATTTAAATTAAAGAATCACGGTTTTACTCGCAATCAAATTAATGAAATCCAAAGCAGCTTATTGGAAATTACAAAAAGAATTATAGATCCGGAACGAGGGCTTTGGAGAAATGATTTGGAGAAAATTGATCAGTTGGTAAAAAAGCAGGAGGAATTAAGCATATCAAAGGCTGGCGGGATAAAAAAAATTCAATCTCATTTGGAAAACTGCCGAAAATTCGGAACGCTTCCTTTCGCCGGCTTAGCAAGATGTGCTTTTATAGCAATACAATTCCTNAACTCNTTTATNGAATCAAAGNCANTNTCCCGATCAAGNGTTCGAGAATTTCTAGCCTCTGTAAATACAGTAGCGAAACAATTAACGATTGATATGCCAAAGATTTCTAAAAAGGAGTTTATTTCTAAATATGGGCACCTAAGGCCNAACTCTTATGATATTCTAAGCTACTCGTACAAGGAAAAATTTAAAAAATATTTTAGTTCTCCGANATCACCAAGGGTAGAAAAAAGTAAATTCAAACTGAAAAAAATTGAGGAAGAAAGAATANATAAATGTTTAAAGAAACTGCAACTACAAATAAAAGCATCAGACTTTTTCTATTTCGCAAAACATGTAATTGAAGGCAGGGAATATTCTAAATTTATTTTTTCGAAATCTCTAAATGAAATACTAAAACTAATTGAAAAGTTTTGTAAAAATAAAGGTTTAACAAGAAAAAAAACTAGCTTTATAACAATTAAGGATCTCATTACAATGAAAAAACAAGATCAAAGTACAGTGAGTACTTTAAAAAATAAAGCAAATCTGAATGAAAAAAACTATTTTATTGATCGTCANATTCTATCACCTCCTGTAATAAGAAATGAAAANGATTTCTTTTATTTTAAACAACCAAGCATACTTCCTAATTTTATATCCTCAAAAAATATTTCGGGGGAAGTTTTATATTTAAAGTTATCAAAAATGAGTAATAAGCTAGACAATAAAATTATCCATATAGAAAACGCAGATCCGGGTTATGACTGGGTTTTTAGTCGATCCATCTTGGGTCTGGTTACTTGCTACGGAGGGCCAAATTCACATATGGCAGTAAGAGCCGCAGAATTAAGGATACCTGCTGTTATTGGTGTCGGAAAAGAACTATTTGAAAGAATGATTAATTCNCAAAAATTAACTATCGATTGCGCAACAAAAAAAATAGGATTCCTCCAATGAAAATAATAGGCGTGACCCAACATTCAAGCAAAGAAAATAGGTACCGCGAAACTAGAGACGCGCTNGATAAAAGGTGGTATAAAATTTTTAAAGAACTAAAGNTTATCCCTATCACCCTTCCCAACGACACGAAAATGACAAATATACTGCTCCGTAATATAAAGTTTTCTGGCTTTATGCTGACCGGCGGCGATTCCCCTCTAAAATATGGAGGAAAATCGAAAGAAAGAGATCTAACCGAAAATCTTATTATAAAACATTGCCTAATAAATAAGATTAGTCTTCTGGGAGTTTGCAGGGGCATGCAAATGATTAATCTTTTTTTTGGTGGAAAATTAGTTAAAGTCAGGGGGCATAAGAATAAAAAAAAGAAAATTAAATTTCTCAATCAAGAAAGAATGATTAATTCATTCCATGATTTTGGTTTTTTTAAACATTCTTCAAAGCTGATTACCCAAGCACAATCTTCAGACGGGGTCATCAAGGCCTTTAAGAGCAAGTCTGATCCAATCTGGGGAATAATGTGGCATCCTGAAAGAATGCAACCTATAAGCAAACTCGATTTATATTTTTTAAGAAAAGTTTTTCGCCAATGAGAGCTCTTATTCTGGCCGCAGGAAGAGGGAATAGATTGGGGAGTCTGACGGCTGAAAAACCCAAGTGTCTAATTACAATCAAAGAAAAAACTCTACTATCTATGATGGTTTTAAATTTCAAAAAAATTGCCATTAATGAAATTTGTGTCGTAACGGGCTATAAAAATAAAAAAATAAAATTAAATAACTGCCGGTTTATTCATAACAAACATTGGAAGAGAACAAATATGGTTTACTCGCTTCTATGCGCCGATCAATGGCTCAGAAACGAGTCTTGTATCATAGCTTACGGTGATATCTTTTCCTCTTTGAGAAACCTCACCCAATTAAAAAGAACCAAAGCCGACATAGCGATCACCTTTGATCGTCTTTGGAAGCCATTGTGGAGCGCAAGATTCAAAAAACCTTTAGAGGATGCAGAAACATTTAAGAAAAATAAAGATAACTATCTAATAGAAATAGGTAAAAAACCAAAAAATTATGGGGAGGTTCATGGTCAATTTATGGGATTAATAAAAATTACGCCAAAAGGTTGGAAAAAAATCAAAAATTTTACAAACGACCTTAACCCAGAATTAGTAAAAAAGATTTCAACCACCGAGTTATTACAACTACTAGTGGAAAATAAATTTAAAGTGAGGTGTATACCTGTTCAAGGACAATGGGGAGAAGTGGACATTCCAAGTGATATCAAGCTATATAAAAAAAAATTCAAACAATTATCTTAGCTCATACAAAAAAATCACCAGATTAAAATTCATCTATCAAATTCCATAAAGCATTTTGAAACAATATTATTTGCTGTATAGTTTTGNGATGATTATCTGGATAATTGGNCTAGGTGGCTCTGGAAAAACGTCACTAGCAAAAAGATTATATAAAACAGCAAAACCTAAGACTGATAATCTTGTTTTGTTAGATAACCCAGAAATTAGGAATCTTTTTGGAGGNTCTGATGATAAAAAATTTACTCCNAAAATACGTANAAANCTTACAAACAGNTTACANAAAATCTGTCAATTGTTAGATCGAAATAAAATCAATNCAATTTGNTCCATCCTNTGTCCTTTCGAAGACATTAGAAGAAAGAATAGGAAACTATTTTCTAAATATTACGAAATTTTTTTAGATGCAAAAATTGATATCGTTAAAAAAAGAAAGGCTAGCCTCTATAGTACAAAAAGCAAGTGGGCAAAAACGCCAAAGGTAGGAATAGAAATACCATTTGAAGAGCCCAGAAGGCCAGATTTGATATTAAACAGCAACATCAAGATCGACTTCAGCAAGACTGCTAATAAAATTTATCAAACAATTCGTACTAAGCTGTTGTAAATAATTTCTAACGACAAAAAGATTGAAAATTGTTATCTTTGTTTTGGTGACGTCAGCGCCCTTACACTCTAAAAAAATTGGGAAAATATCTCTTCATAGCTANGTGCTTTAGGATGGGATGAATTACATGGTATGCAGGCCNCNAANTTTTCCTCAATACCCCTGAAGGGTACTTGCCTTTTTTCAGCCGAGTTTGAATTATTGACGATAACAAGTCTGCTCTCAAAATAGGATCTAAAACACGATCAAGATCTATATCTGATGGAAACTTTGTATATTTTCTTCTGGCTATTATGCGTCCCGTATCCAACTGTTCGTCAAGCCAAAGTGCTGTTANACCGAATGTTCCTTCTTCCAATAAGCTATAATAAAATGCAGTACTGCCTCTGTGTTTCGGAGCATATCCACCATGCACGTGTAGAAACCGCTTTCCGCGATTTAAAGTTTTTTGTNTCAAAATACGACCACCAACACCAGAATAGATAATTACACTTTCGCTTAGCCTATCTATCTGACTCAATGATTCTTTGCTTTCTATATCAGAAGATTTCATCTTTACAATTTTAGATGGTATTTTCTCTAAAGTAGCCGGGATTGATTCACTGGGAGAAAAATTTATTATTNTTTTTCCACCACTGTGAACCGAAACCAACGATGGTCCGTCCCATTTAGGTTCTTTTCCCGGTAAAAGCATATATGTGTTTAAAACTATTCCTCTTTCGCNCAAAACTTGAAGATAGGCTTTGGATCTCCATGTTGGAGCAACTATCATACAAGNGTCTTTTATTTTATTGTATTTTCTCAACGATTTATTGCTCCTTTACCTAAGTTATCAAGAAGCTCTGATTCAATCTTTATGCACTGAATCAGAAATTTAGAATCTTTATAGGAGTAGTTTTTTTTGGGAATAGATAGCAAGCAATCCATTAATTTAATTAAGCATGACGTGTAATTCAGGCTGTTTTCAAGTCTAGCGCATTGGGCTACAACCAGTGCGAAATAAGTATATTCACCAAAACCTGCTTCAGGTGAGCTTTTGCGCCGTATAAGATTACTATCATAGTAACTAAATAGGCGTCTATGAACTTCAAATTTCGTTATAAACTTTAGTAAAATATATTTTTCTCTTTTACCCAAAACATTATTTCTTAAAGATTGTGATATAAGATCAAGATACGTAGTTAAGGTGCCTCTTTTAGATGTAATTTTATCGGAATCGCTTTTTGATCGCTTTAAATCGCAATATTGCTTTAATTTTTTGAGTGACTTATTGCGATGCTTTTTCCAATTTTTCAGATAATCAGAACTTGAGCAGTCAGCATAAAAGTAGTATTCAGGATTCTTGAATAAATTTTTTCCTGAATAAGGATATTTTGAGTCTAATTCGATCTTCTCTTTAATATTAGCCTTCGCCATTCTGTGTTCTTTTGTTTAATGTATCAAAGGAACTTCTTTTCTTCACTCCAAATAGATTCAAATCTAGGGTGAGTATTAAGAAAATTAGTTATATCGTCTTTATAAAAATCGATCATTTCAGATTTGAAAGAAGCATTGTCCTTCGTAATCAAAAACCTGTCCGCAACCCTTCTCCATAAGCCAAATTCAAGAAAAAATCGATCAACTATTATTTTCCCTATTTTTTGCAAAAAATTCTGATCTAAAAGGATCTTCCTGTCATCTCCATCAAAAAGTTTAAACATTTCACGATCAATATACAGGCAAAGAGGTGGGGTTTTGTTACTGGCGCTATCGTAAGACTGTTTTCCATTCACAAACCAGGCAATTTCAAGTTGAGGAAAAATTGTTGTAATCGATGCCCGTAGGGCAAGGTCAACACCTATCCTGATCATCTTATCGTTAACTTTCAGATGAAACCAATTGGTTGCCATACATCTACGCAATTGATCCATAAAAGGAATCTCCAAGAGAAGATTTGGAACAACGGGCTCAAATTTTAATCCCAGAAACGTTAAGATTTCGTCTATAATTTCTTTCGATCCTCTACGATCGCTAAAATCAACTGTATTCCACTTCCCAAGAAATTCGCTGTAATTCTTTCCAACGCTGTAGTGCAATTGACCAGAAAGATAGTATTTCTTTTTCATGAATCTCTTAGTCAAGGATCGTACAGTCATTCCGGAGAAAGGGAGTTTGAGCTTCTTTTTTGGATCTTTTAGATTCTCTAATCCCGCTATATCATCAAGAGTATAGACTTTTTCGTCATCGAAAATTGAATTCGAAATAAGTTGTTTGAAACTGTGGTTGCCCAAAAAGTGGGTCATTAGTTCATGGTTAAAATTCGACCTTAAAGCAGAAAAAGGTGGTCTTACTATTTGAAGAAAACCATCCTTTTTCACAATTTTTGATAAATGCTCCGCGACGCTTTTTGGCGCTGAGAATCCAGAAATATAGCTGTGCTGCACCAAGACGTATTTAAATTTTTTATCAATAAGGCTCAGGTTAGATAAAAGTAGCTGCTTCCAATCTTGGCTTGGGTCAACTCCAGGAGGTAACGCCGGTTTCTCNCCAAAACTTTCATCATTGCAAAGAAAATTACCAATGACACCATCTAAAAACGATTTTCCTGGATCAACAATAAGNGGCTGTAAAGCAAGAATCTGTTGTATAAAGCTTGAAGCGCCCTTTAACGAAGGAACNATAATAGCATCGAACATATTTTCAGTAGAAGCATCCTGATTCGTTTGATCAGGGATTGGATCAGGAGCAAAACCTTTGCTCTTTGAAAGAATTTCATTCTGTAAAAGAAAGTTATCGACAAACGCTGTACAACCTTTTTCGGACATTTTTTTTATATGAAAAAGCAAAAAATTCGAAAATAATTCCCTATGATTATCTTCTAATTCTTGACCAGAAAAAGGAAANTTTATGATNTCCTGATCGTNCATATTGCGTTTGCTAAATTATAAATTTGCTGAAAAATCCAGTACCGCGGTAAAACTATACACTACATTTNATTTAAAATCTTTTTGAAATCAGAAAAATCTTTTATCCTGCATTCAGGTCTTTTAAAAACCCCGGTCTCAAAATCGATAATGATCTCTGCTTCGCCTTGAAAAAGTAGACCTGTCTCCACTAAATTAACACGTCTAATTTCNGCAAGGCTATCNAAATAATTTANCTTTTCTAATCGAAGGCANTTTGAATACTGAAATGGAAGCACCAGTAAAGATGTGGATGCNCTTTTTGCAGAAACCTTTANACCNCCTCTCTTATAACTCATTCTTGCAAATGTAGCGGGAGTTACTTCAGCACTAATGTCATCTTTATGAATAATAGCGGTTTTTCGAAAATCAATTTTTTCCGCAATCGACTGAAACTCTTCCAAATTTTTGGCAAAAATTTTATTTTCAGGAGAATAATTTCCTAAATTTGGATTATCAAATTCATAGAGAAAAATCTCCTTCCCCGACTTAGGGTGCGATACACTTGTAATAAAATTCGCCTTTGGATATTTCTTCTCAGTAATTAAGAAACGGACTCCTAACGCTTCGAGAATATTTTTATTTATTTTAGTGAGTAATAATTTATTTCTCTCCTGTAAATCTTCTTCCCTGCTCAAAAATCTGCTTACAACATAATACAACTCAGGAGAAATGGTTTGAGAATACTGAAATAATGTCGGTATATTGTGTTTCCAAAGTCCTACACTACGAAAATCGCTACCAAATTCTACAAACGTTTCGTAGTCATAACTGACTTGATTATTCCAAGTTCCATCTTCTTGACTCCCCTGGAGGCCTAGGAAAGTAGCAACAATGCCGTTAAATNGAGATCCAGAACTAACCCTTATCTTTTCCTCTAAAATTTGAGTAATCTCATTCTTCTGAAAATTCTCAAGATGCCATTTGTTGTTTTCAAACTCGCGAAACATAAAAANAAAAAGNAAAATGATCATTAAGGAAAAATCTTTTCTACTTTTAAATCTTATTTTCTTAAAATTTTCTTCTCCCCAAATCACTACATATTCAACAAACCTGACAAAATAAATCGCATAAAAAGGAAACATGATTCTTTCAAAATAACTGCTTGATGGACCCTGATAAAAAGGAAGTGAAAGCATTATAAATCCTGCAAAAAATATAAAAAGAACCGAGAAAATAAAGGCNAGGTGAATCAAATTATTCTTTTCTTGTCTAAACGATATTAGCCCGCCTACAAAAGATAATGATATTAAAACGGCAGAGAAAGGNTNCGCAAAATNGAAAAACGATGAAACGTTCATGAGCTCGGCTTGGTGCTTCCAAAACTCGTCTTGAAAAAAGTAGGCAGCATTATAAAGATAAAGTCCGGCCAAGAATTCTGGGTTATTCAATAAAACTAGCGATAGGATAATTGCTATGAGTGCACAAACCCTAGCTTTAAATATTTTTCTTGTCTCACATTTCATAATGAGTGCCACTGAAAAAATTCCTAGAATAGGAAAGAGAAGCACCACTTTTAAAGGCGAGGCGCAGCAGAGATATTGAATCAAAATAACCGAAAAAATTGTCAAAAAAATATTTCTAGGCGTTGATTGTGTTTTTCCGATCTTTTCTAAAAAACACAAAAATAAAGACAGGATTAGAAGAAATTCTGAAAGTATCGGCTCAGCAATAAAGTTTTGCTTTATAACGGCAATCGCTGGCGTGGCGATCAAGCCCAGTAACCATGCGGAATTTATCGTGACAAACTTGCTAGATTTTGTAAGGCCACCAATCAAAATGACTGAAAAAAATATCTCAACAGACACAACTGTCATGAGCGCAACCTGAAAATTTCGAGAAATTGGGTCTTGAGAAAAGAGTTTTGCAATTTGTATGGTAATGCTTAGATTGGTGTTCCAAGGAACGAACTGATCCCCTATTCCTTGTAGAGGGTTAGACGTTTGCGAAAAGAAATTAGACCATATCGCTTGATCTCTAATTAAAAGTTGGAACCAGCCACCATCCAATCCTACGAGAATAAGATCAGCATTAATAAATAAGGCAATCGATGAAACAAAGATAAAAAGAGGAGTATGTATCAACAACGTTCTCTTCATGGAGCAAATAGTAACTAAAATGGAAGAAGTATAAAAGCAGGAAGATGGTCATCGCTTTGGTTGCGGGAGCTGGATTTGAACCAGCGACCTTTAGGTTATGAGTTTGACGCCCGTACCCTGCTACCAGACCCGTTGATCTTATTCATCAAATAAACTAGATAAANTTTTCNAAATTTNAATGTATTGCGGNAGNANTGCNNNCTAGNCGNTGAGAAAATAAAATGTCANTATTTTCGCGGTAGGAGATTTATGAAATTCTAGTNGGNGCGTTCTGTTGCTGGGNGCCCTTTTTAAGNTGTTTAGTGAGACTGAAAATGAATTCTTTGAGAGGATAATCCGTTATCAGNAACGGTTAAAATCATTTGTTCATAACTCATATTAAGATTTAATAAACAAGATCTGTAAAAATAGCTAGCACTAATATCAACACGCCAACTAGGTAGATTATAGGAACTATTTGGTCAAAATTC
>PARU01000008.1 GCA_002712065.1 Rickettsiales bacterium | reverse complement strand
GCGATGACAATTGGTCGCTCAATTAAGATGGGATTTTTAAGCATGGCTTCGATAAGCTTATCATCTGAAAGATTTTCATCGNTCAGAGACAGCTCCTTGTACTCAGATTCTCCTTTTCGCATTANTGATCGCGGATCACAGCCTAGCATTTTCAGGATGTTCTTCATTGTCTCTTTTGATGGCGGGCTTTTGAGATATTCGATAACTTCCGGTTTAATCCCTTTTTTTTCCAGCAATTCTAGGGTGAGTCTTGATTTAGTACATCTAGGATTATGGTAAATNGTTACGCTCACGANTTTTTTCTCCCAAGCTTAATATTCTCTTCATTCATTTTTTCAACATACATAGAAACACTAGGGAAGGCAAAACTAGCATTTTCGCTTTCAANAATACTTTTGAAATCCAGCATATTTTGATGCACCACGTTTCTCCATTCCAGGTAGTCGGTTGGTTCTGTAAAATAATGCAGGTCAATGTCTATTGAAGAGTNACCAAAGTTTACCAGATGCACGCCTTGTAGTTCTTTGTTATTTATTTTTTTGTGTCCTGATAAATAAGTTCTTAGTTTTTTTACAATTTTTCGCAGTTGCATTGAGGTTGTTCTATATTCCAACCCTAATACCATTTTTACTCGTCGACTGGTCATTTGACTCCAATTAATTACAGCCGTATCTGTGAGCTTGGCGTTGGGGATGGTTATGATNGCTCGACTTAAGGAACGAATTTTCGTAGCACGCAGACCCACGGACTCGACAAAGCCTTCACAAAAATCAGTTTCAATTCTATCGCCTTTCTTAAAAGTCTTATCAGCAAATATCGTTAACCCTCCAAATAAGTTAGAGACTGTATCCTTTGCAGCAAGGGCAACGGCAGCTCCTGCGAGACCAAGCCCCCCTACAAAAGCAATTATGTTGATTCCCCATTGTTGCAAAATGGTCATCGTTCCGAGAAAGAAAATGATGATCTTTGTGGATCGAACAAAGAANTGNTCCAAATCNTCNGCAAGNGATGATCCGAATGCTTTTGATAGTCTTTTGAAACCAAACGATAGCGGTTCGATTAATTTGTAGATTAACCAGAAAATATTAACTGTAATTAAGGTTTTGATTGCGCTGTCGAGAAATTGATTGGTTTCTTGTTCTAAAGGAAGGTAGGTAATGGCGGCGAAAAGGCCGATAATTAGGAAAAAGAATCTAAGGGGTTCCTCGATACTTTGGACAATTTTATCGTCAACTTCTGTTTTCGTTTTTTCTGTAATTTTCTTTAAAACGTTAATAATACAAGAGGAAAAAAATTTTCTGAAAATTAGAAAGAGAAATAAAATTCCAACTGCATANCCTACATTTTGTAAGGATAGGGTGTTCAATGAACTTTCCCCTATAATGATCCGAAGATTTTCGATGAAGCTTTCCATTCTTGTTAAGCTATATTTAAGATTTCTATATTCTTATTACTGATAAAAGGCAGTTTAATTACAAATCATCTTCTATCGTTGATTGTAGCTTTTCAATATCATTTTCCGCTTCTATTATCCACTTGCATATATCATAACCAAAACCAGCTTGTGATAAAGCGAACATATCCTTTTTTTTCATTTTTGATAAATTTTCTTTACTGGACTGATGATTATTGTTTCTAAATGGTCCAATTCTCCGGCGCTTTGCAAAAGCAAAAGAAGCATGCCTGTCTGGATTTTTTAGAGTATTTTCCAAATCACTCAAAGCTTTCTTAATGTAGGTATTGTCAATTTTTTTCTTTCGAAGATTGGTCAGTATCATCCTTACAGACTTTCCGCGTCGGTTCCAACTTCTTGCTTTTATATTTGCATAATTTTGATCATTTATAAGATTTTGATCTTTCATTTTTTCTAAAATTTCGCTGATTATTTTTGNCGTAGATTCATTCTGGCTATCATNGGATCCGGTAATTTTGACAAGTCTTTTTCTCAGNATGTTTTTTAGATTTTCGCTTGTTGTAAAATATTTATTTACATACCAGATGGCATATTGTTTTAAATTTTCATAAAGAATTTTATTTGAATTTGACACTTTCTTTTGATCTTTTCTTATGAGAATTTAAATTTACGTTATTTTATTATTTTGTGCGATAATTATAAAGTTGATTATAAATATTCTTTGTCTAAAAAGATAAATCACAGTTTTTTGATTCAAATATACGGAATTTAAATTAATGGAAAAGAAATTTAATTTTAAAACTCGTCAAATAGGCTTTGTTAATTGGTTGGGCGCTTGGACTTTGCTTGTTAGGGAAGTGTCACGTTTTATTAAGGTATATTCGCAGACAATCGTTGCTCCGGTAGTTACGACAATGATGTTTTTTATCATTTTTTCGGTTGTAATTAAAAGAGGTACATTTATCACAGACAATATAACTGATTTTTCTCAGTTTTTAGCTGCCGGTCTTATCATGATGGCAATGTTACAAAATGCCTTCGCCAACACTTCATCCTCACTTGTTATTTCTAAAATCCAAGGAAATATCGTTGATATCTTAATGCCTCCTTTAACTGCCGGAGAATTAACTTTTTCTTATGCAATAGGTGGGGTTGTTAGGGGTTTTGTTGTTGGGATATCGGTTTTTTTCGTAATTAACTGGTTTGTCGGATTTGAAACTTTTCATTTTGGTTTTATCATTTTCTACATATTTTTTTCTTCTTTAGCTCTTTCATTATTAGGTATTATAGGAGGCATTTGGTCAGAAAAATTTGATCATATTGCGGCAGTTACCAANTTCGTAGTTACTCCTTTGACTTTTTTATCTGGTACGTTTTATTCCGTTCANAGATTGCCGGAAGATTGGAGCTATTTTGCACAGTTCAACCCTATTTTTTATATGGTTGATGGTTTTCGTTATGGTCTTACGGGTTATGCTGATGGAAATTTATTGTACGGTCTTGTTTATATCTTATCATTAAATATTATACTTTGGCTTATTGCTTACTCCATGTTTTCGACAGGATATAGACTAAAGACATAACATAAGGGGAAGTATAAGAAGATACTTTCCTATTCTTTGGAAAATAAGTATAGAAATAATTTTTGATAAAAAAACAATGAACTCTTTACTAGCCACATATAACAGGAGCAAGCTTTCTTTCTCTTCGGGTCAGGGAGCCTATTTGTTTACGCCGAATAAGAAGCGTTATTTGGATTTTGCAAGTGGAATCGGGGTGAACTCTTTAGGACACAATCATCCCCATCTTGTTAAAGTGTTAAACGAACAATCAAAGAAGATTTGGCATTGTTCTAATATGTACCAAATCGCTTTGCAAGAAAAGGCCGCAAAAAGACTTGTTAAAAGCACATTTGCTGATTCAGTCTTTTTCTGTAACTCGGGTGNCGAGGCGATTGAAGCCGGAATCAAGATGGTTAGAAGATTTTTCTTTCAGCAACATAAAGAAAAGAAATATAGAATCATTTGCATGGGGAATGCATTTCACGGAAGAACTTTTGCGGCTATTTCAGCATCTGGACAAAGAAAAATGCTGGAAGGTTTTGGTCCTGCTCTTCAAGGTTTTGATCATGTGGAGTTTGGTAATTTGCGTGCTGTGCGTAATAAGATAAACAAAAAAACAGCTGCCATATTAGTCGAGCCCATTCAGGGTGAAGGGGGAGTTAATGTTGCTTCTAGGGATTATATGAGAGCTCTTAGAAGATTAGCAAATGAGAAAAAGCTATTACTTTTTTTTGACGAAGTGCAATGTGGTGTCGGTAGAAGTGGAAAATTTTCAGCACATGAATGGAGCGGCATAAAACCAGATATTATGTCGATTGCTAAAGGCATAGGCGGAGGGTTCCCGGTTGGCGCCTGTTTAGTGACCAGAAAAGTGTCAAGATGCATGAATCAAGGTACTCATGGATCAACTTATGGAGGTAACCCGTTAGCCATGGCAGTTGTTAATGGAGTTTTGGATATAATTCCAAAGAAAAAATTTCTGACAAACGTTTGCTTGCTAGGAGATCTCTTGAAAAAAGATCTTTATGATATACAAAAAAAATACCCCAATATTATTTCAGGTATTAGGGGCGTTGGTTTGATGTTGGGCTTGCAGTGTGTTGTTCCGAATACGATTTTTTTGCAATCTTTAAGGAAGAATGGTTTGTTGGCAGCTACAGCTGGGGAGAATGTTATTCGCCTTTTGCCTCCACTAAATATTACGAAGAAACATATTACCGAAGCTATTAAAATAATCGATAAAAGCGCCAAAGGATTATGCTAGCCTAGTAAAATGATAAAGCATTTTTTGAATATTAATTCGGTAGGTAAAAAAAACTTGAAGCAAATCTTATCCTTATCTAAAAAGTTTAAGGAAGGTAGGGCGCGCAAGAAGGGAAGTAGAGTTTTGCATGGAGAAATATTGGGCATGATTTTTGTCCAGCCATCTACTAGAACTAGAGTTTCTTTTGAAATAGGAATGAAGCAGTTGGGTGGTGATGTGGTGATATTGGATCATTTAAATACCCAGCTGGTAAGAGGGGAAACTATGGCTGATACCGCAAGAGTTTTATCCAGATATTTGGATATTATGATGATAAGGACTAACGATGAAAAAGATCTTACAGAATTAGCTGAGAACTCTTCAATTCCAGTAATTAACGGTTTAACGGATCAGGCACATCCATGCCAAATTGTCGGAGATATTCTAACTTTTGAAGAAAGACTTGGAGCTATTCAAGGAAAAAAGATTGCTTGGATTGGGGATGTTAATAACGTAGCAAATTCCTGGATTCACGCTGCCATAACGTTGGGTTTTACATTAAATATAGGTTGCCACCCCCAATTACCTCCTTCGAAAGAAATTCTTAGCTTGATCAAAAAGCCCAGGTCTGGAGTTAATATTTATAAAGANGCATCAGAAGCAGTTAANGGNACTGATTGTGTCATAACCGATACNTGGGTCTCAATGAATAACAAGAACGTGAGTAAACGTAAGCGACTCTTAAAGCCTTATCAAGTTGATGCCGGTTTAATGAAGCTTGCCAACAAGAACGCTATTTTTATGCATTGTTTACCGGCGCATCGTGGTGAGGAGGTTACAAGCTCTGTTATAGATGGATCTCAATCTGCAGTGTGGGATGAAGCTGAAAATCGCTTACATGCACAGAAGGGTATTATCGCTTGGTGCTTATCAAAAAATTCAAAAATTTAATTTTGTTATTGGTTTCCTCTGTCTTTCTTTTTACAGCGTGCGATGTACCTGTCGTCAAAGGAAAATTTGATCAGTTCAGCTGGAGTANACTAGATCCTTTTGTTTTTGAGGCCGATTCGGTTTCNTTCAGATCGGAATTTACCGAGAAATTTGAGTATCCAAGAATAGAGCATCTTTTTCCTATAAGCATCAAAGATTCACTTTTGCAATGGGGAAAAGACAGAATTAAAATTAAGAAAGGATCGGGTGGAAAAATTGAATATATAGTTTTGGAAGCGCGCGNAACAGAAATTCCATTGAAAATTCAAAAAGGTGTAAAAGGTTTNCTTTATAAAGATCGAGAATTTCGATACAACCTTTTGGCNGTGGTTAAGATTAAGGTAAAAGATAGATTGGGAGTTGAAAAAAGTTTGGTGGCTAAGGTNGAGAAATGGNTAGTCACNTTGGAAGGNTTATCCATNCTTGAGAGGGAGGANGCTTGGTACAGTTTGACAGAAGGATCATTAAAAAAATTAAATTTATTTTTCGAGTCTGAAATACCTAAGAATTTTAGCAATTCATTAATTAATTAAGTGTAAGTTGTTGCTACCCCTTCCAGAATGAAGGAAGAAAAAGCACCAAGACTGTGTAAAATTCAAGTCTTCCAATTAGCATGCCAAAGCTGAGCAACCATTTTGCAATATCCGGTAGTCCTGAAAAATTTCCCTCTGGCCCGATTATATGTCCCAGACCTGGTCCAACATTAGCGATGGCAGTTGCAGCGGCGGAGATGCTTGTTAGGAAATCTAATCCGATATAACTAAGACACAGAGTGAGCGTCAAAAGAGAAAAGATGAAAATAAAGAAAAACCCCATTACGGATTCTGCAACATTAGATGGAATTTGTTTGCGATTATAATATGCAATAAAAATGCCTCTAGGGTGCATGAGTTGTTTAATTTGCCTTAGTGCTGTTACATAGAGAATCTGGAATCTAAAAACCTTAACCCCACATGTAGTCGATCCTGCGCATCCTCCAGTAATCATCAGAAGTAGGAAAAGAATTAACGGAAAGCTTCCCCAATGATCAAAATTTGTAGTTGTATAACCAGTGCCAGTGATAATTGATATAGCATTAAAACTAGCAAGCCTGAGAGCATTTAAAAAATCTCCTTGTGAATGCATCCACTGCCAAATTGTTAATGCGAAAATAGATACTAATACAAACATTAAGAATGTTTTTACTTGGCTATCCCTTATAATTTGGAAACCACTTCCTTGCAGGGCTTGTAAATAAAGAACGAAAGGTAAGCTACTCAGGAGCATAAAAACCATTATAGTTAAATCAACGGATGTGCTGTTGAAGTGACCAATTGATTCGTTAACCGTCGAAAACCCACCAGTCGCAATAGTCGTCATGGAATGACAAATGGCTTCAAAAGCAGTCATTCCTGACAACCACAAGCTAATTGCACAAACCAAAGTCAATAAGAAATATATTGCACTGATTCCGCCTGCTATCTGCGCTGTTCTCGGTAGGACTTTTTCAGAAGTATCGGATGATTCCATCCTAAAAAGTTGCATTCCTCCTACTTGCAAGAGAGGTAAAACAGAAATTGCTATGACAATTATGCCAATACCACCGATCCATTGTAATATGGATCTCCAAAAGAGTAATCCCTTTGATACATTCTCCAAATTGACAATTATTGTTGATCCCGTTGTAGTAACTCCGGACATTGATTCAAAAAAAGCATCGGTGAAACTAAGATTAAGATCTGTAAGCATGAAAGGTAAACTCCCGAACACTGCAATGAATAACCAAGTTAATGTGGTCAGGATGAATGCTTGGCTTATGTTAATCTTTAATGCTTGAATCTCTGATGTCCCTCTAAGGATTGATTTGTTTGCTAGCACTAACGAAATGCCTATGAATAAGGAGATAAGTGAACAATTTATAAAATCACGCCAATTTTGTTGATCGTTTGAAAAATCAATAGCGGTAGGTAAAAGTAAAATTAAACCTAGAACGGAAATAAGCATTCCTAAAATTAGTAATATGGGGCGAAAATCAATCAATTTTCAAAAATTTGAGAAATAAGTATTAGTTTTTTAGTGCGTTGCTCAGTTTTTCAGATAACGATAAGGCTAACTTTTTACGTCTATTTTATTTGCTCGAATTCCGACCAGATCCAAAAATTCTTTTCTAGTCGAGGCATTTTCTTTAAAAATACCAGTCATTTTACTAGTAACCATCAGAACCCCTGTTTTGTGAATGCCTCTCGTGGTCATGCATTGATGTGATGCCTCGATGATGACACCTACACCCTTTGGGTTCAAAACTTCATTTATTGCATTTGCTATCTGTGTGGTAAGCTTTTCTTGTATTTGTAATCGTTTTGCAAAAATTTCGACAACTCTTGCGATTTTGCTGATCCCGACAACCTTGGTCTTCGGAATATAACCAATATGAGCTTTTCCAATTATAGGAGCTATGTGATGTTCACAATGAGATTCGAACGTAATATCGGTTAGAGCGATCATTTCGTCATATCCCTCAGTTTCCCTAAATGTGCGAGATAAAAAATCCTTTGGATCTTTCTTATATCCAGAAAAATATTCTTGATAAGAATCTATGAGACGATCGGGCGTTCCTTTCAATCCTTCTCGGTCTGGATTGTCCCCGGCCCAAAGCAACAGAGTTTTGACCGCATTCTTTGCCTGCTCTCTGGTTGGCTGTCTTTTTTCGCCTTCGTCTTTCTTTATTCTTTCTACTTTTGCCATTTAAAGAATTCTATAGAAATTTTATACAGCCATCAATTGACTTGATTGTTTTTTCCCGGGATATCTAGTGAAAACGGAGGTATATCAATGTCAAATTTTTCACCTTTATCATTAACCATTTGGTAGGTTCCAAGCATTATTCCCGAGGATGCCTGAAGAGGTGTTCCGCTTGTGTATTCAAACGATTCTCCTGGTGCTAGCACAGGTTGTTCCCCCACAACCCCTTTACCTCTAACTTCTTTTATACAACCGTTTGAATCAGTTATGTTCCAATATCTGCTTATAAGCTGTACCGTTTCGCGTCCTTGGTTGGTAATATTAACATGATAAGCCCAAACATATTTATTCTCTTCGGGAGTAGATTGTTCCTCTAAATAGATTGGTTGGACGCTTATCTGTATCTTTCTTTTTACTTTGCTATACATGGTTGGCTAATCATTAATTAGAATGTGGGTATACTATTTAAATTTATTTTTTTTAAACGTTTTTTATGATTAAAGCTTTTTTAAGCC
The DNA here is from genome assembly GCA_002712065.1 of Rickettsiales bacterium. Classification (GTDB taxonomy): domain Bacteria; phylum Pseudomonadota; class Alphaproteobacteria; order UBA8558; family UBA8558; genus UBA8558. Next base: position 102,951 of record PARU01000008.1, on the reverse strand, counting down.
AAGGTATAAATCTTCTTTTAAGTCATCAAGATCCTCAAGGCCAACTGAAATTCTTAATAAATTATCATTTATAGATAGCCTTTTCCTTTCTTTCTTGCTTAACCTTTGGTGTGTCGTTGTTGCTGGGTGAGTTACTAAGCTTTTACAGTCACCAAGATTATTAGAAATCTTTATTAAATCTAGCGAATTTTGGAATTTAAAAGCTACCTTTTTCCCATTTTGATTAGAGGAATGATTTAATTCAAATGATACAATTGTACCGCCTGCTTTCATTTGTTTTTTGGAAATAGAATATTGAGGATGACTTTGTAAGTCTGGATAGATTACATTAGATATAGCTTTTTGCTCAGAGAGGAAATTGGATATCTCCTTTGCTGCTTTTGTTTGGGCGTTGACTCTTAATGGAAGCGTTTCTAGACTTTTTAGAAGTATCCAAGCGTTAAAAGGGCTCAGGCTTGGTCCGGTATGTCTCATAAAAATTTTTAGCGTATCCTGACAGAATTTTGTATTTCCTAATACTGCGCCACCTAGGCAACGTCCGTGACCATCAATATGTTTTGTGGCCGAATACACCACTATATCCGCACCAAAATCGGCAGGATTTTGTAAAATTGGGGTAGCGAATACATTATCGACTATTACCTTTGCACCAACTTTATGAGCCAATCTGGATACAGTTGATAGATCTATTATCTCTAGAGTAGGATTTGAAGGCGTTTCTAGGAAAATTAGTTTTGTTTTCTTTTTTAAAGCCGTTTCCCATTGATTCATATCTACACCATCAACTAATATGACCTCTATTCCATAACGGGGTAAAATTTCCGTAATTATGTAATGACATGAACCAAATAACGCTCTAGATGAAACTACGCGATCACCTGATTTCAACTGGCACATTAAGGATGAGAAAACTGCTGCCATTCCAGTCGCTGTAGCGCGACAGTCCTCCATGCCTTCCAGAAGAGCCATTCTTTCCTGAAACATATCCACTGTAGGGTTTCCGAATCTTGAATACATGTAATCATCAGATTCTCCCTTGAAAGCGATTTCTGCATCTTCAGCTTTTTCATAGATGAATCCAGATGTTAAGTATAGTGCTTCACTAGTTTCTTTGAACTGCGAGCGCTTCTGTCCACCATGAATCAGATTAGTCTCTCTACCTTTGTTTTTCTTTGTTCCCATATTTTTCTTTATGACTAGATTCTACGCATCTTGAGATCTTAATACACTATATTTATTCTTTTCCATAACGAACTTTTTCGTCTTTCCAGACCTCTAAACTCTTTTTAATTCTATCTTCAGCACTTAAAAAAATCGGAATTATAGATCTAACATATCTAATAAAATGCTTTGAAAAGATTTTTTTATTTTGATGTCGTCTTGCCCACTTCCAAGATCTTCCGGCGCAACGATGGACTGCGACTGCTTTGAGAAAATATGGTAAATTTGGATTTTCTTTAACAAAATTAAACATTGTATATGTTAGATCATGGAGTAGTTGAACTTTACTTCCCATAATTCTTTGGTCGACTTCTTTTGGCGCTACATTAATTAACGTAGTAATTCTGCCTATCTTCTTTTTCTTCCATGCAAATCTTAATGGTAAGGAATAATCTTGTACAAAAGTTTTTTCATCACAGCCACCTGTATCTTGGAAGGCATCATTGCGGAACATAATAGTTGTTGATCCCCCCATGCCTTTTTTTATAAATTCTTCAAGAGCGTTCTTATAAATTAGAACCTCAGGATCCCCCCCTTTTTCTTCGAAAACATATTTTTGCGGATCCTCAACCCAGATTCCTTTCCCATACAGAAGATCTAGATTATGTTTCTCCATTGTTGATAATAACACTTCCGAAGCAAACGGAGACAAAACATCATCGGCATCTACTATTTTTATATATTTTTGTGTGCAATATTTGGCACCTATATTTGTTGCTTTGCTTGGACCCGTATTTTTTTTGGTGATAATTTTAGTATTTTTCCATTTTTCCGTTATTCTTTTAGTCACAGCAAGCGAATTGTCTTGCGAACCATCGTCTACAATTACATACTCTCGATGAAAATTTCCTTTCTGGCTTTTTAAGGAATTTAACATTGCGGGAATGTACTTTTCTTTGTTGTAAATCGTTACTAGAAAACTAATGCCGTTTTTGTTCATATATAAAAAAGTTTAATAATGATTAAAAATACCTTTTCTAGGATTTTAGAAATTAATTGAAAACTTTGGTACTTTAAATAAAAATATTATCCATTATATTTTATTAGAATNTATATTATTTGACGGAACNAGGTTTTTATTCATGCAANTTTTNTTTAGATTTTTAATTAAAACNCCATATTTTCTNTCNGTAATTTTTTTTACGGTATTTTTTTCTCATTTTGCTCTTTTTTCAGATCTGTATGGTCGAGAATTAACCGAGGAAGAATTGAAGGCAAGGGAACGGATTGAGGAAGAAAAGAGAGAAACAAGAGAAGAAAANAGGAGAAAGGCTAAGGCAAAAGAAAATAAAAAATTTGAAAAATTATCAGTAGTCTTCTTTACACAAGAGAAAGAGACTCCACCAGCACTTTCTAACCTCGATCCAATTTTAAAAGATGAAGGTAAATATGGAACGATTCTTGGAATAGAGGATAACAACACTACAGGTATTTTTACAGGCCAGGAGTTTAATCTGAAAGAGGTATATGTTGCTATTAAAGAAAATTATATAGAATCATTTAAGCAATTAATTGCTGAAGGTTATGAATTCTTTATCGTAAATTTACCTGCAGAAAAGCTTATTAAAGTAGCCAGCCTTGCTGAGTCAAAGAATGCTTTAATTTTTAACACAAGCGCTAGTGATAATTTTTTAAGACAAAAATCTTGTAGAGCAAATGTATTTCATGTTGCTCTCAGTAGGGCCATGAAAACAGATGCTTTGGCGCAATTTTTAGTAAAAAAGAATTGGAAGAAATGGAAACTTATAGTTGGCCCAAAAAAAGCTGATAAACTTTTTGCAGAGTCCGTAGAAATGTCTGCCAAGAAATATGGTGCTAAAATAATTGAAAGAAAAATATGGAATTTGGGTCCCGATATGCGCAGAACAGCTCAAGCTGAGGTTCCTGCTTTCACGAAAGGTAAGAAATACGATATATTATTTATTGCTGATGAGATTGGAGAGTTTGGGGAATATTTAATCTACAATACGTGGTATCCCAATCTTATCGTCGGAACCCAGGGATTAGTGCCAACGGCCTGGCACAGGACTCATGAAAAGTGGGGCGCTGCTCAGATGCAGAATAGATTCAGGAGAAAGGCTGGTAGATGGATGACCTCCGTTGACTATGCAGGATGGGTTGCTGCAAGAACAATTGGGGAAGCAAGCGCTAGAATTAAATCCATCGATTCTATGAAAATTAAAAACTATATATTAGGAGAAGACTTTAAACTTGCCGCTTATAAAGGAGTTAAAATTACTTATAGGAAGTGGAATCACCAATTGAGACAAAGAATTTTGTTGACTGCCCCACGTGCTCTAGTGAGTGTTTCTCCACAGAAGGAGTTCTTGCATAAGTTTAGTGAAATGGATACTTTGGGTTTTGACGTATCCGAATCCGAGTGCAAGTTTTAGGACGGTAAGATCCATTTGATGTCTAAACCATTAGAAAGATAAGAAAATTTTATTTTTGATATTTATCGTTCATGATTTCTTCATATTTCATATGCAATAATAAACGGTATTTTTTGTTCGATAGAAAAGAGGAAAATTTGTCCCGTATGTTTTGCAGTTTTTTCTTTCTATTACTAGCGGTACCCTCATTTGCCGATGCTGCAACCGCTTACATCTCTAACGAAAAAGATAACACTATTTCCGTTGTTGATTTGGATAAAATGGAGGTAACTGACACAATTAAGGTTGGGCAGAGACCAAGGGGCATCATTTTGAGTGAAGATGGAAAATATCTTTATATTTGTGCCAGTGATGATCATCGTATTGATGCCTTAAATCTGGAAACTTTGAAAGTTGATTTTAACTTATTGTCTGGCCCTGATCCTGAGTTGTTAATCTTACATCAAGATGGAAGGTCTCTTTTTATAGCTAACGAAGATGATAATTTAGTTACCGTAACGGACACAAAGGAGAGAATGATTGTTGAAGAAATCGTAGTGGGTGTTGAGCCGGAAGGTCTAGGACTTAGCCCCGATGGAAAAGTTTTAGTTAATACGTCGGAAACAACAAATATGGCACATTTTATTGACACTGAAACTCTGGAGGTTTTTGAAAACGTACTTGTTGATGCAAGACCTCGGGTCGCTGTGTTTAACAAGGACGGCACTGAAGTTTGGGTTTCGGCAGAGGTTGGCGGCACAGTTAGCATCATTGATCCAAAAACATTTAAAATTAAAAGTAAGATTAATTTTAAAATTCCTGGTGTAAATCAAGATTCAATTCAGGCGGTAGGAATTCAATTAGCTAGTGATGGTAAGTACGCTTTTGTTGCTCTTGGTCCGTCTAGCAGAGTGGCTGTAATAGATCAAAAAACTAAAAAGGTTTTAAAATATTTGCTCGTTGGGCAGCGAGTATGGCAGCTTGCCTTTACACCCGATGAGAAGCGTTTAATTTCTACCAATGGTGTCAGTAACGATATTTCAATCATAGACATAGAAAAAATGAAGACGATTAAATCGATTAAAGTTGGTAGATTCCCTTGGGGTGTGGTCATTAAGAAATGAGCAATAATGTAATTAATGACAAGGCGCCAGCTTTGAGTGTCAGCAATTTAACACATCATTTTGGTAAGTTATGTGCTCTTGAGGACGCTACGTTACAAGTTTTTCCCGGTGATTTTACCGTTCTTCTTGGTCTTAATGGCGCGGGAAAGACGACCCTATATTCATTGATTACGCGACTTTACAACAATAGAAGTGGATCTATAAAAATATTTGACTTTGATCTTCATAAGCAATCCTCACGGGCACTTTCAAAAATTGGTGTCGTTTTTCAACAACCAACTTTGGATTTAGACTTAACCGTTGCACAAAATCTCTACTACTATGCATCGCTACATGGTCTGAGTAAAAAGCTTGCAGGAGAAAGAATGAAGGAAGAATTAAGTCGCATGAAAATTCTTGATCAACTGAAGAAAAAAATAAGAGAGTTGAGTGGGGGGTTAAGAAGAAGGGTAGAAATCGCAAGGGCCCTTCTCCACAAGCCCGAAATGCTTCTTTTGGATGAACCTACAGTGGGTCTTGATGTTAGTAGTCGTCAGGCGATACTCGAGCATGTAAGAAATTTATGCCATAAAGATCGACTTGCTGTTTTGTGGGCAACTCACCTAATTGATGAAATCGATGAGGGGGAGAAGGTTGTTATTCTGCACGAGGGCGAAGTGCTAGCTTCTGGTTTTGTTGAGGAAATTAATAAGAAAGTTAATACCTCCAATATTCGTGATGCTTTTAATTTAATAATTAAATCGGGTAAAAAAATATGACCTTCTTACATTACCTGCGTTGCTTTTGGGGAATAACTACAAGGGAAGGTTTGCGCTTTGTTAACCAGAGAGAAAGATTTTTATCGGCTTTAGTTAGACCTTTAGTTTGGCTAGTAATTTTTGCTGCTGGCTTCAGATCTGTTTTGGGTATTTCTATAATTGAACCTTATGAAACTTACATATTATACGAAGTTTATATTGCACCGGGGCTTATAGGAATGATTCAACTTTTTAACGGAATGCAAAGCTCCTTATCTATGGTGTATGATAGGGAAATGGGAAGTATGCGCACATTATTGGTTAGCCCATTACCAAGATGGTTTCTTTTATTATCAAAACTATTCGCTGGAGTAGCGGTGTCAATTGTTCAAGTCTACACTTTTTTAGCGATCGCTTGGTTTTGGGAGATTGAGCCACCTGCTTTTGGTTATTTTTCTCTGTTGCCAGCTCTAGTGCTCTCAGGATTAATGCTTGGTTCCATTGGAATGTTTCTCTCTTCTGCGATAAAACAGTTAGAAAATTTTGCTGGAGTAATGAATTTTGTAATATTCCCTATGTTTTTTGCTTCATCAGCTCTTTATCCATTGTGGAAGATGAAAGAGTCAAGCGAATGGCTTTATGAGTTATGCTGGCTCAACCCATTTACCCACGCGATAGAGTTGATTCGTTTTGCGTTGTACGGTCAAATGAACTGGACATCTTTTGCATATACGGCTATAGCAACTATAATTTTTTTATCATTGGCAGTATATGGGTACGATCCAAGCAGAGGTCTCATTACTCGAAAGAAAATATCTGCAGATTAGTTGAAAGAATTCTAAATGATGTTTTTTAAAAAATATGTACTAATTTTTGTTTCATTGATATTATTTTCGTCTAGCCAGATCTTTGCTAAGGGTGATCTAGCGATTAAAGCTCATCCTTTAGAATTAATCTTGGGTTCAGAAAGCAGAGATTATGATATGTCTACCAAGGAATTTAAACTGGAAACAGGACGTGCTTATAGACTGAAGATTAAAAGTTTAGGTTTTAAAGAATACGCTTTTGTTGCACCTAAATTTTTTAGGAATATATGGATAAGAAAGATAGAGGCTGGAGATGTGGAGATAAAAGCTTCAGTCATTAATGAATTGGAATTCGAAGATGCCGCTGAAGCTGAAATTTTTTTCGTCCCTATCAGACCGGGATTTTATGAATTTAAAATAAGAGGACTGGAGTCTAAGGGGATGGTAGGAAAGATTATTGTAAAGTAAAATTTAACGAAGAGGTGTTATGCATTTTAGAAGATATATTCTGTTTTCTTTAGTTTTATTGTTATTGGTTGGAGGTTCTTTTACCGCATTTTCTGAAGAAACAGCAGGAGATCAGAATTGGCCGTGTGATCAAATCTTAGTTCCGGAGATTTCCCTTACAGCTGTTTGGTCAGGACCTGCAATTGATAAAGAAATCAAGGATTGGTGGAAGGATGAGGAAGTATATAATATCGTTGAAGAGTTAAATGAGGCTATTCTTACCGAAGAAGAGGTGACAGCAATAATCGATCAATTTGTTAGTAAAGCTTCCGGCAATAAGAAGAAAAAACTGCTTCTAGTATTTGCTGGATTATTCGAAAAAANGAATGCTTTAAGGAGAATTCAAATNAAGGGAATTAAAANGTTTGTTGAACGACAGAGNGANANTACAGGGAGCATCTCNGATGCTTCTGGCGAGATTAGNAAACTTCGTACNGGTAAGGCAGATACAGCTCGTTTATACCAAGATCCCGAGATGTTAGAGCAAAGTAAGAAATTGGAGTGGAATGCACGTGTACATGANGAAAGAGCGAGATTAACCCCATATATTTGTGATGAACCTGTGCTTGCGCTAGAAAGATTAGCGATTCGATCAAGAATAATTTTGAAGCATCTCCAATAGCTTATTATCTTNTAAGTATCTGTATTAATTATATATTTTTATTAACACAAGATGAACGAGACNCTCATTATGGGTTCATATTCGTATGNTATGCTTCGCACATCCTAGAAATAGGGTGAATATTAACTAAATATATGGAGATATACTATGTGGACTACTCCAAAAATTAAAGAGATCTCTGTAGGTCTCGAAATTAACAGTTACGCTTGTGCTAAAGCATAATTGTTGTCTTTAGTTTAAGCTTAAACTAATTGTGAAACCCCCGGTGTTTTTGACCCGGGGGTTTTTCATTATAACAGGGGATGAAGGCTCATGTTAAAGGTATTGGTTTTAGGCTCAGGCGCTGGTGGAGGTTCCCCACAGTGGAACTGTAATGCTGAGGTTAGCAGGGCAGTGAGGAGTCGGCAGCCTGGCACTTCTAGACGAACACAATCATCAATAGCGGTTAGTGTGGATGAGAGGAATTGGTTCCTATTCAACGCTTCCCCTGATCTTGGATCACAGATTCAAGACCATAAACAATTACATCCCGATCCATCATATGGTTTACGGCACAGTCCAATTTTAGGTACTGTTTTGACTAATGGNGATGTTGATCATGTTGCCGGACTTTTAACCTTGAGAGAAAGTTATCCTTTGGCCATTTATGCAACCAAAAGGGTTCAGTCTGTGTTAAAGCAGAACGCTATTTTTAATGTTCTTAATCCAAAATTTGTTGATCGAAGGGATTTACTATTGAATAAAAAAATTGAACTGCGCACAAAAAATAAAAAACCAACAGGTTTATTCGTTGAGCCATTTTCTGTTCCTGGCAAGGTCGCTCTTTGGCTTGAAGATAAAAAAGTTGGGAAGAATTTTGGAACCGTTGAGGAGGATACGATTGCTCTTAAAATTTCAAGCAAAGATAAAGAAGAATTTTTTTATTACATACCTGCTTGCGCTAATATGACTACAGATCTTGCGAAAAAAATAAAAGGCTCCCCCCTTGTTCTTTTTGATGGAACTCTGTGGAGAGATGATGAAATGATAGTTAGTAAAGTGGGCGTCAAAACTGGGNAAAGGATGGGACATATGAGCAATTCTGGATCTAGAGGAACTATAGCGGTTTTTAAAGATATTGANGTGAAGAGAAAAGTTTTTATNCACATTAACACTACAAATCCGATTTTAGTTAAAGGATCCGAAGAAAGAAAGTTTGCGGAAAATTCTGGATGGGAGGTTAGTTATGATGGAATGGAGTTAGTTTTGTGATGAGCGGTGATTTGATGACTAAAAAGGAGTTTGAGGCAAAACTTAGAAAGATTGGGAAAGAACAATATCATGACTTACATCCTTTTCATAAACTTCTCCACGGAGGAAAACTAAATAAAGGTCAAGTTCAGGCTTGGTCTTTGAATCGATATTACTATCAGTGCAATATTCCTATCAAGGATACGGCATTGATGTCCAGAATGAAAGATCAGGAATTAAGAAGGATTTGGATTTCTAGAGTTCTCGATCATGATGGGAAATCTGGAGAGCCNGGAGGGCTTGATAGATGGTTTAAGTTAACGGACGGTCTTGGCTTAGACAGAGAGTATGTTGTTTCGACNAAAGGTATTTTATCAGGAACCAGATTTGCTGTTGATGCATACGTTCATTTTGTCAAAGAAAGATCATTGATAGAGGGAATTACATCTTCTTTAACAGAGCTTTTTGCGCCTTCTATCCATAAGGAACGAATTTCGGGAATGCTAGAAAATTANAGCTTTATTAACGATGACGTAATGGCATATTTTAAGAAAAGACTGACCCAAGCTACAAAAGACGCTGATTATGTTTTGAGCTATGCTTTGGAGAATGCGAGAACTAGNGAGGAGCAAGAATCTGTTTGTGATGCTTTGAGGTTTAAAACGGAGGTTTTGTGGTTACAACAAGACGCGTTGTACCATGCTTATGTAAATGGGCATATCCCGCCAGGAGCTTTTAAACCAGAGGATTTTGATGAAAGATCGAATTTTGATAAGTGAGGAGAGTGTGCCTAAATTTTCGTCCCATGTTAAATTAGAATTTAATAAACAACGTGAACAATGGGTTGTACTCGCTCCGGAAAAATTAATGGTTCCNGATGAGACTTCNGTCGCAATCTTAAAATTTTGTGATGGTAAAAGTACAATAAGGNGTATANTCGATAAACTAACAGCACAGTATAAAGCCAAGCGTGAAGTGATTTCCCGCGATGTAACTGGNTTAATACAGGATTTGGCTGATAAAGGTTTCATGGTGACTGTTAATGAGGGGCAAGATTGATGAACAATAGAAGTGATNACACAAATAATACAGATCACTCAACNAACGGTTCGCATACTGAAAAAGCACCACTTGCATTGCTTGCAGAACTTACTCACCGCTGNCCATTTCAGTGCCCTTATTGTTCAAACCCTCTTGAGCTAGAGACAGCAAAAAATGAGCTAACTACTNAAGAATGGATGAAAGTTATTAAAGAAGCNGGAAAAATGGGTATCCATCAGATTCATTTTTCTGGNGGAGANCCATCTGTTCGCACGGATTTGGAAGATCTTGTAAAGTGTTCTTCAGATTCTGGACTTTACAGTAACCTGATTACTGCCGGATATCCCATCAATGAAGAACGTTTAAAAAAATTAGCTGAGTTAGGTCTGGAACATGTTCAAGTTAGTTTTGATGATGTTGAGGAAAAAAATGCGGATTATATCGGCGGTCTTAAGGGAGGACATCAAAAAAAATTACAGGTAGCTAAATGGGTTCGTGCAGTAGACTTACCTTTGACTATTAATGCAGTTATGCATAGGCAGAATATTGAGCATTTAGAGGAAATGATTGAAATGGCTCAGAAGCTTGGTGCTCGACGTTTGGAAGTAGCACAAGTTCAATATTACGGATGGGCTTTGAAGAATCGCGCAGCTTTTATCCCCACCCCTGCACAGCTTGATAAAGCCACAGAGATTGTAGAATCAGCACGAAAACGTCTAAAAGGAATTCTTGTGATAGATTATGTTATACCTGATTACTATGCCAAACGCCCGAAGGTTTGTATGGGTGGTTGGGGTCTTCGTTTTTTAAATATAAACCCTAAGTGATTGGTTCTTCCATGTCATGCGGCTGAGTCTATTCCTTCCTTGACCTTTGATTCTGTAAAGGAGCATTCTCTAGAATGGATTTGGAAGAATTCAGAAGCATTCAAGGCTTTTAGGGGAACCGATTGGATGCCGGAACCTTGCAGAAGCTGCGATCAAAAAGAAATAGATTGGGGAGGTTGTCGTTGTCAGGCTTTTGCGTTAACCGGTGATGCAAAAAATACAGATCCTGCTTGTGATCTTTCACCTCTGCACGAGAAGATTTTTGGAATGGCTGCTGAGGAGGCTAAAAAAGAACCTCCAGAGTTCATTTATAGAAAAATTGGCAAAGAATTTAACAGTCCGTTTTAATCTTCTTTGATTCCTTTTCTCATAGGTATGGTTGGAACTCCAAAATCCTCTAAAATCTTTTTAATTTCTTTTTTGTTTTCTCTTAAGAATGTATTCAACTTTCTTTTCCAGTCAATTTCTCCAGGCCGCACCCCCATGCTCATGAAGTAATCATTTCTACCTAACCCCTTTAATTTTCCTCCTCGCTTAATTGTTTTCATCGGAATAACTAATACGTCTAGCCCGTGTTTTTTCGTATAATAAGCACCGATTGGGCCAGAGAGTAGAGCTATGTCTATTAATCCGCTCTTCAAATCCTCAACCATTCTTTCGTTAGGATTATCGACGAGAGTATTGTAAGTCAGGTTATAAGGGCGTACACGTGACATTAAATTAAATGCGTGAAGATCAATATTTGGAGGAGTTCCCGCGATTGTCCCTATACGAAGATTAGCCATTTCTGGGTGATCAATCCTGTCAACTTTAATTCCTGAATCCTTTCGGTAAATAATCGAGTAGGCATATTTGTAGTATGGATTCGTATTCAGAACTTTTGGGCTACCTGTGGGAATTCCAACAATCACATCACATTTTTTTTTCATTAATGTGTTGTGAACAAAACCGATAGCAGAAGGAAACCAAGTATAAGTTAATGGTTTGTCTAGCCATTTAGCCAGGAGGCTAGCAATTTGGTTTTCAAAGCCTTCTTTTTTTCTATTTGAGAATGGTAAATTTCTTGGATCAGCACAAACTCTTAAATGTTTGGGATCAACTGCTTCGATAGCAGTTTTGCTTCTTGCTTTGGCATTACTCGCTGTTATTAGGAGCGTTGCTGTTAACAAAATGAATGCGAATAAATTATTTATATTTTTCATGAGAGGTAATTTAATGAAAAAAACAGAAAATTCTAGTTGTTTTAAATAAAACGGCCATCTATGGAATTAGATGGCCGTTTTTTTATTTAAAAGTATATTGCTATTTACTTTTTTCTGTTTTCTTCAAATCTAGTTTTAGCGTGTTGAGGCCAGTCCTTCATTTCAAGTTTTTTTGGCCTTTTAGGTGGAGGATGCTGAAGGGCACCATCAGCCATCGATTTAAGATATCGGTAAATATCTTCTAAATGACCTACAACATTTGGGTCATCTCCAAAAGCTGGCATTACGTTGCCCACTTGAGCACCTTGGGTTGAATCTCTTCCGTTAATTGTGACGGCGAAAAAATCATCCCATGACAGGAACTGTAGAGATTCACGCAGTGCTGGAGCATACGAGCTTCCCCTACCTTCAGGACCATGACAAACGTGACACGCAGCGTGATAACGCCTCCAGCCATTGAAAGTTGTCAGATCGAGTAGATTGTCTTTGACATAGTATTGAGGCTCACCCTCTTTGTTATATCCTTCTTCGTCCATGTCACTTGAGGTGTTTACGGCTCTTTCTTTTGTGTCAAAATCAAATGCCTTTTTGTGATGATCGGCTTTTGCCAACGGGAAGATTAACCCAAGCCCAAACAATAAGACAAGTGCTATAACGAACACAGGAAGAGTATTCTTTTTTACAGGCTTTAACATAATTCTCATTTCCCTTTCCCCTAAGATCATTTCTTTGATAGTAAAAAACCTATACCCTTGATTGTCTCTTTTCAAGAGGATTTCTAAANATTCAAGGCTAAAAAAAAGCCCGACATCCGAAAATGCCGGGCTATTTTTGTAAACGTNTCTTANTTACGGAAGATGGAAGACAGTTAGTACGCCTCCAAGTTGCGTAAAGTTAGATAGAGCTGCATAAGCTCCAACAGCGCCAAGACCAGCAGTTGGATCAGTTAGTCCAGCAGCAAGACCGATTCCGGCCCAACCACCAACACCACTGAGTACACCAATATACTGTTTGCCATTGTGTGCCCATGTATTTACGTTACCGATGATTCCAGATGGTGTTTTGAAGTTATAAAGTTCTTTACCATCTTTCTGATCAACGCACTTGAGGTANCCTTCAAGTGTACCGACACATGCGATACCGCCAGCTGTAGTTAGAACGCCTGACCAAACTGAGAAAGGCTCAGCATTGGACCAAACAATCTTACCTTTAGCAGCGTCCCAAGCAATAAAGGCACCTAGATGTGTACCACCCGGTGCTGGGAACATACTAAGGGTCGCGCCAACGTATGCATTACCTGCAACGTAGTCTACCTTAAATGGTTCGTAGTCCATGCAAACATGGTTTGTTGGAACATAGAAAAGACCAGTTAGAGGAGAGTACGCAGCTGGCTGTTGGTCCTTAGAACCAAGAGCAGCAGGACAAATGTCCTTAGTATTTACGTTCTCACCTTGAGTAGCTGTGGACTTCGCAGGTATAACCTGTGGACGTCCTGTCTTCATGTCAACATGAGTTGCCCAGTTAGAAGCTGGATCATAAAATTCAGCTACGAGCAATTCACCAGTTGCACGATCCATTGTGTAAGCGAAACCATTACGGTCAAAGTGAACGAGGGCTTTTCTTCCTGCAACGTCAGCAAGAATCATCTCGTTAACACCGTCATAATCCCATTCGTCGTAAGGAGTCATTTGATAGAACCATGCTGCCNTACCATTNTCAGGATCACGAGCCATAATAGTCATGGACCACTTGTTGTCGCCAGGGCGAACAACAGGGTTCCATGTTGATGGGTTACCAGTACCGTAATAGATAAGGTCTAGTGATTCGTCCCAAGCGTACCAACCCCAAATAGAGCCACCGCCTGTTTTCCACTGGTCCTTAGTCCATGTTTTTGTACTAGAGTTCTTACCAACAGGTTTCAACATATGAGTAGTCTTGTTCGGATCAGCAATAATATCCTTATCCGAGCCCATTGAGTAAGCACGCCATACACGCTTACCATTTTTTAGATTGTAAGCAGTCCAGTTACAACGCACGCCAAACTCAGCGCCCGAGCAACCAACCATTACAAGATTTTTAACAATGAAAGGAACACCAGTACCTGTCGAAGCAGATACAGCGTATTTACCTTTACCGGCATGCATGTTTTCTACAACCCAAACTTCCTTNCCANTATTTTTATCTAGGGCAATTAAGCTTGTGTCTGCAGCATGCAAGAAGATTTTGCCGTCTGCATAAGCCACACCACGGTTCACGTTATCGCAGCACATAACTGAAATAACACGGTCCATAGCNNNACCACTTGGATACTTACCNCCCTTAACAGGGTTGTATGNCCAAGCAATTGCAGCATTATTGTTCAGGTCAAGTTTGAAGACTTTGTTAGGGATAGCTGTATGGATATAAAGAAAGCCATCACCAATAACAAGAGGTCCACCTTCGTGACCACGGAGAACGCCGGTAGAAAANGTCCATGCTACTTGCATGTTTCCAACGTTGCCCTTATTAATCTGGTCTAGCTTACTGTACCTAGTAGCGGCATANTCTTTAGTAGGCATAGCCCAGTTATTNTCATCNGCAGATAGTNTCTTCAACTCATCGTTAGCTGAGGCAATGCCAGCGCCAACAACAAGAGCAGNAACAACTGCAGCTGCTTTAAGTACACTTTTCATAGAGATTTCCTCCCAATTTAAAGTGTGTTCGATATATTCAAGGGAAAAACAGTATCCCCCGAACGGTTTAATTTGGGTTTTTACNCNTGGTNTTAGAAAGACACAGAAACTANTATTTGGATTTCTCTTCCTCCCAAACCTATCCAACCCTGANAACGATTAGATAGCTTGTTTCGCTTAACGTCAACCTTTTTTTCCAAGGCATTTTAGGACTCTGATCAAAGATTTTTTGGGTATTTTTTGAGATTTTTTGGNCTTTNCNANNNNTTCGCCAGCTGTATAGANNCTCTGATCACCATATGTAGNGCATCGNAAATTTAGGNGATACATTATATATGTATTAAATGACNTTGNNTCTTTATATTCAGATATCAAAATTTTTAGANTGTTTTTGCAAAAANCCTTCACTATCTTCCTGTATATCTATAAGATGNGGCTATGATCTATTGCAAAAAAACTAGATTAGTTTTTGCCTCACTTTTNTCGGTATGGGTTTTATTTTCTTTTCCCGCTTTTGCCGTTGATGATGATGAAGCATGGGATACTATACGACAGGCTTTGTTTTCCGACAAAGTGATTGCAGATGGATCTGGGCTGTTGACTATAGAAACNCCTTANCGGGCTTTGGATGCGGCTATTGTTCCAATTACGATAAACGCGTTGGTTCCCCAGACTAAAGATCGGTACATTAAATCTTTGACTTTGACGGTGGATCAGAATCCCGATCCAATTGCTGCAGTTTTTCATTTTACTCCTGATAACGGTTCTGCTTCAATCTCGACTAGAATACGTATCGATGCATATACCTATGTTAGAGCAATCGCTGAAACCAGTGATGGAAAACTTCATATGGTAGCAAATTTTGTTAAAGCAGCCGGAGGTTGTTCTGCCCCTAGTCTGAGTGGCATGGAAGAAGCGGAAAAAGTTAAGGGTAATATGAAATTAAAGATTCTTGGTATGCCTGATGATCAAGAATCAGGTAAAGCAAAATTCATGATTAGGCACCCCAATTATTCTGGACTGCAGTTTAACCAAATTTCACGTACTGAAATTCCTGCAAATTTTGTAAATGATGTTCAAGTTAGTCTTGGAAATGATGTTCTGATGACTATGGATATGGGGAATAGTATTAGCGAAGACCCCACAGTTATTTTTCACTTTGCTAAAAAAAACGAGCCCTTCAAAATCTTTGTTGGTGATTTGGATGGAAAGACATACGAGAAGAACTGGCCCGCGTCAGGCTTTACTTCAACTTCCTCAGATTCTGATTCGCAGTCTTAAGATTTACTAGAAACATTCAATTTCAGCTGCCGCCATAGCGCGAAAGAGNTTATCTAGAGAAGTTTTAGCNATGCCTACGCTTTTGTATGCTTCNGCACGAGGATTATTCTCTAGCTGGANTCTCATTATTGTTTCAGCGTGCAAATACTCATCGTAAGATAATCTGTTGGCTATCTTGTCGATACCGCAGGAACATTTTTTTAAAAAAGTCGGACTAAGTTCGTTTGAATGCATGCATGCAAAAATATATTCTGCCCGAGCTTCAGTCGGAAAATCGTTCATTTTTCCTTTTGCAGTAACATTCTTAGTCGTANATATCAGAGCAAGAACTAATAGAGCTAGAATTAATTTTTTTCTAAACATGTTTTACCTCTTTTAATTAAATATGGGCCAAGATCTAATATCAAAAAAAGACCATTTTTTCACTATTTCTTTTTTAACAGATTTGACAATACCTTTGTATGTCAAAACCTCATCAATGAGTATTCCTTTTTCTGAACTTTCTACAGTGCTTGATAGAGAGTAAAAACCACCGGGAATTGATTCTGAAAGCACCAGTNTATAGGACTTTGACTCATACCTAGGATATTGTTTTATTTTTATCGAGCCTTCATAGGGAAGCAGGCGTATTTCCGTTCCGTCATATTCTTTTCCTTCAAATTGAAACTTCACAGGCTTCGTCTTAGCAGCTCCCCCTAGTTTTGATTTCCCAGCAAGCGTTTGCCGGATTCTGTTACGAAAAAACAAGGAGTTACCCCCAGTATATCTTTGCATTTCCACAACATCTCTTTCAAAAAACCACATAAAGATTGGATTTTGACTACGACGATATTGCGCAGCATATCGCTTTTTATATCTCCCGCTTAGAAAGCGTGTTGTCACATCTTTTTTACCGGAAGGTAAAATTTTTACTATCTTGACAACAACCTTATCTTCGATTGCATCTAGTAAAGATCCCGATCGTTTAAAATCGTAGTAAAATTGTGTAGCCTCAGTAACTNCATCGAGATGTTTTCGGACAAACAATAACTCATTCGNAAAAGAAAGATCTTCTTCGTCAGCCATCCAGAAAGTATCATCACTTTCTTCAGCATGCGAAAAAGTATCATCACTTTCTTCAGCATGCGAATAAGANCCCAAGAAAATGGATGACACTAAAAACGCAATAAGTATATTTATTTTTCTCACTCTATAATCCNATAAAAAACAACAGATATTTAAACACCTAATGTTATACAGATGACATAAATTTTAATCATTTATATGAGATTTTAAGTTTTTTTGCTACATTTATCAGCTAGCTTTGTTTCTTTTAGAAAGAATATGATTATGAAGAGAAAGTTTTTAAATAAACCAAGTCTGATTAAGAGCGCTTCCAAGAAGGCTGAGAAAACTAATTCTCAATTGGCATATATAGCGAACAGATATTACGAGGTATTCGTGAAAGATTTAATTTTGCCTGCTCTTATTGGAATACACTCTCATGAGAAAAAAAAGGAGCAAAGAATATGCATAAATGTTGTTTTGATGGTTGACGATAGATGCGGATTTGCAAAAGATAAAATTCAAAACGTTGTTTCTTACGAAAAAATTGTTAAAGGAATTAAGAAAATTCTAAGAAAAGGACATGTTGGGTTAATTGAGACGTTGGCCGAGGATATTTCTAAAATGTGTTTGGTTGATAACAGAGTTTATATTGCAAAAATTAGAATAGAAAAACTCGAGGTCTTTAAGGAATCAAAAAGTGCAGGTATTGAAATAGAGCGACGTTCCAAGAATTCAATTTTGAATGTTAATAAAACCATTGCATTTGGCTCAGTACCTTCTTCAGAAAAGTCCTAAATTTTATTAGGGAATCCAAGATGTGGGTAGTAAAACTTGGCGGTAGTTTAGCTCGCAGCCCAGAGTTGGTTAAATGGTTGGGTGTGTTTTATAAACTTAGAAGAAAAATAAATTTTATTATTATTCCTGGGGGAGGAATATTTGCTGATCATATCAGAAATTTACAAAAGAAAATTGGCTTTGATAATGATCTAGCTCATAGATTAGCCACGCTTTCAACCGAGCAATATGGACTTTTCTTATTATCAAAATTTAAAAAACTTCAATTAGCGGATGATATTAATTCTGTAAAAAGAATTTTTCGTGGGAACGGTGTTCCTATTTTTTTATCATCAAAAATGATTCGCAACTCAAGAGATGTAAAGAGGAATTGGGAATTTACCTCAGATTCAATATCTGCATGGTTTTGTCAAAAAATTGGCGCAAAGAATCTTATTTTAGTTAAATCTGCAAATATTAGAAAACTTATTAAACCAGGAAGTGATCTGGGATTATCCAAATTGCAAAAAAGAAATATAATAGATAGATGTTTCAAGGCTTATGCAAAAAAAGCTAAACTCGATGTTTATTGTTTGGGTCCAAAAGAATGGAAAGAAATTTCTTTAGAAGATTTTAATAGGAAAAGATTGGGGCTTAGGATTAACCTAAATGATTGATTTTATTTGTGTAACACTTCAAACTTTTAAACATTAATTTTTGCTAAATAAAAATGGTTAAGAATAGTAAGGATAAATATTGGGCGTGGGCTTTAACTGGATCCGGTCATTTTTTTGATGAATGTATCGATATTATATCCGGTCTGAACAGAGTGGATATTTTTGTTAGTCAGGCTGCGGAAGAAGTTTTAAGAATGTATAAAAAAAATAATTCTCTTCCTGGGGAATCAAGAATTTTTAGAGATAACACAGCGAGCGCAGTACCCGTTGGTCGTTTTTACCAAGGAATTTATCACACTCTTGTTATGGCACCAATTTCTTCTAATACGGTAGCCAAATGTGTTTACGGCATTTCCGATAATTTGGCGACGAATGTTTTTGCACAAGCTGGTAAATGTAGAACTTATTCGATTTGCTTTGCGTGTGACACTGCCCCTGAATTAGAAAGCATGGCTCCAAAAGGAATGGTTAAGGTTTTTCCCAGAAAAATTGATCTAACGAATGTAAAAAAGCTTGAAAAATTTAAGCAGACGAAAGTTGTAGATAGTATGAATGGATTAAAACAGGAAATAGAAAAAAGAGAAATATGGCTAAAAAAATTCTATTCCTGACGGGAAAGTTAGCTGAAAAGCAGCTAAAGAAAATTCTAAAATCGTTTAGCAATAAGGATTTTAATTTCGAAGTTAGGCAAATAGGAATTAGCGTTGCTGCTTTGATGACTTCTAGGCTTATTCAAAGAAGAGTTCCTAACAAATCGGGAGCAAAAAAAATTTTACTTCCTGGTTTATTTCATGGGGATATTGACGAGTTAAGTTCTTTTTATAAAACCCATGTAGAGCGGGGTCCAGAAGATTTAAAGGATTTGCCTGAATTTTTTGGCAAGGGTAAAAATAAACCAGATCTCAGCAGATATGATTGTAAAATTTTTTCTGAAATTGTTAATGCTCCAATGTTAAGTGTGAATGAAATTTTAGAACGCGCTTCGATCTATAAAAAGCAAGGAAGCAATGTTATAGATCTGGGTTGTTTGCCTGATCAAAAATTCCCACATTTGGAAAAAACTGTTAGAGCTTTAAAAAGAAAAGGATTTAAAGTCAGCGTTGATTCGGCAAACGATCAAGAATTATTAAGAGGTGGAAGAGCAGGCGCGGATTATGTTCTAAGTCTAAGCGAAAGAAATATCCATATTGCTGGAAAGATTAAATCGATTCCTGTTCTTATTCCTTCCTCTCCAGGTGATTTGGATTCACTATACAGAGTAGCTAAAAAATTTGAATCTTTTAAAAGACCATTTTACTTAGATCCCATATTAGATCCGATTCACTATGGTTTTACGGAATCTATTTATCGTTATAGGGAAGTAAGGCGCAATTTTCCCAAGGCCAAAATTTTTATGGGGATAGGCAATTTAACAGAATTAACTGATGCAGATACAACGGGGATTAATGCGTTGTTAATGGGGATTGTGTCAGAATTGAATATAGGTGCGGTGCTTGTTGTCCAGGTCAGCGAACATTGTCAACATGCGGTTCGAGAAGCTGATTTGGCTAGAAGAATAACTTATTACGCCAAGAAGAATGAAAGGTTACCCTTGGGTATTAGCAAGGAACTTATGGCTTTGCATGACCGCAAGCCTTTTTCATTTACCTCTCAAGAAGTGAAGGAAATGGCCAAGATGATTAAGGATCGTAATTTTAGAATTTATGTTACCAAAGAGGGCATTAATGTTTTTAATAAGGAAGGTTTATGGCGGGAGATTGATCCATTTAAAATATTTCCTAAATTATCTTTAAACGATGATTCTTCGCATGCCTTTTATATGGGATTTGAATTAGCTAAGGCACAAATTGCATGGGAGTTAGGAAAAAGGTATGCACAAGATCAGGATTTAGATTGGGGTTGCTCCTCGATGAATTATGATAAAAGAAAGGTGGCAAGACGAAAAAGAAAAATAAAAAACCCCCTTATCTCCAGACGGTTAAGAAAGAATCAAAAAAATAAAAAATAATGATCAGGGAAATAATTTTTAGCACAAGCAACAAAAAAGGAAATTTCCACATGGCGCCCTTTGGAATTACTATTAAGGGAAAAGATCTAATTATTGCACCTTTTAGGCCTTCAAAGACTCTTGATAACCTTTTAGAGAATCCTGTANGTGTAATGAATTATACCGATGATGCCTATCTCTANGCTGCTTTAGTAGTTGGNAAAGGAAAATACAAAGTTTTTCCGGCGAAAAAAATAAAAGGATTTGTTTTAAAAGGTNCTCTTGCTCATAGTGAGGTGAGGGTTATTAGAATTAAGGATGATTCAACAAGACCTAGATTATATTTAAAAAAAGTTTACGAGAAAACACATAAACCATTCCAGGGTTTTAATCGCGCGCAGTCGGCAATTATTGAGGTCTCTGTCTTGATCAGTAGGTTGGGAATATTGCCTTTTGGAGAGATTAGTAAACAAATAGCGATTCACAAGAGTTGTGTTGATAAAACAGCGGGACCAAGAGAAATTGCAGCCTGGAAACTACTGATGAATAGATTCAATCAATTTATCAAAAAAAGGAAGAAAAAATGACAATGTTGCTTGCGAGTGTTAAAGAAATTTCTGAGGTCAAAAAAATTTTAGATACTAACTTTGATATTATCGATTTCAAAAACCCCTCTGATGGAATTCTAGGTGCTTGGAATCTGGAGGCAATACATAGAGCAATAAAATTAATTTCTGGNAAGAAGATTACAAGNGCGACTGTTGGAAACGTTCCTATGGAAGCNCATAAAATTTATAAAACTTTAGAGNCTTTTAGCGCAACTGGAGTAGATTATATAAAAATTGGGTTTATGCCTTCGGTAAATTTAGAAAATATCTTAAAGGCTCTCCCAGATCTTAAGCGCTTGAATGCAAAAGTTATCGCTGTTTTCTTTGCAGACTACGGTTTAAATATAAGCTTAATAAATGATTTACTTTGTTCACAATTTTCCGGCATTATGTTGGACACTGCAAAGAAAGATTCGGGTTCATTAATAGATTTCTTAGATATTAAAACTTTGAAAAATTTTGTTAGAATTGCAGAAAAACGTGGAGTTTTATCGGGCTTGGCTGGATCATTAAAAATTGAAAACATATCAACTCTTCTTGATCTAGATCCTGACGTAATGGGCTTTCGTGGAGTACTATGCGGAAATGAAGGACGAGAAGGTGATATATGCGCAGAATCTTTGTCTGGATTTCATAAAATATTTCGTGATTTAAACAAATCTAAGCCTAAGTCTACAACCGCAATTGCTGATGCACAACTAGCTACTTCATAGTCTCGGATATTTTTTTTAAGAAAAATAAAATTTCGAATCGGCAAATGCTTCGTTTTTTTATTTCCTAGGGCCAATATTAAATTTTTGATAATTTTTTCTAAAACCTTTGAGCCACTTCCGGCGGTAACAATGTTAATTTCCGTTTCTGGGTCAAAAGATTTTACGATCTTCATGCAAGATTTGTAGATAAGCCTCTCTTGAATTTTATAAAAATTTTCAGCCAGTTTCTTCCATTCACTGACGTCAGCATTTTCTTTATCCAGCCCTACCATTCTAGCTAATCTACGACAACTTGCAGTAAAGGTTTTTTCTTTCCCATCTGCTGTTTCTTGAATATCAAGTTCTTTTGGTAGCAGATTTAGTATTCGATAAATATCTCCGGTATTTGCAAAAGATTCAGCCATTAAAGGAATCTTTCTCTTTCGGAAAACTATTTTTCGGCTAAGAGACATAAGAGGCGTTCTTGTAAAACCCGTATACAATAGCTCGTTGTGGAACAAACGCTCATGATCATTCTTTCCAATAGCTATAACTTTAGAATTTTTTATTGGTATTACGTCTGTTGTTGTGCTTCCAAAATCTAGAAAAATCCCATTTTTCATTTTTTTGCTAACAAATGTTGAAGTTGCTAACCAATTAGCGGACGCTATTGATGAAAAGTTCCCCTTTAGTTTTCTGGGTGAGATGAATTGCATGTTATGAAGCAAGATTCTTAATTTTGGCGTTGTGAAAACTCCGGTGAGAATTTTTGTTAATTTGAGGACGCCCTCTTTTCTATTTTTAAATACGTCTGATAGTTCGCCGGTCATTGTGATGAATTGATATTCGGTTTCGCCAAAATCGTCTCTAATTTTTTTTAACGAAGAATTAACTGCGTCTAAATTTTTCCAGAAAGGTGTATAAAGATGGATTGTTTTAATGACTTTTTTATCGCCATTCATTAGAGCTGCCTTTATATTCGCCCCACCGAGATCAATACCAAGAAACCTTTTATGTCTAGCGAGAGACATTAATCACCACTTTTTTAACCGTTAATTTTCTTTTTTTAACTTCTCGCATATTTTGATAATTTTTATCAAATTGCTTAAGAATAATTTCTACAGGATTAAAATTTATAGATCGCGCTAATCCTACATAAGATGTTGTTAGTCTAGGATTTATTTCTAGCACTACTAGATTCTTTCTGTTTTTTATAAAATCTATCCCAACATATCCAAGTAAACCACCGAAAGCAGTGTGAATTTTTTTTACAATTCGAGTCATCTCATTACGCAAAAACTCAGCACCACCAACTTCTATCTTTTGGTAGTGAACTGAACCTTTGCTTGGATTAATTATTAATTTGTTACAGGTTAAGGGTATAAAGTCATCTTTGGCAAAAATGGCGGATACACTCATTACTTGCCCAGTAAGATATGGTTGAAGAATAAACATCCTGTTTCTTATTTTTTTTTCTATCACATCTATTATTTTTTTTGTTGCTTTATTAAGGATGAATACTTCGTCTGCCCCAGCTCCATCGATAGGTTTTAATATCCAGTTCTTTTTTTCTAAATTTTTTAAAAATTTTGGTGAAATTTTTTTAAAGATACGCGATGGAATTATTGGTAGTCGATTTCTTTGTAAGATTTTATTCGTTAAGTACTTGTTTTTCGTTTGTCTAATTGCTTTGGGAAGTGAGCCTATTAAAATTTTTTTTCTTTTAATGGCTATTTGACTTAACCTTTCCAGTATATTTTCTGTCTCCGGTGCAATAGGCCAAAAAGCATCACTTTTTTCGATGCAGGATTCCCAAAAACTCCATATATTTTTTTTGGGCGTATATAAACAGGAATTTTTAAATTTTTTTGTTCTTAATCGATAATCTCGAGCGAAAAAAAATTCTATATCTTGATTGGTTTTTTGAAATTTGCTTAAACTTGCCAATAAGGATTTAATTATCATTTCTCCTTCTCTAATAAAATTTGAAGACAAGTCTTTGCCTATGAGTCCTCCGCCTGTAAAATATTCACAAACAAATAATTTCATGTAATCAAAAAATGGAACTGATACCTGTTATAGACATTCTGGATAATCGAATTGTACATGCTCATTTGGGTTTAAGAAAGAGTTATCGTCCACTAGTCAGTCGCCTATCAAGCACTAGCAATCCTATTGATGTTGTCCATGGCCTCTTATCATTCTATCCGTTTAGAACTTTTTACATTGCCGATATTAACTCTATTCTTAAGAAAGGTAATAATAATGTTATTATTAAAAAAATAATCCGAACATTTGAAGGAAAGAAATTTTGGCTAGACAATGGTGCTTGTTATGTTAATCAAGCTGTTTCTTGGATTCGGGATTTTAATCAATCTATTGTAGTCGGAAGTGAATCTCAAAAGAATTTGAAGTTTCTTTCTTCTCTAAAGAAAATTTTTTTCAATAATGTAATTCTTTCTTTGGATTTTGATTCAAAGAACAAATTTATGGGTCCCAAGAAAATTCTTAAAACTCATTCAATCTGGCCTGAAAAAATTATTTTAATGACATTATCTCGAGTAGGTAGCGACAAAGGACCAGATTTAGAAAAGATTCGGGATTTAATGAAAATTTCTGATAAAAACAAAGTTTATGCAGCGGGCGGTATTCGGAGTCTTAGGGATCTAAACATTTTACGTGATCTAAACGTTTCCGGATCACTTTTAGCTACAGCTCTTCACAATGGGAATTTTACAAGCCGTGCAATCAAAGATTTTTCTTCAAAATAAAAAAGGGAGGCGAAGAAGCCTCCCTTTTCATTTTTAACAGAGATTCGGATTATTACCTAATCTTCTAGCACTAACCCGTCAATAGTTTTAACAACTTCGAAAGAAGGCCCGAGTTGTTTTCATTTCAACCAACACCAAATGGATGTTTAGCTTTTTTATACTGAGCAACAACAGATTTTGCCTTCGGTTCGCCTTTAACAGCATTTTTAAGGGCTTCCTTTGTTGCCTCATAATTATAATCATGTATTTTCTGATCATCTTCAGCTTGCCAATGTATAAATACACCAACACAGATGAACAGATCGTCAGCCTGTGCCACACTCACTGTTCCGTCCTTTACGCAGTCCATTACGGCATTCGCAACAGCCTGTTGAGCTGGACCAAACATTTGTACGGCTTGTTTAGCGCCCTTAATTGTAACCTTGTTAAACATAACCGTAGCAGGTTTTGCCATTAGGTTTGGCGCAACAACAGCCAGAAGACCATTTACACCTTCCCTCTGATTACAAAGAGTTTGTGCAAAAACACCTTCAACAGTACTTCCTCGTGGGCCAATGATTAAATCGATATGTGCTACTTCGTTGCCGTCACCCTTTAGAGATTCGCCAACGCACATTTTTGTAACTTTTGCCATGGATTCTATCCTTCCCCTAAAGCAAGATTAATTTAATCTAGAGTAATACTATTTAGTATGAAAATATACTGCAAGCAATATTTTTTTAGATTCNGGCTTTTTATCTATTCTTTAAATTCCTGTAATAATGTCACAAAAAGACTAGCTACGGTCAAATCAGCGCTAGTTCCAGGGTTAATTCCATTTTTTTTCAATTTTTTGTCAAATTTGATTANTTTTGGAATTATTTCTTCNGGTTTTTTAGTTTTTCTTACCAATTTTTCTAATATTTTTGCTTCTTTTGAGACATTTATGGCAGTTTTTTCCGAAAATTTCCTCACTATATGAGTGTCAATTAGGTGTGCAAGAAACGCAATGTAAACTACTGTTGCTGACCATCTAAGACCTAATTTTTCCCCAAGTTTCTTTTTGATAATAGGAACGCCAAAATTAAAAATATCCTTAAATTTATGTGTGTATTGATATGCAATGCGATCATATTTTTCTGCATGTTGCATTGTTTTCAGCAGACCTGTATNAGGATCTTGCTGGATATCGTATTTATCTTTTTTTCCTAAGCCGCCGGGAGAAGCTAATCTAATCGCCTTATAAGTTAGTTTGGTATCTTCAACTGATAAATCTGCCAATAAGCCATTTAGACTATTCTGAATATTTTTTATATTTATGGCGCCTTGCTTAGAGAAAAGAGCCTGTGATATAGGGGCGCACAATAAAATTATTCCTAAATTTGTATTGCAGCCTACTTGTTCGACTGTTTTGCTAACTGAATTAAATATTCGTTCACCTAAGGATANTCCAATTGCAGAAATTTCTTCAGCTGAAATTTTAGCGCTTACCATAAAATCCTCAACAGTCATGCCATGACCATTAGAAAAAATATGAACGTTTCCCGGTTTCAGTGCTTTTATTTCGGCAATGCAGGCGCTTTTAAAGGCAGCTCTGATGAGATNTTGTTTTTCTTGATTTTGTTTAATTACTAAGTTTNCTGCCATTGGACGAATTGATTTTTTTTATAAAATCCTCAACTATAATGCCGGCAATATTAACATTGAGGGTTGATTGTAGNCCCTTCCATGCAGGTATACTATTAATTTCTAGAATGTAATATTTCCCCCNGGTGTCTTGGATTACATCGACCCCAGCGTAGTCTGCTTTGACTAATGTCGCAGCCTTTATTGCTAAAGATTCTATTTTTTTATCTAATTTTGCTTCGCTACATCTTGATCCTTGACTAACATTGGTTATCCATTGTTTGCTGGATCTTTTCATTATGCCTACAATCTTTTTGCTTACCACAAAGACTCTCCAATCCTTAAACATTTTTTGTCGATTATTTGAATGGATAAACTTTTGCAAATAATACACTCCGTTCACTTCTTCGTGATTTGGGAGTTCTTTAATTTTTTCAATTAATCTTATNCCCTTACCTTCGGCACCAAAAATTGGCTTTAGAACAACTTTGCTTCTTTTTCTTAGGAAGGTAGAGATCCACTTTTTAGCCTCCTTCCTTGAATTACATACCCAGGTTGGCGGTGTGGGGAGATTAGCTCTGTTTAGAAGAAAGCTAGTCATAGATTTATCAACAGTTTTTTCAATTGTTCCTGGGCTGTTGTAGATTATGACTCCTGATTTTTTTAATGCGTGTAGAATCCCAAGCCAATAAGTAATTTGTTCCAATGTTCCTTTATTTATCAGCCTTACAATAGCTCCCTCAGGTAAACAATTCTTAAATCCAGGGATTTCTACTGTACTTGAATTATTACATGTATTGATTCTGCATCNAGATAGGGAAATGAATCGAGCATCTAGATTTTTTTTCGATAATTGATCCTTAAGATTTTTTGCGTGCCAATCAGGTGAGTCACTAAAAATAACTACCTTTTTTTTATGCTTTCGAACTAAAGGAGGCATTAATTAACTTTTCATTGATTTCTCCACAGGAAAAACTTTTTCCAGTTTGAAGAGAGGTGATGGTTACTCGCGCAGGACTAAAAAGTGAACCATCNATAGAATAAAAATCACCCTTATAGGATTTAAAAATTTTGGCAAATGGTTTTCCGTAATCTTTTGAATTTCGGCTAGGTAAATTTTTAGNNAAATCCTTGATATCCTTTTCTAGGCCTGAAACAAATAAATGGACATTACCACCGTAAATTATTGCATCATTTGTTCTGCCCATTCCTTCAATAAAATTGCTTCCGGGGGGAGGTATAGGAGCTTGACCAAACCCATCAACAATTTTTTCGAGAGGAAACCCCAATTCATGAATTTTGTGCATAGCAACTTCTAGAACCCTTCCGACGATTTGGAGGTTTCNNGCAAGACTCGTTGTTGGGGTTAAGATAATAACTAAATTACTTGGGAGTATTTTACAGTCTTTCGCAATTTTGCTTATTATTTCTTTCGGGGGGGCTTGATCGACCTCTAANACCAGAGATGATTTATTTGCACGATCTTTATATCCTAATTCTTTAAATAGCTTTTCACGATAAGCTAAAGATCTTGCTGGCCCGGATCCTAAAGAATAAAATTTTTTACTAGAAAGATTCCANCCTGCATACTGACTCCCCAAGCAAGCAAGCGTTGGATTCGATGAATAAACGTTAATCGACCAATTCCATTTTTTGAAAGTAGNGGTTGGCGCTAGATCTACTTCACCCAANCCNCCCATGCAAATTTTAGTTATGAGTATTCCGGCTTTNATNCCACCAGCATAATTTATTCCACAATCCACTATTTTACACCCAAGCGGACCTTTGGAAANNCCTATTCTGAAATTCGTTGAATTTTTAATNAAATCTTCAACAAGGGGGAGGGAGNTTTTATTTACGCTGGGCCAATCTTTAATTTTCGTCATCNAGATATTCTCATCAGGTTGTCTAACTATCAAGTTGTCAAATATTTTATCAGATCATTATTAAGTAACTTTACTCTATTTGTAAGCTTTTTTAATGNACTCTTTCTGTTATTTCCATCAGCAAAAACTGTGCAAAGAGGNCGCTCATTTCTAATATATGTTTTATCACCAAGATATTTTTTAAGATTTGGGATATCTTTTACCCATGTGGGCCAATGTATTTTTTGACTAAATCTTAAAATTTTTTTTGTATAAACAATTTCCATCGCCCAAGTTTTTTTATTTTTTCTTCGGTTTCCCTCGATCTTTTGAAAATGTTTATTGCATATAGATTTTACGTGAAAATCAAACAAATTTATGCCCGTCGATTTTTCCAATAAATCAAGTGTCACCCCAGGTCTTGGGTTGATTTCNGTTACAAGAATTTTTCTAGAATCTTTTGGTAAAATAAAATCAAGGCTATTCAACCCTATTAGACCAAAATGAGATATAATTTTATCTATTGTTGTAGAAAGATTTTCCATCAATTGCTTATTAAAGCTCTTAACATAGATTGCTCTCCTTAGCAAAAATGGATTCTTTTCTTCTCGTACGTTTTGTGAAGCAGATTGTAACTGTTCAGTAATACCAATAATCTTCTTTTTTTCTTTATTAGAAGCGAAGTGAATACTGTAATACCTTCCNTTAATAAATTTTTGGAAGAAGTNATTTTTAAAANATTGAGATCNTTTTTTCAGACTTAATCGGTTTGCAAATGCTATGTGATGACCNCCAGATCCNCCTATCTTTTTNACTATCCAGGAATCCAAATTTTTTGGTTTNCTGAGTCTGGTTTCAGGGTAATTGATATTAAACAATNTCAATACGGAGAAGAATTTTTTTGGATTTTTNACCCTTTCAANAGTTTCATGNTTATTTCCAAGAATCTTATGTTCTTTCCCAAGTTTTTTTAAAATTTTAGGCCGATCCTCAAATCCTGATCCATATACGATTGGGAATTTATTGCTTATTTTTCTTACCGTATTTAATAGATTTCGATTATTAAATTCATTGTTTCCGCCCTCTTTTCTGATTTTGAAGGCTTTTTTTGCAACCTTTAATAAGTCAAGATCGTTGAAGACGTCTAAAGCTATGACACTATTATCGGTTTTAGTTGCGGATTCAGCAAGTGAACGTGAGCTGAGACTCACGATAATGAATGTTTTATTTTTTTGTGTGCTTTGTTGCTTCTTCAAATGCATCTATGAAATCTAGATAAATAGGTTTATCAGACNCGATCATTTTTTGTAGNAGATTTCTTTGTGTTTGATACTTAACATTTCCGATGGCTAGCGCTCCTATACCCAAGGCATTTGTTTTGGAATGTTCAAGAATTTTNCCATCATCACTNACATCTAATCCTTCTATACCTGANGGTGGGACGGCATTTACATCGGCAGCTATTAATAATTCTTCTGCTTTTTCTAGGTCCTGCTTTGNGACAACTTGTATCCCGGCTTTGGCTACTGCAAAGATAATNTTTGNATCAGATAGNAATTTTTGTAACTTCTCTTTCGAGCTTCCTTTAGAATCTTCTACTATATCCGATGCATCGATTGGTATTGCGTATTTTTCACCATATTTTTTCGCTGCTGATTGAGATCTTTCTAGGCTGGAGCTGCTAACTATTGTCACCTTTGCTTTATTTTGTGCTCCAAGAATCGCTGCGATAATTCCTACTGGGCCTGTGCCACCTAGCGCTATAATTCTTTTTTCTTTTAGATCACTAGAATATTTTGATTGCAGATAGTTTTGTGAACAAGCAACCATTGCNGCTGATGTGGTGTATGCTCCACTGGGATCTGCAAAAGCGGATACTTCAAACGGAGGTACCATTGAATCCTTAGTAATTTGTAGCATTTCCATTGCAGTATCAATGCTACGACCCCCAATAAANATTCCNGTACGCTTTACGCCTTCGGGNCCTCTTGAAAAGATTGCATCCTGGACCAATGNGCTTACATCTTCGATCTGCACCCCNGTATACGGAATGACTGCCTCATAACCTGCATCAATTGCCATATTGACGTCAAACGGGCTCAAATTNCCTTCAGGGGTTATCATATGTAAAATAAATTTTTTGCTCANTTTATTGCACTATCAAAAGAATCTATGTCTGAACCCGTGATTTCTGCCACGACACAAAACAAAGTTCAAGTCTTTTTCATAATTCCACTCCTTCTTTGCTTTTTCAATAATTCTTAAAGCCTTTTTTTCGTTACTGACAAAAACAAAACCAGTTGGCCCCCATGAGCTTTGACCGTAACCACTTACACCCATCTGATTCANCCATCTTANGGCTTTTTCGACCTTNTAACTTGAATAATTTCCNCCTTGAAATTTTGAAAAATGATCACCAATTATTTTTTGTATTTTTGTAACTGCCTTACCAAAATTTCCTATATTTTCCTTTGTTAAAGATGGCAAGGCTTCGGTTATTAATATTTTATAGAANTTTTGGGAAATCTTTNGAGGATAGCTAGGAAGTTTTTTAAAAACGGTTCTTTCCCTATTACCATGTACGCCCTTGATGGTTCTATCAAGAATCAGGATGATTCTCCAGTTCTTTGGAAAAGGAATTCGGATTATTATTTCCGGGACTCTATATGAATTTGATTTTTGTAAAAGGTCTCCATCATCTACCAGGACTCCTCCATATTTAAATGCTCCTATTCCTATGCCGGATCTTTTGCCTCTTGCCAGTAGCTTTGCAATATCTTTTATTTTAATTTTTTTACCAAACAACGAGTAAACCGAATATCCTAACGCTAAAGCTAATTGTGTGCCCGATCCCAGGCCAGCGTGATTTGGTATGGTCTTTTCAATAATAACTTTAACTGAAGCGGAAAAATTATTTTTTATTAATAGTTTTTTTACCAGCTTTTTTGCGAGATCTTTTTGCGGTC
The DNA here is from genome assembly GCA_002712065.1 of Rickettsiales bacterium. Lineage (GTDB taxonomy): Bacteria > Pseudomonadota > Alphaproteobacteria > UBA8558 > UBA8558 > UBA8558. The sequence goes on along the minus strand of PARU01000008.1, from coordinate 72,317 downwards.
CTTCCACGATTAATCTTTTTGATCTCTCTACAGTAATTTTTGTGACAAAATTATTCAATGCCATGCCGAAGCTTCCGATGCTTGAATCTATTCTTTGATTCCAATTTAAAAAACCAAAATGCAGCCTTGCAGGAGCGATAATGGTGATTTTCTTTTCAGGATATCTTTGTTTTACCTTCATATTGTTTTATTCTTTCACCTAACTAAGTTTACATATTTTGTTGGATCTTGAATACTTGGTTATGTAGATTATTTTTTGAATGAGGACTTTATGCCTGAAGAAACAAACGAGAAAACATATAGCGATGAAGAAGTTAAAGAAAGGTTAAGCAAAGAACTGCCAAATTGGGTTTTAGAAGGTGGGTGGATTAGGAGAAAAATTAAAACACATAGCTGGAAATCCACTTTAATGGTTATTAATACCGTAGGACACCTTTCTGAGGCAGCTTGGCATCATCCAGATATATCGGCATCNTATGCTTGGGTAGAAATAAAACTAATGAACCATGCTGCTAAAGGAATAACTGANAAAGACTTTGATTTNGCAAAAAAAATCGAAGAAGTTGTNTGNTGGATACCACAAAAAAGTAGTGATGCCTTAACTGGGACNCCAGATGATCCNAGATTTGCTTATATCAAGTANGATTAATTGNAGAAAGTGCTTGATTCTTAAGACTTTTTTATACTAGACTCGCTTTATGTACAGGGAGGCAATTTTTCCTTTATCCCTTAAGGGGATAGAAAGAGAAGGTTGCCGTGAGTGTCACCACTGAGCTAATCACTAGCTTGCTATTATGGATTTCCCTAAATTCTGGTTATATCTTGCCTGAANAGGCTCCTGAGATCATTCCAGTTTCTCATGATGCTTTATCACAGATGGCATGCATAGGNGGATTGTCCGGTATTNGGATTTTANCCTGATTCTAAGTATGTAAATCCGTTTATTATGGATGGGACTAGCAAAATCTATCTTGATCAAAGAATGAAACCTGATGAAGATGTTTGTGCTACTTCTATNTTGCTTCATGAGCTTGTGCATTATGTGCAGGAAGAAAATGATGCTTTTCAAGAAATTAGCGATCCAAAACTTCGTTACGTTTCTGAAGAAATTGAAGCCCATCAACTGCAATCACAATACCTTTACCAGAGATTCGAAAAGGGTGGAGCAGGCGTAAAAGTCATTTTTCGCGGATCCAAATTAACTTTGATTTGTTGAAGATTTAGAAAAATTGTTTAGCCTATTCAATTCTAGTAAGAAATTTTAGAATTTANGTTAAACATGAAGAAAGCCAACNCCCCTTTCTTGCTCTTTACTCCCGGTCCCACTAATACTTCTTCGGAAACGAAGAAGGCAATGTTGATAGATCGAGGATCAAGAGATGATGAGGTCAACCGAATCAATAGAAGAATTTGCGCTGGCTTACTGAGAATTGCCGGCAATCCTAGAACTCATATTTGTGTTCCTATCCAAGGAAGCGGGACGTATGCGATCGAGGCCACTATTGGATCACTAATTTCGGATAGGGATAAAATATTAATTATGAGTAATGGTAGATATGGTGAGAGAATTGCAAAAATTTGCAAAAAACTAAAAAAAAAGTTTTTTATTTTTAAAAATAATGATTATGAACAAAATTCTTTAATCGCTTTGGAGAGATTATTGAATCGTGATCCATCTATTACTCATGTTTTTGCTGTTCATTGTGAGACTACATCTGGAATNCTAAATCCGTTAGAGGCAATGGCTACCGTCGCCTCCAAAAAGAAATGCAATTTTTTTGTTGATGCGATGAGTAGTTTCGGTGGAATCCCNATTAATTTAAAAAAAACCAAATGTGGTGTTTTGATTTCTTCAGCTAATAAATGTATTGAAGGAGTGCCTGGCGTTAGCTTTGTGATTGCTTCAAAAAAATTATTTAAAAATCACGGCCATTCTCGTAGTTTGAGTCTTGATCTTGTAGATCAATGGAACTTTTTTCAAAAAACCGGACAATGGCGTTTTACTCCTCCCACCCATGTTCTGGCAGCCCTTGATTCTGCTATTGATCAGCATTTTCGTAAGGGTGGTGTCCGTTCTAAGAATTTTCGATATAGGAATAATATNAAGATTTTAATAAATGGAATGAGAGANATGGGGTTTGATAGCTTTGTTCCCGATCAATACCAATCACCCATCATNGCTACTTTTTTTTACCCAAAGGATAAAAAATTTAACTTTTCTTCATTCTACGATCTCCTAAAGGGAAAAAAGCTTTTAATTTATCCAGGTAAACTATCTCGTTTGGATACATTTCGTATTAGTTGTATTGGTCAGATTGATTCGAAAGATGTAAGAAATTTACTGAGGCAGATCAAATTGATTTTGCAAAAGATGGGTGTGACCAATTGTTCTTCTGGAAAATAATTTACCCTAGTTTTTTTTAAGAAAATTTTTGAACCTTTTTAAAATTTCGTGAGGAGGAATTGTGGGTCTGCCTAGNGGAGAGATCGATCCTGGTTTGATTTTCATGTGAATTAAGAATGGTCCTATTCTNGCCGAAGGTAATTTAGGATTTAAACATTCTGATATTGCCTTTTGCAACCCAANAAGATTATCGCAAGCATAAGATCTTTTATAGCCACAGGCTTTCCCAATAGTAGCAAAATCAGTACAAGGCGATACAGTTTTTTGACCTCCAGTTGAATCGTGAGTTTCATTATCGAGAATGACATGGATAAGATTTTTGGGTTTATGCGCACCTATAGTTGCCATTGTTCCCATTTTCATTAGTATCGCTCCATCGCCGTCCAGAATTAAAACTGGGCTTTGGATATTCAATGAGATTCCAAGCCCCATTGAGCTAGCACANCCCATTGATCCNACCTGATATAGATTTTGTTCAGTGTCATGAATAGTAAAGAGTTCTCTGGAACACTTTCCCGTTGATGCAATGATTGCAGTATTCTTTGGTACACTGAAGCTAATAGACTCAAGCGCTTCAATCCTGGCTGGTCTTTTTTTAAAATCTCTAAAATCTAGNTTCTTTCCTTTTTGATTCTTCTTGTAGGGNAGTTGTTTAATTTCCTCATGNTGCATAATNCCTTTTTCCATTATTAAGGCATAAGGAAGAGAACTTTTNGTCATTTTAATTGANGCTGTTTTGAGAATTTTTTCCANCATTTTTCGTGTTTTTGGNAAAGGTTGGTGAGGTATCAGTAAATTATTAANTAACGANTGAGTTATTTTTCCCATGAGAATATGTTGNGGTTCATCCTTAATTTTTGGCTGACCNCTCCATGTTGTTATGAAGAGCGTGGGTATNCGGAAAGGATAATTTAGAGAGCTTAAGGGATTAACCGCATTTCCCAATCCTGAATTTTGGCACATAACCACTGTTTTCTTTCCGGCTATCCAAGCTCCAGCAGCGATCGAAACTGCCTCACCTTCACTTGAGGCACTTATATAGTCTAATGATTTTTCGCTTATTACAGCATTAATTATAGGAGTTAGAAAGGAACAGGGGACACCTGTAAAAAAGTTAAAGCCCATGGCTTTAGCTGGTTTCAAAAAATCTTGGCCGATAAGCATGGCTTTATTTTTTCATTATGGTGTAAAATTTCTTGCTTCGGCTAGGTCATATGCATCATCGACATCTAACCAGTTTCCAGCTAAATAAATTACAGAAATTTCGTGTCCCGATTTGATGATGTTATTAAGCACGTCTAATAGATTTGATTTTTCCAATTTTTTTGCAGTCTTCATTCTTTTGAGTTGATCTGAAATAATTTTCGAACCTAATTTANTGGTTTTGATTAGTCCCATCCACTCCCCATGTACCGATCTGGCAGAGAGTTTATTACTAACCTTTTTTAGGAAGACCGTTTCTCTTTCTAGCAGATAATTTCCTGTGAATTTTCTTGAGCACTGTACTAAATCAACCTTGCGATCAAACTTCATATAGTCACGTCCTTCTCCTAAGGCATCAACCGCAACTACAATTTCACCCTCAGCTGCCATTAACGCCTCTAATATGTATCTTCGAAATAAAATGTCGCCATAGCTAATAATGCAATTATCTTTTANTTTTTTTTCAGCGCAGAANAATGAGAANGCTTCNCCAGTTTCATCAAACCTTTCGTTATCAAAGTANTTTAAAGACGGGAANTTAATCTTTTCNTTTTTATAACCCCTTACGATAGAAACATCATTTATCCCATTTTTATTCATGGTAGACACTAATCTTCTAAGCAGAGGTTTACCTCTTATATCTAGCATGCATTTTGGCTTGTCTTTAGTTAGATTACTTAGTTTCTTTCCACGAGAAGCCGCTATAATTACGCTACGGTACGTATTTTCCGATTTGTATAGATATTTTTCCTCNGCTTTTCTTAATTCTTGATTTTCTGTGAGATCGAACACATCTTCCATAGAAGTGATTTGATCTTCAACCTCTGTGACAGACTGTTTTTTTCTAATCAGCTCAGAGGTTTTNCTCATTGCTGTGATTGATGATCGAAGATTTTGATTAGCCCAAATTANCATTGAAAAACCGGCATCCTGAAAAATCTTTGTTGGCGTTNTAAANTANTTNGTAGGNACAATTATTACNGGGCACCTGTTNCCCCATTCTTTCTTGAAGTCAAGAATTTCATTNGGCTTATTTTGCTTTGAGTGTATTAAGATACCGTCTGCGCCAGCCCTATGGTAGGCCTCGGCTCTTCTTAGGGCTTCGTCAAGACTCCATCCAGCAATTAATGCCTCAACTCTTGCTATGATAGAAAATGATTCGTCTGTTTGGCTATCTTTTCCTGCTTTAATTTTTCCACAAAATTCTTCTATTGTTGCTAAGGGTTGGTTTTGTTCAATAAAAGAATTTGTTTTAGGAAAAATTTTATCTTCGATACAAACACCGGCTATGTTTCTTTGACAGAGTTTTTTTACAAATCTTCTCATATTATTGAAATTTCCATGGCCCGTGTCCCCATCAACTAGAATAGGAACGTTTGTTGCATCTGACATGAATTCTAAAACTTCAAGTATTTGTGTCCAGGAGGCTTCGTTATTATCCCTTACTCCTAAGGCGGCTGAGATTGATAGTCCGGAAGCCCAAATACCCTTAAACCCAGCCTGCTCTACAATTTTTGCAGATATTCCATTATGAGCTTCCATAAAGAAAGATAACTTTTTAGACTGCAATTCGGACCTCAAAAGTTGAGCCTTTGTTAAAACTATCTTGGAACTTCTAATTTTATGTATAGTCGCTTTCATTGTTTATTTCGATGCCTTCCTTCAAAGAGTAATTTTAGTGATTTTTTTCTTTTTCCTCAATAATTCTAATCTTTTTTTCAATTTCCAGAATCAATTTTTCAAACCCTTCACCTTTTAATACTGACGAATATTCAGACTTTTTAAGAGCCAATTCGCTGATCTTTCCTTCCAGAAATATATCAAGGATCTTCCATTCATCATCGGACTCTCTGACTAAGTAGTTAAAGGATATTTTTTCTCCATCGCTTTTTATGAAGTTTGTTTGAATTAGCTTAGAGTCTTTTGGGCCGTCAACTATTCCTGTTGTTTCAAAACGCTCACCAGAAAAACTTCCAAATCTCGATGTGTAATTAGCGATAGTTAATTTAGAAAATGTTTGAATAAAATTTTCTTTCGTTTCTGCATTTGCCTTTTTCCAGTGTCGACCACTCACAACTTTTGACATATACCTTAAATTAAATCGTTGCTTTATTTCACCTTCCAGCTGATCATATCTTTCTTGATAACTCAGTTCCCCGCTTTTTTGCATGGATTCCAGTACAGCTTCGTGAAATCCACTTACTATGTCTTCTTGATTCTCTGACTTTGCGTTTAGCTGAGAGGTATGTAAGAGTACGACTGCAATTATCGTGGCAAGAAATATCGAAGTTTTGATTATTATTTTTAGATCCATTTTAGTTGTGTTTTGTTTTTAATAATTATTTTTTAGTTCATCTATCTATTTTAATTTTCAAAGTATCGTTTATCATAGATAACCTAAGGCTTTCTAGGTAAATCTTAAAGCAGTTAAACGATAGGACACTTTGTATAAAAATTTTTTTAATTTCTTTCTTTCTATATCACAAAGGTTTTCGGTTTTTATCCTTTTAGCTGCAATTCTTTTGGCTTCTGCCTCATTAATTTATAGTTCCAATAATTTGACCATCAATACCTCTACTACCGATATGTTGTCCAAGGATCTGGAATTTCGCAAAAATTATGAAAATTTAAAAAGTAATTTTCCTAGTTTATCAAATAACATATTAATTGTTATTACAGGGGAAACCCCGGATCTCTCAGAAGACGTTGCAAAACAATTAAGCACATTCCTTAAAAAGGAAAAAGATTTGTTTTCCTTTGTCTTTGATGCGAAAAATGATCCTTTTTTTCTGCAGAATGGCCTTCTTTATTTGGATACTGATGAGTTAGAGGATCTTTCTGATAATCTGGCTCGCTTCCAACCTTTTCTTGCCAGTTTATCTTCAGATGCGAGTCTGGGTAATTTCTTTAAAATTTTAAACCGGGCGGTAGAAAACAAGAGTATTCCTGAAAAAGATTTAACACGTGTTTTTTCTTCTATGATGAAGACCTTATATCAACATCAATCTCAAAAGAGACCAAGGTCACATCAATATCAAAAGATACCAATGTCTTGGCAAAGCTTAATGAATGAGAATTTTGCTGATAGTCAGAGCAATCTTAATTATCATTTTATAATCGCAAAACCAAAGACCGATTTTTCTACATTGCAACCGGCAGCTGCGGCAATCCAGAAAATACGAGAAATTTCCAATGATATTCTATTTCTTAAACCTTTTCCTGAAAACAGCGTATCCATTCGTTTGACCGGTGGTATCGTTCTTGAACAGGAAGAGATGGATAGCGCACTAGAAGGCGCAATTAAAGCGGGTATAGTCTCTCTTTTTCTTGTNGGGATCCTTATTTTTTTTGCATACAGGTCATTTCGTCTTGTTATTGCATCAATTTTTTTTCTGATTACCGCACTTTCCCTGACTTTTGCTTATGCCACTTTTTTTGTCGGACAATTAAATTTAATATCGATTGCTTTCGTGATTCTTTTTATCGGTATCGGTATTGATCTGGCTATACAGTTTTGCCTTAAATACAAGGAAGAAACCGTAGCTGGTCGGCGGAATGCAAGGGCGCTGGAAAACACAGTGAAAAATATAGGTCTGGCTATGGCTATTTCAAGCATTGCAGCATGTATTGGGTTTTTATCTTTTGTGCCAACTGCATATGTGGGGCTGGCTGAGTTAGGAATTATTGCTGGCGGTAGTATGGTGATTGCTTTTTTCACAAGTATTTTATTGCTACCTGCNTTTTTAAAAATTTTCCCTCTTANATNNANTNATNNNAAGGAATCNCAAAACTCCATTACGCTCACATTAATCCAATTTGGTTACAGAAGATGTCGCCTAGTNATTATTTTTACAATCTTTTTAAGTCTCATTTTTACCTTTGTTGTNCTTCCCAAGNTAGAGTTTGATTTTGATCCGATGAATCTAAAGGATCCGGAAACTGAATCCTACATTACAGCTACAGAGTTGATGAAAAATTCGGATGATCCTTACTACACAATTAATTTTGTATCTGATGATTTAGATCAAGCAAAGCAAGTTTCTAGTGATCTTGAAAAATTACCAACTGTAAAGAAGGCTATTTCGATCAATGACCTCCTGCCAAGTGATCAAGAAAATAAAATTCAAATTATTGATGAAATGAAACTTTTTTTATCACCTATTCTTGGTTCTCAGANGATGCATAAGCTAGAATCGAAGNNNCNTTCNCCNCAAAAGGAGATAAATCATTTTATTGGTTATTTGGATTCTACAGGATCTAAGGAAAATAAACTTTTAGCTNATTCCTTGCGTTACTTTGTCACAGANNCATANCTCTTAAGGGATCTGGAANTTTTATTGTTGGACTCTTTCCACGGAAGATTAGAAAGGATCAGGGCTTCCTTAGAGGCTAAGCCTTTTACAATTGAAGATCTGCCACAGATGCTAAGAGATAGAAATCAAGGTAAAAATGGCAATTATCTAGTCACTGTCTATCCGTCGAAAGATCTTTCCACNCTCGGTAACTTGAAAGAATTTGTCCGTGAAGTCCGGAAGGTTGTCCCCTCGGCTACCGATAATGCTGTTTTACTTCTTGAGGCAGGAAAAGAAGTTACAAAAGCGTTTGTCATGGCGGGAAGCATTGCCTTTGTGGCGATTGTTATTTTATTACTATTAATGTTTAGAAATTTAATCGATACCGTTCTTGTTCTGATTCCGTTGGTGGTAGCGATGATTTACAGCGGTGCCATAGCGGTATTTTTGGGGTTGAATCTAAATTTTGCCAATATTATAGCTCTTCCGTTACTGTTTAGCCTTGGCATTGCTTATGGAGTCTATTTCATTTTTAGGCAGAAAAAATTACAAGACATCAGCACCATTGTATCTACCAGCACACCCCGAGCAATCCTGTTTAGTGCACTGACGACTATGGGCGCCTTTGGCAGTCTGATTCTTTCGCCACATAGAGGAACTTCTAGCATGGGGCTTTTGTTGCTTATTGCTTTAAGCATGGCATTGCTTTGTACTTTTACCATTCTTCCCGCATTGTTACAGTATCGTTCAGAAAAGAAATTTTAGATATGCAAGCAATTATACTAGCCGCAGGTATCGGAAAACGTTTAGGTGAACAGGGTAAGAATCGGCCAAAGGCTCTTTTGGAATTTGGCAAGAAGAGCTTATTGGAAAGGCACATAAAAATATTAAATCATTTTGACTTTTCGAATATCATTGTTGTTAGCGGTTACCATGCCGATGATCTTGCAAAAAAGCTTACTACAGTGAATTCTAAGATTCCTGTACAGATGGTCGTTAATCCTGACTATGAAGAGGGAAGTATAGTTTCATTATCTGTTGCTATGGATATGCTAAAAGAAAATTCTGAGATTATCCTTATGGATGCAGACGTATTGTACGATTCTCATATCATAAAAAAACTTATTGGGAGTGATTGTGCAAATTGCCTACTTCTTGATCGGAATCTTAGCGAAAATGATGTAGAGGCGGTAAAAATTTGTGTCGCTGGAGATAAAATTATTGATTTTCACAAAAAGATTACCAAAGAATATGATTTTTGTGGTGAGTCAGTAGGATTTTTTCGATTCGATAGCATGATGGCTGGTCGATTGGCTAGTCGGGTAAAGGAATATATTAAGGACGGGAAGAGAGATATCTGGTACGAAGAAGCAATTAGAGATTTAATTTTGAATCATCCTGATGCATTTAGTTATGAGGACATCACTGGTCTTCCGTGGATCGAAATTGATTTTCCTCAGGATATCAAGAAGGCTGAAGGAGAGATTCTAACTAAGTTAAAAGATAATGGTAGATTTTAAAAAGAATTTTGCCTGGGATCAAAGTATTGCTAAATACTTTGCGCAGCTATTATCCGTCATTCCAATACATCCTAATGTTATAACAACCGTTGGATGGATTTTGGGTATTTTTTCCGGTTATTTATTTGCCCAAGGTGATCCATATTTGGCTAACTATGCGGCTGTGATTTTTATCATTGCTGCTTTTCTAGATCATGTAGACGGGGAGTTTGCGAGAATTGTCGAAAAAACTAGCGATTTTGGACATTACTACGATCATTTTGCTGTTTGTGTTACCTACGTTTCTCTCTTTATCGGCATCGGTATTGGAAAAAGTTACGGTGTTCTAGGAGATAATGCAATTTTCTTCGGCTTTGCAGCATCAATCGCAATTGCAATTACCATGAGTATCCGTCTTTATAAGGAAATACGAGATGGAAAATTATCGATTCAACAAGGTAATTTTTTAGGTTTCGAACCAGAAGATACACTGTACATAGTTGGACCTATTGCTTGGCTGGATGGCTTAACGCCCTTTCTAATTGCCGCCGGAATTGGTGCTCCAATATTTCTTCTTTGGGTTATTTGGGATTTCTTTCGATCAGGAATGGATTGATTTCAAAATGAAAACGTTGATTACAGGCGCATCCGGTTTCGTTGGCTCAGCAGTCTTGCGCGTACTTTTGAAAAAAGGTTTTCAGATTCGATCTCTTTTGAGATCTAGCAGCAATTCTGAGAATCTTTCTGGCCTTAATGTTGAAATTGTACATGGTGATCTTCGTGATCCTGCAAGCCTTGATAATGCTCTTAAAGGTTGTGATTCTTTATTTCATGTTGCAGCCGATTACCGTCTTTGGGCAAAGAACACTAATGAGATTTATCAATCCAATGTTGACGGAACGATTAATATTATGCGCGCAGCTCAGAGACAAAAAATTTCCAAAATTGTATATACCAGTAGCGTTGCCACTTTAGGCATCAATCGTGACGAAACCCCAGCAGATGAGAATACCCCTGTTACTTTTTCTGACATGATCGGAGATTACAAGAAATCAAAATTTTTAGCCGAAGAAAAAGTAAAAAAAATGATACAAGAAGATTCTTTGCCGGCCACTATAGTTAACCCCTCGGCACCAATTGGACCAAGAGATATTAAACCAACCCCCACCGGAAGAATGATTTGCCAAGCAGCTTCAGGAAAAGTTCCTGCCTTTGTTGATACGGGCTTAAATATTGTTCATGTTGATGATGTTGCCGAAGGTCANTGGAAGGCATTCGAAAAAGGNCAAATAGGAGAAAGATATATTNTGGGTGGAGAAAANCAAACTCTCAAGCAAATTCTTTTTAGCATTGCTGAGATTGTGGAAAAAAGACCCCCTCTTTTTAGTATTCCACATAACCTACTTCTTCCGTTTGCTTATTTGTCTGAAATGTTTGCCCGGTTATTTAATAAGGAAGATATTATNTTGACTGTTGATAGNTTGAGGATGTCGAAAAAGAAAATGTTTTTTTCAACNGAAAAGGCGAAGAATCTTCTAGATTACGAACCGAGAGAAGCAATTAAAGGTATAAAAGACGCTATCGATTGGTTCAAAGAGAATCGGTACTTTTAATGCTATCGCTTCTTGATTAAGCAACCAAGAGTCCAAAGAAAGAAAAATATAGATCCAATTGCGCTTAGCACGAAGAATGGAAGGATCCAGCCCATCCATGTTATTGGAGCTAGGAGGTAGATTCCGTCCTCCAGTTCAAAGCCACCTGCACGTGGGTAGCCCACCCACTCTCCATCTTTAAGATTTAATTTTTTATCTCTTTCGAGGTTCATGAATAGACAGGCTAAGCTGCTTATTGCTCCAGCTATTCCAAGTACTATGGCCCAGAAACTAAGAGTGCTGTCTTGTAGACCGTATCCGATTCCTAAATACATTACGGCAAAGCTTATGCCTCCGGTTGTATAGTCAAAGAAATATCCAAACTTCGTTTCCATATTCTTTATTCTGGCAATCATTCCGTCAAAATTGTCCATGAAGCGAGCAATCACAAAAATAGCAGCTCCATAATTTAGAGCATTCTGATCTCCAAGTGCAAAAAGGTATCCTGCAAAGATCGCTAGTATCAGGGTTATGAAAGTTATTTGGTTCGGTGTGATTCCAGTTTTGCTTAGAGGGACGACAAATATGACAGCTAATTTTTGATCCCAAAATTTAGCATTTTTAAATAGTTTTTTATATTTTGACATCCTTGATTCTTTGTTTCATGTTGGACAAGGTTATAGAAAATTGATTGCCTATCATCATTCCCCAAGCAATCCATACGATTTCTCGAAAACGCCGGACTAGAGCGGCTGATAAACCAAGGATATTATTCCCAGTAATTAGGCCAATAATAAACATAAATGCCCCTTCAAGAGCACCTAAACTTCCGGGAATAAAGAAAGTTGCTGCTTTTACGATCTGAACAAATGATTCAATCATCCAAGCCTCCGCTATGGTTATTGGGTGTCCTAGAAAAAACATTATGAAATATAATTCCACAACTCCTATTGCCCAATTACTGAGTCCTAATATAACCGCCGTTAGGAATCTGCTTTCCTTTTCAGAGTAAAACGTAGTTAGCCTTTCCTCAACATCCTCTATATATCTTAAAAATCTGTTAATTCTTTTCTTGATCGTTATTTTTTTAAGATTCTTTCCTAATAACGAAAATAGCTTAAACCGTTGGCTGAGATAGAGGAGAGCAATTAATATTGCGAAAATTACGAGTCCCGATGTAATATATGTATTATAACTTTCAGGAAGCAAATCTGCTTTTAAAATAATTACTAACCCTGCGGTTAAAAAGAGAATCAAGGAAATCATCACAATTGTTTTTGTCAGGATAAAAGCAGAAACTCCCTCTTTGTAAGGAATCTTACTAATTTTTTTGAGGATGAAGATTTTAATTGGTTCGCCACCCAACGTGGCAAGCGGAGTAACTACATTGAAGGCTTCGCCGACCATCTTAACTTTCCAGATATGAAAAAGCCATTTTAAGGAGTAATTTATCTTTTTTTTAAGCGTTAAGTTCCATAACAGAGCATCACAACAAAAGCCTATAAAGTATGTAAATATAATGGGAATTATTCCCCAGCTTACTTTTTTGATTTGTAGCCACAGGCTTTCCACCGAGGTTTGCGAAAGAAAATATAGGAAAAGAAATACTCCTAAGGTAAGGTATATGATCTTTAAATTTTTCAAGTATATAAAACCTGTTTATAGTAAATAACATAACTTACTTTTAAAGGTACACGTTTTTTTGTTATAATCATTGACGGCGCGCTGTTAAATTTTATTATCTGGAATTGAATATATTATCTGGAATTGAATATAAGGTATGAACGATTTAAAAGTTATTTTAGCTCAACCCAGAGGTTTTTGTGCCGGAGTTGAGCGTGCAATTGAAATTGTTGAGAAGGCGCTTAAGAAATTTGGGCCTCCCGTTTACGTGCGGCATGAGATAGTTCACAACANNAGGGTCGTCGAGAGTTTAAAATCGAAAGGTGCTGTTTTTGTTGAGGAAGTGGATGAAATCCCTGATGGCGCCGTTACTGTTTTTAGTGCGCACGGTGTTGCTCAAAAAGTAGAGGATAACGCAAATAGCAGGAAGCTTCCCGTTTTGGACGCAACTTGTCCGCTTGTTGCGAAGGTTCATAAGGAAGGACAACACTATTCTAAAATAGGCTGTGAGATTATTCTTATTGGTCATGAAGGGCATCCGGAAGTTGAAGGCACAATGGGTAGAATACCTGGCACAGTGTATTTAGTTTCAACTCCGATGGACGTGAAGAATTTAAAAGTTAAAAATCGAGAAAAACTAGCTTATGTAAGTCAAACTACACTTTCTGTTGACGATACAAGAGAAATGATTACTGCTCTTAAGTCTAGATTTCCAAATATCCAAGGACCAGATGTAAAGGATATTTGTTATGCTACTCAAAATCGGCAAGAAGCCGTAAGAAATTTAGTTGAACAAGTAGACTTACTTTTAGTGGTTGGCTCTAGAAATAGTTCGAATTCCAATCGCCTGAAAGAACTTGGTGTTGAGTCAGGGGTGACGACTTATCTTGTAGAAGCTTCAGATGACTTTAATAAGGAATGGCTCAAAGGAGTTAAGGTTGTTGGTATTACCTCAGGGGCATCTACTCCCGATGAGCTGGTTCAGGAATTGATCAATAAGTTACAAGCGGCAAGAAACATTTCGGTAGAAAAACTGTTTGGAAAAATTGAAAATATACATTTTAAATTACCCGAAGAATTATCTAACTTGAACAATGAACTTAATGTGTAGNATTCCCAATGTCTGTTCCNCTCATACAACAAATTAAAGTNGCTTCTTATATAATCAAAAAAAGATTAGNAGGGGAAAAAAAATATCCCTTGGTGTTAATGCTGGAACCTTTGTTCAGATGTAATTTAGCATGCGCTGGTTGTGGCAAAATAGATTATCCTAGCGAAATTCTTAACAAAAGATTGAGCCTGAAAGAATGTTTGGATTCAGTTGATGAATGTGGAGCTCCGATCGTTTCTATTCCCGGAGGAGAGCCTCTTCTTCACAGCGAAATTGNAAGCATAGTTTCCGAAATAGTAAAAAGAAAAAAATTTGTTTATCTTTGTACAAATGCACTGCTCATGGAGAAGAAATTAGATCTCTTCTCTCCAAGTGTCTATTTTACTTTTTCTGTTCATTTGGATGGCAATAAGGAGGTTCACGATAAGTCTGTTTGCCAATCTGGTGTATATGACCGTGCATTGTCGGCTATTTCGAGCGCAAAAGATCAGGGATTTCGCGTAAATATTAATTGTACGATCTTTGATGACGCTACCCCTAAACAAATGGCTGATTTTTTTGATTCAGTGACAAATATGGGGATTAAGGGAATAACNATTTCTCCNGGCTTTGCTTACGAACGTGCCCCAGATCAAGATCATTTTTTAAGAAGAANNAAAACAAAAGAATTTTTTCGACAATTATTTAGTCTTGATAAGGGAAGAAAATGGCCTCTTAGTCATTCATCCCTTTACCTTGATTTTTTGGCGGGTAATCAAAAATACCATTGTACTCCCTGGGGGAACCCCACAAGAAATGTATTTGGATGGCAAAAGCCATGCTATCTTTTGGGTGAAGGGTACGCCGCTACTTTTAAAGAGTTAATGTCAGAAACAGATTGGGATTNATANGGTACCGGAAAATACGAAAAATGTAACGATTGTATGGCTCATTGTGGTTATGAAGCTACGGCGGTTTCTGATGCGTTTTCTAATCCAATTAAAGCTCTAAAAGCTTCTGTGGGCAGTATAAATACTAAAGGACCCTTAGTTGCTGACATAGATTTGCATAACGCAAGACCAGCAGAATATATGTTTGAAAAACAGGTTGGATCGGTTTTAGAAAATATTAACGACGATAAATCACAAAGTAAAATTTCTGAAAATCTCACGTAAGCCATTCATACTTTTTCTATAATTCATAATAAGCTTAGGGAATTTTTTTAATTCGTAAGGCTTTTTTACGATTAGTTCTAAAATCTTAAGAATATTTAATTTTTTTTTATTTTCGATATTTGTAGCAATGAAATCTGGTAGATTTTGGTCTGTCGTATCACAAATGGATCTTACAGCAAGAAATGGTATTCCTTTTTTTTGTGCTATTTTAGCCGCAATATGTGTTTCCATGTCGACGGCAGCAGCTCCAGAATCTTTGAATATTTTTTTCTTTTCGGTTTTATTGGTTATCGGATAGTTACTTCCTATGACGGGTCGGAAATACACTCCACTTTTATTCTTTTTAAGTTTAAAAATTTTTATTCCCAGCGAGGGATTGCAAGGAATTCTTTTATACAATGGTGTCAATACTTGAGTTGAAATTATTATAGATCCAGATTTTAAACGCGGATCGAGAGCACCAGCTATCCCAAAACTAATGATAAGATCGGCTCCCTGGCTAATTAGTTTTTCTGTACCAGCCGAAACATTTTTTGAATCCATGTTAGAGCAAAAGACGATCGCACTGCTTGATTCCAGAATTTTTGCTTCTGCATTAATGCCGGTTACAAATCCTACTTTTTTTATTTTATGAATCAAATTCCGTGCAAAACTTTCTTTGAATTACTTTTTGATAGATTTTTGTAACGAGCTAGAGCTAGTAGCGGAAAGTATTTTGGGTACCCGTCATATCTTAAATAAAAAACCTTCGGAAAACCTACAGCAGTAAAGGACTTTTCTTCCCAAGAATCATTATTATTNTTCGAATTCAACAAATACTGAACTCCCTTTTTAACTTCTTTAGTTTCAGTCTGATTCGCTGCCATTAAGCCGAGAATTGCCCATGATGTTTGGCTGGTTGNGCTTTTTCGTCGCTCGTCTTTTCTTTCTGTCCAATAACTGCTCCCATCTTCGCCCCATCCACCATCATTATTCTGTCTAGCGTTTAGCCAATCTACTGACTTTTTAATGAAATCCTCATTCATATTAACTCCTGCAGAATTTAGAGAAGACAGCACCGACCACGTTCCATATATATAGTTTGTCCCCCATCTTCCAAACCAAGAACCGTTTTGTTCTTGTTCTTGCTTTAAGAAGTTAATTCCTTTAGTTATTGCTTCATTTTTTTTATAACCAATTTGGGATAAAAAACTAATACATCGGGCGGTTACATCGGCGGTAGGAGGATCAAGGAGAGCACCGTGATCTGCGAAAGGTATATGATTCAAATAATAATTAGTATTATCTGCATCAAAAGACCCCCACCCACCGTTTTTGCTTTGCATGCCGGCGACCCATTCTGCGGTTCTTTTTATGATAGTATTTTTGGATTTTGGATCTTGCCTATGAAATATCATACCAACTAATGCTGTATCATCCAGGTCCGGATAAAAAGGATTTTCATACTGAAATGCCCATCCTCCAGATTTTAGTTTAGGTCTTTTTTCTGACCAATCCCCTCTAATGTTTTTAATTTCTTTTTGTTCTAACCACTTCATTCCCTTANTGATTTTTGATTTGTATTTTTTTGATCCTTCTTCTAATAGCCCCTGGATAACAAAAGCGGTATCCCAAACTGGAGATATGCAAGGCTGACAAAAAGCATCCTTTTTGTTTTTTTCAAAAAATAAAAGTTTTTTTATTGATCTTTGTATCGTTCGGATATCTTTATCTTTTTTATTCTTATTTAGTGCTAATAGTGCAATGAGGGAATTAACCATAGCAGGAAAAATAGCTCCTAATCCGTTAGTGCCGTTTAATCTTTTTAGGATCCATTTCTTAGCTTTTTCTAAAGCTTTTTTTCTAATTAATTCTGGAAATAAAGGTTGGCTAATTCTAAGAAGAGTGTCGAGTGTAATAAACAAAAAACCGAGGAAAGATTTTTTCGGATTAGTCATGAAATTCCTTTCTTGATTTGCTGGAATTTTAAACAATTCTTTGATTTTTATCTTTCGTGGGTTTTTAGCTTTTGGTTGCATCGCCATGATAATAAGCAGGGGCACCAAAACCGTTCTTGACCAATAAGAGATTTTATTTAGATGAAATGGAAACCAGCTTGGTAAAAGCATTATTTCAATAGGCATTTGCGGAATAGATCGCCATGGAGTCTCATCAAACAGGGCAAGTGTTGTTCTAGTAAATACATTGCATTTACTCGCACCGCCTTTAGACAGAATAAAAATCTTTGCTTTTTTCATTATGTTAGTCTTTTCGGATATTCCCGAAAGTTTTAGTGCGAAATAGGCTTTAGTGCTTGTGCTTATATTTGATTCTCCCTNATAAAAAAGGGGCCATCCGCCGTCTGGATTTTGCTTTTTCTTGATAAAATTAGCTAATTTTTTTTCTATAGTGATCTCTGGCTTACCAAGATAGTGATTTAAAATAATGTATTCGGATGAAATTGTAGTATCTGCTTCAAGAGGAAAGACCCAGTGTCCATCTTTCTTTTGCAGCTTGGCAAGATTTTGGAAACCTTGTGTAACTGTTTTTTCAACTTGTTTTAAAAACATTCGTTCGTTCTTTTTTATTTTCTAGAAAAATATCACAATTTATTTTTTTTGTTGAGATTAATCATTCTTTGTTATCAATAGTGCCGCTTTTTTTCCTGACTTTACCGCTCCCTCAATTGTCGCTGGAAGATTAGTATTCGTCCAATCACCGGCTAAAAATAAATTTTCGTAAGATGTTTTTGTGTCACATCTTAGTTTAATTCCCTGTGGAGTTTGTGAAAAAGTTGCTCGTTTTTCTTTGATTACTTTGTAAGGAGGAATCTTTGAATTGATCGGTAAATCCAAAGCTTTGAGCACTTCGCCCCAAACTTCGTTGGCGATTATGTCCGAATTTTCGTTTATTAAATTATTGGCTGCGCTAATCGTGACGCTTACGACATCATTTCTGAAAAAGAGCCAATGACTTTTTCCGCCTATGGTTCCCAATAGATGAGTTTTTTTTGGAAGTTGATTTGATTTTTTTAATCTGAAATGAATATTTATAATCGCGTTATTGTTTTTTGGAACTTTGATGCCCTTTAGGAGTTTTGGCAAATTATTAGGAGGAATTGCTAGAACCACATAATCGTGCTTTTTGATAATAACGGAATCTTTTGAAAAAAATAATTTTGTTACCCTATTGCCTTTAATTTCTACTCTTTTTAAAAGGCATTTAAAGTTTATATTGACCTTCCTTTTTTTCAACCAGGCTGTTGCTGGATTGACAAATGTTTGAGAAAGACCTTCTTTGGGTTGGCAAGGAAGACAATATTTTCCTCCTTTGGCAAAGGTTTTTAAGATTACAGACCATAAAAGGAAGGATGATGCCTTATCGCCGGGTGTATTAAGTATTCCAATGCTTAGAGGATTCCAGAGCTCATTAAACAAAGGCTCATTTTTTTTTAAACAATCTTCTACTCGTCTACTCTTTTTTGAAATACCGAGTTTAATAATACGAAGATAGTCATAAGCTTTTGAATCTGGAATCCTTCTGTTGCGAGAAAGAATCCACCATGGAAAAATTCCTTTATTAAAATGAACTTTCCACCTCTTGCCATTTTTTACGTTAACAAATGGATAAATTGCCTCTGAGCTTACGGTTAATTTATTTTTTGCTCCAATCTTTTTAAGATACTCAAAAGTCAAATTATTTCCGCTGAGCAATAGGTGATTTCCGTTGTCAATATATCTCTTCAGTAGGGGATCGTAAAATGATCGACAACGGCCACCGGCATGATTGCTGGAATCATAAATACAGACCTTGTAATTTTGATCCACAAGATCAATGCTGCATGCAAGTCCAGATATGCCCGCTCCTATTATATGAATGGTGGAATTTTTCTTGGATTGCATCTTATTAAACAATGAAATTTTTACAAACGAACCACAGTTTTTTTATCTTTGTTATCTTGATTGGTTTATCTAGGTTACTCCAGCCTCGTTCAATTAATGAGTTTAGAATTTCTTCATAAAGATCAGACATTATTGCAGCAGGACGTAAGGATTGTTTATCACACTTTTTAATTACTATCCTTGCTGCGCGAAAGAATCCTTTTGCTCTTTTTGCAATCGTACTACATACCTTTGGTATATTGGGGTGTTTTAAAATTTTTTTTGGATCAATTTCATTTATTCCATGTTTTCTCAGTAGTTGTTTAGGCAAGTACGATCTTTTTCTGTCCGAGTCTTCTTTTAGATCTCTAAGAATATTTGTAAGCTGAAAAGCATTCCCAAGCTTTTTCGCATATATTTGGCTGTTTTTGTTGTCCTCCCCAAAAATTTTTATCGACAATAAACCAACAGCAGAAGCAACTCTTTGACAATATATTTTTAACTGACTTTCGGTCGGAGATACCATATTTTCTTTCGCATCCATTTCCATGCCATCAATTATTTCTAGGAAATATTTTTTTCGTAACTGGAATTCTTTTATTACACCTGAGAGTTGAGTCGCAATTGGCTCCGTTAATTTTTTATTTTTATATATGTTGTCGATCTCTTTCTTCCACTGGTGAAGTTTTTGTATTTTTTTCATCTTATCTAATTTTCCATCTGAAATATCGTCTACTATTCTGCAGAATGCATAGATTATAAACATGGAATTACTCTTTTTTTTGGGAAGTATGCGCATCCCCCAGTAGAACGTTGTTCCTGATTTTTTGACAATATTTTTTATATGATCTAGTTGCATATTTCTCTTTGTTTGTTTTTCTAGTTAGTCAAAGTAAATTTTTTGATTTCTTAAGAAGGATTAATTTCTAAGCCATGAGAAGAGCAAACCATTAATTCCACATAACAAAAAGGACAATTTTGAAAGCTTTACCCTTTCTTGGATAGGATCTTTTATTTTTAATTTTTTGGTTAGCTTATCAGCTATTCTATAGATTATCTCTGCTTCTGCTGATAGACGAGGATCTTTTATTTTTTTTGAGAGCAACGAAGCTCTTTTAAGTAACTTTTCTACTCCCTTTAACGTTTTTCCTATCACGATTTTTAATTCTTTTCTCGCCTCACTTTTTTCCAGTTCAGAATTTTTTATTTTCTGTTCCTTTATCCAGCATTGAGGTAAATATATTCGATTCAATTTTATATAATCTTCCTTGCAGTCTTGAATGTGGTTAATGATTTGGAGCGCGTTGCACAAGTCATCAGAATATTTATATATTTTTTTGTTTTCGCCATGCAGATCCAGGATGTACCTACCGACCGGTGCTGCAGATAAGTTACAATATCCAATTAACTCTTTCCAATCCTTATATCTTAGCTTTACCGCGTCTTGCTTAAATGCCCCTAGTAATTTTTTTCCATGCACAGACGTAATCCCTAAATCATGATTTGATTTCTTAAGAGAAACTGCTTTTGGGCATTTTTTCTTATTGCTGCTTTTTCCGATTAGTGCGGATCGAAAAATATTTAGTCGCTTAATTTTTTCTTTTGCAGGTAAATTTGGATTGTCCGCAATATCGTCTGCNGCTCTAGCGAACAAATAGAATTTTTTGATATGAGNNCTGAGTCGGTGAGAAATAATCCAGGAACCGACTGGAAAATTTTCGTCTCCCGATCCTTTTCCTGAAGGTGTCTCAATTCTAGATAAATTTTTTTTGCTCATTGGATTTTGTTGTTTTTATAGCTTCTATCTTTCCAAGAGCCACCAGATCCCCATAAGTGCATTCTGGCGGAATCAATAGTTGTCAATGTATAAAATATACTTGCTATGGGCAAGAATGTTGCCATAAAAGATTTTTCATTAAAATTTCTTAGAGTCGGAATGTAGGTATATGACATTATAAACCAAGCGATTAGGCCTGTAAAAAACAGATAATTATTTTCATCGAAAAAGCCGACAGACAGAGCTATTACGGGAATCATATAGGTGCAAAACATTCCAAAGNTGCAAATGATTAATAGAAGAATTGAATAATTTAATTGATCGTAAGCCGATCGTGTCACCATAGACCAGATTTCTGATATCTTTTTGTAGTTACGTAAGCTTTTTGTTTCTTTCGTTATTCCTAACCATATTCGTCCATTCTTTTTTAGAATTCTTGCCAATGCGCAGTCATCGATGATTTGGTTCTTTATTTTTTCAATTCCACCCGACTTTTTTAGTGTAAAGTAGTTAACCAGCATACATCCACCAGCGGCTGCCGCTATTTTTCTCCTTGGATTGTTTACCCANTCAAAAGGATAAAGTTTTTGAAAAAAGAATACAAAAGCAGGAATTAGTATTTTCTCCGAGAAATTATTTGCTTTCAATAAGACCATTAATGAGACCAGATCAAGGTTCTCAGATTCAGCCTTGATAACTAAGTTTTCTAAATTATTAGGGCTGTGCGTAATGTCTGCGTCGGTAAATAATATGTATTTGCTATTCGGAAATTTTTTTTTTTATAAGATTTATTCCTTGATATTGGGCCCATACTTTCCCAGTCCAACCTTCTTTTAAAACCTTACCTTGGATGACATGAATCTTATTATTTTTTTTCGAAATTCCTTTAACTATTTTTAAGGTTGCATCTGAGCTTGAGTCATCAACTACGATGGCTTGATATTTACCTTCATAATTTTGTCTCAATAATGACATTAGTGAATTTTTTATATATTTCGCTTCATTTCGTGCCGGTATCAAAATGGTGATTTCAGGGTATTTTGATATTTTCTTTGCTTTTTTTATGGAGGGCGGATTCCAGAAATTACCATGAAGTAAAGCAAGATATAACCATATCATTAAAGAAATCGAACTTAAAATAGTGAGAATAATCATGATAATANGTTACCCAGATAACACGCTGTTTGCCTAAAAATTAAACAATGGCTAATATTTACACAAGAAAGAGATTGTTTAGTTTATCCAGAAAAAACTNATATTTTTCTAAGTATTTGATATAAATAAATATTTTTTAGTACTTCCAGCACATAGTAGTGGATAATTTTTTTATTGCTAAGTTTAATGTATAATACTATAGCATTGTATTATACTATGTAACCAAGGGGTTACTCAAAAATAATTAAAATTTTTTCAAGTCATCCGATTAACAAATTGTTTGGCTTTAAATTTAAAGTTGAGGGACTAGTACGATGAGCATTATGAATAAAAATTTACTCTTTTCGAGTTTGATCGTCGGTGCTTTAGTTTTGTCACCGTCGGTGTTTGCGGATGACGATGATCTTTTTCCATTTGATGTTCCGGGAGAGTTTTCATTTAACGTTGCCCTAACTACTGATTATATATATCGAGGTGAAACGCAAAGTGAAAGTAGTCCTGCTATTCAAGGTGGCATAGATTATGGCGTTGATATAACAGACGGTGTTGGATGGTATGCTGGAATTTGGGGATCGAATGTTGATTGGGATGATGGCACGACTAATGCAACATCTGAATTTGATTTTTATACTGGCATTGCATTTGCGGTAGCTTCTGTCGATGTTGATGCGGGATTTTTGCAGTATATTTATCCTAACGAAAGCGAATCTTCTCCGGACTTAGCTGCATCTGATGGAACNAATTACGGGTTTCATGATTGGTATTTTTCACTAGGTTATGACACTGCGAACTTTCTTAGCTCAGATCATGCTCCTTATGTTTCTTATGGTTGGGCTTGGTCTCCTCGTGGCTATAATTCGAGTGGCGAATGGTTGTATCAAACAATTTCTGCGGATATAGCGCTTTACAAGAGTTTAGCGTTTTCTGCTCTTTGGGGCGATCTATGTAAGAACTGTGATNATAAAGGAAGGACGCGACTTGATTCGTATCAGCATTGGCAATTCGGCCTTTCAGCGACCATGCTAGGTTTTGGTTGGGATCTGACGTATCATGACACAGATGGTTACCAGTCAACATCGGATGAAGGATCATATGCTGGCGAAAGAGTAGTCTTTACCATGTCTTCTTCTTGGTAGAATGAAAAAGACTTTTTAGATCTTGTAAATATTATTTATCGATTAGATTCTAAGATGAAAGAGGGGCACNAAGCCCCTCTTTTTTNTCTTACACCCTAAAGANGTATTTTTTCTTTGGATCCCTTTCNCAGTCGGGCGGATAATTAAGCCTTTTGTCTTTGTAATATCGCTTGCTAGGATTGCCATCTGATTTTCGATTATAAGTGACAAAGATCGAGCGCCTTGGTCGATTACTCATATTCGGAGAGGATCGGTGAGGAACATAAGAATCGAAAAAGATAATNTCCCCAGGTTTTGNNGGGAAGNCTTTATATTCTAGATCATTCTCTAGAGGCTTCCATTCCTCTCCAATTAACCCATTCNTGTGTTGTCCGGCTGCAATTTCTATGCAGCCATTTTCGATCTCAGATTCATCTACAGCTATCATTACCGTTATAAAGAAATCAATATATTTCCCCCATCCTGCCTGTTGGTCCTGATGGGCCTTAAAGCCATCTCCTCCTGGATATTTAAAATTAATTTTTTCTTTGAAAAGAATTGCATCATCTTTGAGTAATTGTGNGGTTACTTTTGCNAATTTACTGNTGAAGAGCTCATTAAATTTTTTATGAAAATGGGAAAAATATTCTACTCTGTTAAGGATACGTTTAGATGGATTCTTTAAGCTCTCTTCAAAATACATCATTTGTTCCCCGGGGATCTCTGGTTTGGATGCGACTTCGTTGGTCCACTTTCCGATCCCCAGTATTTCTTGACTAGAATAAAAGTTTTCTAACAGAAGAAAGCCGTTTTTTTCATAGTCCTGTAGATGTTTATTTGAAAGCAGCATTCAAACGGTACCTAGAATTTTTTTTACTGTTTCAGTTTTAATCATTTTTAATAATGTAAATCAAGAAATACGCAATTTTTCTGTTTCATGCTTAAGCCAAATTGCAAAGGTAAGAACAATAATTGAGTTTGCTTGATGCAGTGATGCAAATATGATGGGGCTGGAGAGTATTAACGTCGTAATTCCTAGAATTATTTGGATTCCTGTCATCGCAACCAAACAATTGATAGCAAGGTTAATACTGTTTGTAGTATTCGTGGATTTTGTTTTTATCCAGAGAAAGATTATAAAAACGCCCGTTATTATTGCCAGCATGCGGTGTTGTAGTTGTACGGTTGCTGCGTTCTCACCAAAGTTTATGAACCATGGTTCGAGGGTTATAACTTCTCTTGGTATTAATCTATCCCCCATTAAGGGAAACGTATTATAAATTGAACCTGCATCAAGACCAGCAACTAATCCACCAGAAGCAAGCGTTGTTAGGATTAGCACAAGCNTTATNGTGCTTAACTTTTTTATTAATNTAGTTTTTTTGGAAACTACTTTTCTNTCGTTTGGNATATAAATTTTCAGAAAAATCCAGAACAAATAGGAGTAAATGAATATCGCTAACATCAAGTGAGCAACCAGTCTNTAGTGGCTAACATCTGGTCTGNCGACAAGCCCACTTTTAACCATNAACCACCCAAGCANTCCTTGAAAAAAACCNAGGAGAAATATCATTAACAAATGAGGGCGAATTGTCCNTTGTATTTTCTTGGTTGCTATAAAAAANATCAAAGGCAATAAATAAATAACAGCTAANATCCTTCCCCACATTCTNTGTAGATATTCCATCCAGAAAATTGGCTTAAATTCTTGAATCGACATTTCAGGGTTTAGTAACCGAAATTCAGGACTNTTTTGATATTGTGCAAAAACCTCATTCCAGTCATGGTTGTTGAGGGGAGGTAATATTCCTGTTAGCGGNNGCCATTCTACCATTGATAGGCCCGAATCGGTAAGTCTGGTGATTCCGCCTATTATGATCATTAAAAATATCAAGGAACAACATAATATTAGCCATATACAGACGTATTTATTCGGGTTNTTTTCACGCATTTTATTAACCTGAAAATTATTTATTTTTTAACTATTTAGCTTATTTTTCCTGAATAGCATGAATTTACATCATCCCAAAATTGATTTTATTCTTTACAAAATATTTATTTCACACTATAANTAGTGGTATATTAATATTAATTACACATTAATATGTGTAGAATTANTGATGGTNCTNACTATTGGNAAAAAAGAANCATAAGAAAGATNCCGCATGGGCTGATGAAAAGGCGACCGATCTCAAGAAAANATATTCAGATCTAGAGGGGGTCGACCTACTAAAGGCTATGATTAAAAAAGAATTCCNTGGTCNGATTGCGTTGAGTTCTTCGTTTGGNGCAGAAGCNGCTGTCCTTTTAGATTTGGTNTTGCGGATNGATCCAAAAGTTCCAATTATTTTTTTAGATACCGGAAAATTGTTCGAGGAGACCTATAATTATGTTACTCAATTGTCCAACCATATTGGACTTAAGGATTTAAGGATTATTAGGCCCAATAAAGAAAGGTTGCTGGAGAAAGATCCATCNGGGAATCTTTGGGAAACTGAGCCAGATATGTGTTGTCATATTCGCAAGGTGGANCCTCTTGAGGCNGCACTTAAAGGTTTTAAGGCTTGGATTACNGGAAGGAANCGCTATCACGGTGATATAAGATTAAAATTAGATTCTATAGAAAGCNTCGATGGNTATATTAAAATCAATCCTTTAATTAATTGGGATGCAAAAAAAATNCAAACTTATTTTTCTGAAAAGAAGCTACCAAAACATCCTTTGCTTTCTAGGGGATTTAAATCAATAGGGTGTTACCANTGNACTAGAGAGACCGAAGACGGGGAGGGNGTCAGATCTGGCCGTTGGTTTGGAGGCCAAAAAACTGAGTGTGGAATTCACGAAAAANCCACAANACGAGAATATTCATAATGCAACGTCTTGATAGATTAGAAAATCAAAGTATTTATTTGATTAGGGAGGCGTATAGATACTTTAAGCCTATCTCAATCTTGTGGTCCTTGGGAAAAGACTCCAATGTTATGTTGTGGTTAATGAAAAAGGCATTTTGTGGGCGCATTCCTTTCCCTGTGGTTCACATAGATACCGGAAAAAAATTTAAAGAAATGTATAAATTTCGAAGCAAGTTTTCTAAANCAATGAAACTTGATCTTAGATTAGAAAAATGTCCATCGATTAATAAGATCGANAAAAGNCTTCCACCTGCTGCTCGTTCAGCTGCTAGGAAAACGGAAGGACTGAAAACCTATATTAAAACTAACAAAATTAAGGGAGTTTTTGCTGGTATAAGAAGAGATGAACAGTCTACAAGGGCAAAGGAAAGAATGATTTCTCCTCGTAGNGCCAACANCGAGTGGAATTTTAAAGATCAGCCGATCGAGGTNTGGGATTATTACATCAATCAAATGCCNGCGGATTGTCATGTTAGAGTCCATCCTTTGTTGAANTGGACAGAAGTAGATGTATGGGANTATACAAAAAGAGAATCTATTCCTGTTATTAATTTATATTTTTCGAAAAAGGGAAAGAGATACCGATCCTTGGGAGATAAAGATATAACATTTCCCGTTAAAAGTGATGCAAAAAATATTTCTGAGATTATTAAAGAGCTAAAAACTACAAAGATTTCTGAAAGATCTGGCAGATCTATGGATCACGAGACCGAAGATGCATTTGAAAGATTAAGATCTTCTGGATATTTGTAGAGGAATCATCATGACTAAGGATAAAAATTGTTCAGTTGTTTTTACCGGCCATGTTGATCATGGAAAATCATCTGTAATCGGCCGACTTATGTATGAAACTGGCACGTTGGCCGACGGAAAATTCAATGAAGTTAAAAAAGCTTGTGAGAATCGCGGAAAGGAATTCGAATGGTCCTTTTTGCTGGATGCGTTTCAGGCAGAAAGAGATCAAAGCGTCACCATTGATACGACACGTGTCTACTTATCTTTGAAAAATACGAATATTGAAATTATTGATGCACCTGGTCATGTAGATTTCATAAAAAACATGATTACGGGCGCAGTGAATGCGAGTAAGGCTGTTTTAATTATTGATGCTTCTAGAGGAATTGAAGAGCAGACATTAAGGCATACCTTTATTCTTAAATTAATTGGAATAGATAACATTTGCGTTTTTATTAACAAGATCGATCTGATTAATTATGATAAGCGAAAAATTGTAGCACTTAGTTCAAAGGTTTTTTCCTACTTAAGGCATGTTGGTTTTGGTGATGTTAAGGTTATTGCTGGTTCTGCTAAGGGAGGAGAAAATTTATTTAAATATAATTTTACTAGCAACTTAGCTTATAAAAAGAGTTTAGCTGATTATATGGTTTCGAGTACCGAACATTCTTCTGTTCGAGAAAAATTCAAATTTATTGTTCAGGATATATATAAATTTACTCAAAAAAGAATCATTGTTGGAAAAGTTATTAGTGGGAGAGCAGCTATTGGTGGCAAAGTTAGGATTCATCCCAACGAAAGACTCAGCACAATTAAATCTTTTCCGGATTGGAAAAATAAAAGTAAAAGAACCATAAATTCTGGAGAGTCGGCTTGCATTGAGATCCAAGATGATATTTTNGTGGATAGAGGAGATTTAATTACTGATCNATATAAACCGTTAGTCAGTGATAGATTTTTTTGCAATTTATTTTCGATTAGTGGTCAAGATTTAAAAGAAGGTCAGAAATTTAATTTGAGATATCTTACAAAAGACGTAGCTGTTCAGATCGTAAAAATTGAGAGCGTGTTAAATCCCATTGCTGACAAATTGATAGATGGTAAGAATATTCCGCAAAATCATTATGCTAAAGTGCTGCTCCAGTCAAATGAACTACTAAGCCTTGATGCTGAAAAATCTCAAAACACGACCAAAAGATTTGTTTTATCAGACGATTTTAGAGTTGCTGCTCTTGGTTTCTTTGAAGATGATGATTTTAGAAAAATAGAAAAAGAACGCACGACTAAATCACAGAACATTACCCACGTTTTTCATGAAATCTCTGCTAAGGAAAGAGAAAAGAAATCTGGTCATGGTGGTGGTGTTTTATGGTTTACCGGATTATCTGCATCTGGAAAATCGACTTTAGGCAATAGAGTAGAAAAAATTCTTTTTGATAAGGGGTATAATGTTACTTTGTTAGATGGGGATAATCTTCGTTTCGGTCTTAACAATGATCTTGGATTCTCTGAAAAAGACAGAGATGAAAATATAAGAAGGGCCGCAGAGGTATCCTCCCTTTTTGCGAGGAGAGGTTTTCTAGTTATTTCTACCTTTATCTCTCCCTACGATAAACAGCGTGCTAANGCTCGAAAGATTATAGGTAAGAATTTTCATGAGATTTATGTTAAAGCGAGTCTAAAAAATTGTGAAAAAAGAGATCCAAAAGGTCTCTACAAAAAGGCAAGAAGAGGTGAGATTCAAATGTTTTCCGGTATTTCTGCCCCATATCAGGAGCCCGGTAACCCCGAGTTACTTTTGAATACAAATAGAGTAAATATAGAAAAATGTACTGAAAAGCTGGTAGGTTATGTTAAGAATCATTTTAGGATTATTGGGTAGAGTAGATTGTCTTTCAAAATATGCTGTATTTATTTTGACTTATCCCCTTGACATAAGCCTATTTGAGAACTAGATGAGACTAGTAATTTAAATTTTTATGGAGAGATAGATGAAGTTCAGACCACTTCATGACCGTGTTTTGGTAAAAAGAATAGAGGGTGATGAAAAAAGTTCTGGAGGAATTATTATTCCCGATTCAGCCCAAGAAAAGCCTTCGGAAGGAGAGGTTTTAGCCGTTGGTCCAGGTGCAAGAGGTGATGATGGAAAAATTCATCCATTGGACGTCAAAACAGGTAACAAAATTTTATTCGGAAAATGGTCAGGTTCTGAGATTAAGATCGACGGTGAAGATCTTATTATAATGAAGGAATCTGATATAATGGGTATTATTCAGTAAAGGAGATATAAAATGGCAGGAAAAGATGTCAAATTTGGCGCAGATGCGCGCGCTGTAATGCTTAAGGGCGCGAATGTGCTTGCGGATGCGGTAAAAACGACTTTGGGACCAAAGGGACGAAATGTTGTTCTTGATAAATCTTTTGGTGCGCCAAGAATCACGAAGGATGGCGTTACCGTTGCAAAGGAAATTGAGTTAGAGGATAACTTAATGAATATGGGCGCCCAAATGTTGAAAGAGGTTGCTAGTAAGACTAGCGATCTTGCTGGTGATGGCACCACTACCGCCACAGTTTTGGCACAAGCAATTTTACTAGAAGGATCTAAAGCGGTTGCTGCAGGGATGAATCCTATGGATTTAAAAAGAGGTATCGATAGCGCCGTCTCCACAGTTGTTGAGGAAATTAAAGCTAAGGCCAAGCCTGTTTCAACAAATGAAGAAATAGCTCAGGTTGGCACGGTTTCTGCGAATGGTGAACGTGAGATAGGTAGCATGATTGCCGAAGCTATGGAAAAAGTAGGCAAGGAAGGTGTAATTACTGTTGAAGAGGCACAATCAACAGATACCGAACTCGATGTTGTTGAAGGTATGCAGTTCGATCGAGGATACTTATCACCTTATTTTATTACAAATGCGGATAAAATGAATTGCGAGCTAGAAGACCCTTATATTTTGATTTATGAGAAAAAATTAAGCAATTTACAAGAAATGTTACCTCTGTTGGAATCTGCAGTCAAAACTGCTAAGCCACTTTTAATCATTTCCGAGGATGTGGAGGGCGAAGCATTAGCTACTTTAGTTGTTAACAAACTAAGAGGTGGATTAAAAATTGCTGCTGTTAAGGCTCCAGGATTTGGAGATAGAAGAAAGTCAATGTTGGAAGACATAGCTATTCTTACCGGAGGTCAAATGGTTAGTGAGGACCTGGGAATCAAATTGGAAAAAGTTACACTTGATATGTGTGGAACTGCAAAGCGTGTTCTTATAGGTAAGGAAGAGACGACTATTGTTAATGGTGCTGGTAAGAAAGCTGATATAGAGGCACGTTGTACCCAGATTCGTCAGCAAATCGATGAAACGAGCTCAGATTATGATGAGGAAAAATTACAGGAGCGTTTAGCCAAACTCGCAGGCGGTGTTGCTGTTATTAAAGTTGGTGGATCTACTGAGGTAGAGGTTAAAGAGAAAAAGGATAGAGTTGATGATGCTATGCATGCGACTCGCGCAGCTGTTGAGGAAGGAGTCGTTCCTGGCGGAGGTTCTGCGTTGTTATATGCATCCGTTGCACTTAAGGATCAAAAATATGAAAATGCAGATCAAAGAGTTGGTGCGGATATTGTTCGGAAGGCACTCGAAGCCCCTGCAAGACAAATAGCGCACAACGCTGGAGTTGATGGATCGATTGTGGTTGGAAAATTGAGGGACAGCACTGATACAAATTTTGGTTATGATGCTCAAAAGGGCGAGTTTGTGGATATGATAAAGGCTGGAATTATCGATCCAATGAAAGTAGTTCGCACCGCTTTGCAAGATGCAGCATCTATAGCGGGCTTGCTTATTACAACTGAAGCTATGGTTGCTGATGCACCTGAAAAAGAAGGTCATTCTCATCCGCCAGCCCCTGATATGGGCGGCATGGGCGGCATGGGCGGCATGGGCGGCATGGGAATGTAATTGCCGTAAGGTTTTCTACTGCTTCTTTCTTAACTCTTTAATAGGTACACTTTTATCTACTGACCATTGATAAACATGCTTGATTCGGGAAACGCTTTTTTCCCATATTGTTTCATCTATATCCTCGGAAACTTTTACGGAACTAAAACCACATCTTTGTAAAAAGTTGAATTGATCTTGCAGTATGTTCCCAACAGCACGAATTTCTTTTTTGTAATTATATCGTGATCTTAATAAAACGGCGTAGGAAAATGGCCTACCATCTCTGAAGAGTGGAAATTCTAGAACAACAATACCGATTTGTTCCAAATCTTTAGAAATTAGGTCTGGTGACTGATCGCTCTTGAGCTTAACTCCTATCTGAACGTCTTGTTTTAATAACTCATCTTTTGTTGATTCCCAAACTTCATAATCAACAATAGTTGGTTTTTTAAGAGGCAATTTCGGAGATTCTGTTTCGTAAGACCATTCGTCTTTGGCAATCTTTCCATCCCTAATGAGTTTCATAAAGCTTCTCCTTGAATGGTTCCATTCCTATCCTACGGTAGGTCTGAAGAAAATTCTCTCCTTGCGTTTTTTTCTCTAAATATATTCCTATGATCTTATCAATCGCATTATAAATTTCTCTTTTAGAGAATGCAGGTCCTGTTCGCTCGCCAATGGAGGCATTTTCATCTGCACTTCCGCCTAAAGTGACTTGATAATATTCTTCACCGCCACGATCGATACCTAAAATACCAATATTACCAACATGGTGATGACCGCAAGCATTGATGCAGCCAGAAATTTTTATTCTCAGATTACCGATATTTTTTTCTGATTTGAGATCATGAAAATAGTTACTTAATTGCTGTGCAACGGGTATAGAACGTGCCGTTGCGAGTGCACAGAAATCCATTCCTGGGCAACATATAATATCAGATGCTAGCCCTATATTTGTTGTCGCTAAATTTAATTTTCTTAATTCTTCCCAAATTTGATACAAGTCCACTTTCCTTGTGTATGGGAACACTAGATTTTGTTCGTGTGTTACACGAATTTCATCATGGCTATATTTTTTTGTCATATCGGCAACGGTTCTCATTTGTTCTGCATTCAAATCTCCGGGTGGTTGCCCTTTGGGTTTTAGCGAGAGAATCACAATTCTATGATCATCTTTTTTATGAGATCGGGTATTTAAATGATACCATTCAGAAAAACCTGGATCTTCTTCCAGTTTTTGAGTAAACCTCGTTTCTAAATCTTTTGATTCTTTGTATTTTGGATCCAAAAAGAAGCTTTTAAATTTTTTAATCTCATCATCGGTGAGTTTAAGTTTTTCGTTGTTCTTTATATGATTCCATTCTTTTTCAACCAGTGTGGAAAATTTTTCTAAGCCAACTTCTGCCAGGAGAATCTTGATTCTTGCTTTGTGTATATTATCCCTTCTACCAAGTTGATTATATACTCTTGTGATGGCCTCTATATAAGAGAGTAAATGTTCTTTGGGTAAAAAATCACGGATTACTTGTCCAATGTAAGGTATTCTTCCTTGGCCACCACCGACTAAAACCTTAAACCCAATTTCATCCTTTTCATTCTTTTGGATCGCGAGTCCGATATCGTGTACTTTAATTGCTGCACGATCTTTTTTTGATCCTGTGATTGCAATTTTATATTTTCTTGGCAGGAAGGTAAATTCGGGGTGTAATGTAGCCCATTGTCTTACTATTTCACAATAGGGTCGAGGGTCTTCAATCTCATCTGGAGTGACTCCCGCATATTGATCCGTTGTAGTATTTCTAAAAGAGTTACCGCTTGTTTGGATTCCGTGCATTTGGACTGTGGCTAAATCAGCTAAAATATCGGGGGCTTCTTCAAGCTTTATCCAATTGAACTGAATATTTTGTCGTGTCGTAAAATGGCCATAATTCTTGTCATATTTTTTTGCAATATCAGCTAATTTGTGCAGTTGCTTTGAGGAGAGTATGCCATAAGGTATGCATATCCTGAACATATAGGCGTGAAGCTGCAAATACAGCCCGTTGAGTAATCTGAAAGGCTTGAATTCATCTTCGCTCAATTTACCTTTCAGGCGTCGATTTACTTGATCACGGAATTGATCAACTCTTTCGTTGACTAGTTGTTGATCAAATTCATCGTAAAAATACATTTAATTGTCCCTGTCGATTAATTGTTTTTTTTCAGCTTAGGATCTGTAGTTGGTCCTTTTGCTCTGATCAATTCCCTGTAGCGAGTAGGCACTATGTTTCCGTTTTTTTGAATCACTTCGATCAGATATGGATCGATAACTACCTGAGTTTCCACAGATTTTTTTGCTTTTTCTTCTAGCTTCTTTTCTTCTTTTTCGCTTGAAGATACAGCACTGTCATTTATCCGTTCCGACCATTTTTCAGCAGATAGATAAACTACTGCTCCATTTTTGACTTTATTGGCCGTTATTATTTTAAGAGCCATTTTCTTTTCCTACGGTTCATTCTGTATCTATAGAATACCCTATATTCCGCGACTAGTGAATATATTATGTCAATAAATTATGTATAATAAATTATTCTACATTATTAAAATGTGATTTACATCATTTATTTATGAATTTTTTTTCATTTTTATCTATATTACCCTTATCTATATGTCAGTTTTAGATTTAAAAGAATTTAAGAATATTTCCGCATGGCCCTTTCAAGAGGCTATTAAACTTGTGGAGCGGTTTGGTAATAAAATTCCCGACAAAGGCCATGTTCTTTTCGCTACAGGCTATGGTCCCTCGGGTCTGCCTCATATTGGAACTTTCGGGGAAATTGTCAGAACTACTATGGTACGGCAGGCCTTTAATCATCTTTGTAAGATCCCTACAAAACTATTCGCTTTTTCTGACGATATGGATGCTTTACGAAAAGTGCCTGACAATATCCCAAATCAGTCAATGCTCAAAGAACATTTAGGAAAGTCTTTGACCACAATACCCGATCCTTTTGGAAAATTTGATAGTTTTGGAGAACATAACAACGCTTTACTAAGATCTTTTCTAGACAGATTTGGTTTTGAGTATGAATTTAAGAGTGCTACTGAATTATATAAAAGCGGTGTCTTTGATAATGCTCTGTTAAATATTTTAGGAAATTATGAAAAGATTAGAAATATTATCTTACCGACATTGGGTAATGAAAGGAAAGAAACCTANAGNCCTTTTCTTCCGATATGTCCTAGCACAGGAAAGGTTTTGCAGGTTAAGNTCGTTAATGTTGATTCGAAATCGGGNTCTATATCTTATATAGACGAGCAAAGTGGTGACGAGGTAAATTCTTTAGTAACAGGCGGGAAATGCAAATTACAATGGAAAGCGGATTGGGCAATGCGGTGGTTTGCTCTTGGTGTAGATTATGAAATGTTGGGAAAAGATTTAATTGATTCGCTTAAACTTTCAAGCAAGATATGTGGAACAATTGGCGGGATTCCTCCGCAAACTTTTATATATGAATTGTTTTTGGATGAAAACGGAGAAAAAATTTCCAAGTCAAAAGGAAATGGTCTTTCTTTGGAAGAGTGGTTAAGGTATGCCCCGCGCGAGAGTCTCTCTTTGTATATGTATAAGAATCCTCAGCGAGCAAAAAGACTATATTTTGACATCATTCCAAAAAGTGTTGACGAATATGCAGATCATTTAGAAAAGTTTAATGCCACTAAAGGCAAAGAGGATCTGGAAAACCCTGTTTGGCATATTCACAATGGTTTGCCCCCTAAAAGTAAAATAGGAATCAATTTTAGCATGCTCCTTAATTTAGTGAGTGTTTGCCATACTGAGGACAGAAATGTTCTTCTAGGATTTATTAATCGTTATTTGCCTAATTTACCCAAAGAAAAAGATACTATAATTACTCAACTATTAGATTGTGCAATTGCTTACTACCAAGATTTTGTAAAGCCGAATAAAAGATTCAAAGAGCCTAATGAGAAGGAAAAGAAGGCTTTAACTGAGTTGGAAAAAAAATTAACAACACTCAAGGAAGGTACCGAGGCTGAAGAAATTCAAACTATTGTTTATGATGTCGGAAAATCTCATTTTGATGATTTGAGGGGATGGTTTAAAAGTATTTATCAGATTCTATTTGGTCAAGAAGCTGGTCCAAGAATGGGATCTTTTATCGTTCTTTATGGAATCCAGGAAACATGCGAGTTAATAAACTCTGCACTAAAAAGGAAGAATTGATGATGATTTACGTTTTTATAGGTAGTGAATAGTGAAATATGAAGATTTCTTTAAAAAATTAGTTCATTTGTTTTCGCCAGAAATTGCTCATAATCTGGCTATTTTTCTACTGAAGAAAAATTTTTTTCATTTTACTCAAGAAGCGAATCATCCAATCCTTTCGAGCACTCTATGGAATTTGCATTTCAATAATCCTTTGGGGATTTCGGCAGGCTTTGATAAAAATGCCGAAGTTATTATCCCTTTGTCAAGACTAGGATTTGGTTTTATTGAGGTCGGAACTGTAACCCCATTGTCACAAGCGGGAAACCCGAAACCTAGGATTTTTAGATTATCGGAAGATAATGCAATTATTAATCACTTGGGATTTAACAATAAGGGCTTGGATGTTTTTGTCGATAATTTGAAATCTTTTAAATCATCGATCTATTTTCCAAATACAGTTTTAGGTATTAACGTTGGCTATAATAAGCTCAGTACAGATCCTGTCGAGGACTATAAAAAATGCATTATAGCGTGTGCACCTTTTTGTAACTACTTTGTTTTAAATGTTTCGTCGCCAAATACACCGGGCCTTAGGGACTTTCAAAGACCAGAAAATTTACGGACACTGATTAGGGCATGTTTAAAGGTAAAAAATAAAATATCGAGAAAAAATAAAAAGAAAAATTTATTATTGGTCAAAATAGCACCCGATTTGTCCCCAGATCAGTGTAAGGACATCGCAAATATTTCATTGGAGGAAAGAATTGATGGTTTAATTGTTGCAAACACGACTATTGATCGACCTAAAAATCTCATTAGCTCTTTCAAAGATGAGGAGGGCGGCATGTCTGGAAGGCCATTATTTCAAACCTCAACAAAATTACTTGCGCGTTTTTATAGTATTACGCGCGGAAGAATACCGCTAATTGGTGTAGGTGGAATTTTTAGTGCAGCTGATGCTTATAAAAAGATTCGTGCTGGGGCTTCATTATTGCAGATTTATACAGGCTTTGTTTATAAAGGTCCCGATTTCATTAATAAGCTGAATACAGACCTAGCAACACTTTTAATGAAAGATGGATTCAAGTCATTATCGGAAGCAATAGGGTTTGATGTTAGAAAATAAGAAACAAATCCCAGATTTTTTCTCCGGTATATCTAAGGTTCAGGAAAGATATGATGGTTATATTTTGGATTTATGGGGTGTCGTCCATGATGGCTTTCATGCTTTCGACGAATCAGTGAAATGCATGAGAGAAATTAAAAAAAGAGGAAAAAAAATAGTACTTTTATCTAATGCCCCGAGAAGAACATCCACTCTTAGAAGACAGTTAAAAGATTTGGGTGTGTTCGAAGATTTGTACGACGATATCGTTTCCTCTGGCCAAGAAACCTATGATCATTTAGTTGAGAGAAAAGACGAATGGTATAAAAAGTTAGGTTTCAATTGCTTTCATATAGGCCCTGAAAGAGATAACAATTTATTAGAAATTGTTAATTTGAAGATTGTCAATAAATTGTCTGATGCTGATTTTATTCTTAATACTGGGCCGTGGGAAGAAGGAGCGACTGTAGATGATTACGTAGAGATTCTGAAGGAAGGTGCAACACATAACATTCCCATGATATGCGCGAACCCCGATGAGATCGTAATTCGTGGAGGAAAAAGAATGATTTGTGCCGGTAAATTAGCGGCCAAATATGAAAATCTGGGAGGGTTTGTAAAATACCATGGAAAACCAGGAATTTCTGTTTACAAAAAATGTTTTTTATCCTTAAAGGCTAAAAAAATAAATAGAGTTGTTGCAATTGGCGATTCTCTAGATAATGATATTGCTGGTGCTTCTAAAGCTGGCATTGAATCAATTTTAATATTAGATGGTATTCATGGAGATTTATTTGGTTCAAAGACGAATCAAAAACCAGATAATGAAAGGTTGCTTAATTTTTTAAGTAATTATAAATACTTTCCCACTCGAATAATGCGAAAGTTTTGTTGGTGAGCAAGTTATAATTCTTTTTTGGATATAATTATGAAAAAATCTTCTTTTAATGATTGGAAAAAGTTAGTTCGCAAAGAAACAAAAGGCGGAAAGTTTGAAGATCTTATTTGGGATACTCCGGAGGGAATAAAAATCAAACCCTTGTATACTCATGAAGATATAAAGAATTTCAAGTATCAAGATAGCCCTCCCGGGACATTCCCATTTTTACGAGGTCCTAGAGCGACGATGTATACAAATAAACCATGGACAATCAGACAGTATGCTGGTTTCTCAACCGCAAAGGAGTCCAACCGTTTTTATAAACAAGCTTTAAAAAATGGACAAATGGGGCTGTCTGTAGCTTTTGATTTGGCAACACACAGAGGTTACGATTCTGATCATGCAAGAGTAGTTGCTGATGTTGGGGCTACAGGAGTTGCTATTGATTCTGTTGAAGATATGAAGATCTTATTTAAAGATATTCCCCTCGAAAAGATGAGTGTTTCTATGACGATGAACGGAGCAGTGTTGCCTATCTTGGCTTGTTTTATTATTACGGCCGAGGAACAAGGAGTTGCGCAAAAGAAGATATCCGGAACGATTCAAAATGATATCCTTAAAGAATTTATGGTAAGGAATACGTTCGTTTACCCTCCTAAGCCTAGTATGAGAATCGTTGCAGATATTATCGCTTACACTTCAAAGAAAATGCCAAAATTTAACTCTATTTCCATTTCGGGCTATCATATGCAAGAAGCGGGCGCTAATCAGGTTCAGGAATTGGCCTATACATTGGGCGACGGCTTGGAATATGTTCGCGCTGCACTAAATCGTGGATTAAAAATAGATGATTTTGCTCCCCGACTTTCTTTCTTTTTTTCGGTAGGTATGAATTTTTTTATGGAAATTGCTAAATTGCGCGCAGCTCGTGTCTTGTGGTCGGAGATTATTAGTCAGTTTAAACCCAAGAATCCTATGAGTTTAGCATTAAGGACGCATTGCCAGACATCCGGAGTGAGCCTTACTGAGCAGGATCCGTATAACAATATAGTAAGAACAACTATAGAGGCTATGGCCGCTGTGTTTGGGGGTACGCAATCGCTACATACAAATTCCTTTGACGAGGCNCTTGCATTGCCAACCGATTTTTCATCNCGAATTGCTAGAAATACTCAATTAATTCTTGCTGAAGAAAGCGGTATATCTAAGGTTGTTGATCCACTTGGTGGATCATATTTTCTAGAAAATTTAACAAATAGCTTAATTACTCAATCAAAGAAATTGCTTAGGGAAGTTGAGAATGTGGGAGGCATGACTAAGGCTGTAGAAAAAGGGATACCGAAAATGAGAATTGAAGAATCTGCAGCAAAACATCAGGCNCGTGTTGACAATAATCAACAAATTATTGTTGGAGTTAATAAATATAAACTAGAGAACGAGCCAGATGTTAATATAATGAGTATAGACAATAAGAAGATTCGACAAGAACAACTTAAAAGACTGCAACAGGTCCGCAGAAATAGAGATGAGGAAAAGTGTCAAAAATATTTGAATGAATTAACTTTAGCGGCAAAAGAAGAGAAAAGGAATCTTTTAGAATTATCGATAAAGGCCGCTAAACATAGAGCAACGATAGGAGAAATCTCTTATGCATTGGAAAAAATTTATGGAAGGTACAAGCCTATGAGTAAAACTGTAAGTGGTGTTTATGGTAATAGTCTGGGTAATACGAAAGAATTACGTTCGATCCAAAAACAAATTGAAGATTTTAAAATAGCAGAAGGAAGAAGACCCAGAATGTTGGTAGTGAAGATAGGGCAAGACGGTCATGATAGGGGTGCGAAGCTTATTGCAAGTTCTTTTGCTGATTTAGGGTTTGATGTTGANATGGGTCCATTATTCCAGACACCTTTGGAGGNAGTTAAACAAGCAGTGGAAAATGATGTNCATGTTATTGGTGTTTCTACACAGGCCGCTGGACACAAAACTACAATTCCTTTGCTTATGAAAGAATTAAAAAAACAAGGTGGAGGGAACGTTAAAGTAATTTGTGGTGGTGTGATTCCGCCTAAGGATTATGCTTTTTTAAAAAAACACGGAGTTGCTGACATATTTGGTCCAGGTACCAATATAGCATTGGCTGCTTCAAAAATTTTACGCTTGATAAGTTAACAACTTTTTTAGCGCTAATTGCAGTTTAGTATTTGTATAGACTCNAGAGNNGAGNGGTAAAAGAAAATTGGTTAAGTCTAAAACTTCCTTTGATATAAAAACTCTCCTTAAAGGGCTTGTTTCGGGTAAAAGGAGTACTCTAGCAAGGGCAATAACTTTGGTAGAGTCGACCAGGAAAGATCATCAGATATTCGCACAACAGTTGTTGGAAAAGGTGCTTTCTAAAACTGGAAGTTCTATAAGAATTGGTATTTCCGGTGTTCCTGGAGTTGGTAAATCCACGTTTATTGAAAACTTTGGTCTCTTTATGGTTAACAGAGGATACAAAGTTGCTGTTTTAGCTGTAGATCCTTCATCAAAAAGAGCTGGCGGATCAATTTTAGGAGATAAGATTCGTATGGAAGAACTATCGCGATCAAATTTCGCTTTTATCAGACCATCTCCTACAGGCGGAAGTTTAGGTGGTGTCGCGCGAAGAACACGAGAATCTATGCTGTTATGCGAAGCTGCTGGTTATGATGTTATTATTGTTGAGACGGTAGGGGTTGGTCAATCNGAGACTAGTGTTGCTGACATGGTTGATATGTTTATTTTGCTTCTTTTACCTGGTGGCGGAGATGAGATACANGGCCTTAAAAAGGGAATTATTGAATTATCTGATTTATTAATTGTCAATAAAGCTGATGGTGACTTAGAAAATTCAGCAAAAATAACTGCTCAGCATTATCGGCAGGCAATACATTTTGTTCAACCCAGTTATCCTGAGTGGGATCCAAAAGTAATTACTTGTTCATCTTTGGATANGAAAAACATGAAAGAAATTTGGAGTCATATTGGTGCTTTTCAGAAAATTCGCAAAAAAAATAGGAATTTTTCTAAGCATAGGAAAAACCAAGCCAGTATTTGGATGTGGAGTGAAATAAATGAATCTTTAAATGATGCGTTTCGTGGAGATCAACGAGTAAAAAAGATTTTAAAAAAGATCGAACTAAATGTCATGTCCGGTAAAATGACCCCAAGATCTGGCGTAAAAAAATTATTAGAAGTTTTTCTTAAGTAGTTTTTTTATTTCTCGCTTGATTTCTGGATTCTTCTCATTTACAAGCTCTATTTTAGGGTATTATTTTAATTTAGATAGATTGATGTCGAATCGTTGTTCATTGACAGGTAAGGGAGTGATGTCTGGTAATAATGTGAGTCATGCTCACAACAAGACTCGTCGTCGTTTTTATCCAAATCTTCAGCAGGCCTCTCTTTTTTCTGAAGCGCTCAATTCAGTCGTTAGACTAAAAGTTAGTAGGGATACAATTAGAACAGTAGAAAAAAGAGGAGGTATAGATAAATTCCTTCTTGATCTTCCAGACTCTTCTTTAACTAAAGAGATAAGGAGGTTGAAAGCGAGAATTAAGAAAAGAATAAAAGCAAAGTCCAATTAACTATTTTTCCAGTTTTTTATGGAAAGTATCTTTTTCGAGCATCAGGAATCAAACAATTCGATCAGCTCTTCAGTCATTGTTTTTGCTAGTTTTTCTACATCGTTAATCGTGACAGCTTTCTCGTAGTAATTAGTAACATCATGACCTATGCCGATAGCCAAAAGTTCAATCGGTGAGTTAGATTCAATCCAAGATATTGTCTCTTTTAAGTGGTTTTCTAATATATTAGTGGAATTTGAAGCAAGTGTTGAATCGTCAACTGGAGCGCCATCAGAGATTACCATAAGAATTCTTCTATTTTCAGATCTTAACAGTAATCTTTTGCAAGCCCATATTATGGCCTCTCCATCGACGTTTTCTTTTAATAGGCCTTCTTGCAGCATGGCCCCTAAATTATTACTTATTCTTCTCCAAGGCACATCTGCACTTTTATAAATAATGTGTCTTAAATCATTTAAGCGACCTGGTGATTCAGGTTTATCGTCAGCAACCCATTTTTCACGGCATTTTCCNCCTTTCCAATTTTTTGTGGTAAAGCCAAGAATTTCAACCTTAACACCNCATCTCTCTAAGGTTCTTGATAAAATATCCGCACAAATCGCGGCTATTGTGATAGGTCTTCCTCTCATTGATCCTGAGTTGTCGATAAGCAAGGAAACAACCGTATCTTTAAAATCAGATTCCTTTTCTTTTTTGTAGATATTNCTGTTTGAGGGATTTGCAATAAATTGTGCAAACCTTTGTGTATCTAAGTAACCAAACTCTAGTCCGTATTCCCAAGACCTTTCTTGTTTTGCTAGCAGTCTTCTTTGCAGTTTATTAGCTAGGCGTGTAATAATTTTCTTTAATTCTGCTATTTGGTTGTCCAATTTTTTTCGTAATTCAATTAGATCATTTTGTGATGTCAATTGATCTGCGGAAACAATTTCGTCAAATTTTTTAGTATAGNCCTTGTAATTATTAATTTTATCTAAGTGTGTGATTCCTGATTGATTAGTATTTCTTTCTTTTAAGTTCAGATATCCAAATTCTTTGATTTTATTTCCAAGATCCTTTTTTGAATTATCTTCTCCTGGAAGCCCCATGNCTTCGGTCTTTTCCTTAAGCGACATTGTTTTTCCAGCGCTAGAGTCCGATGTTTGCTTCTTGCTGCCNGGATCTTCTCCATCTTGATTGATTGGTTTAGTTTTAATTTCTGAAAATTTATTGGCATAGTCCTTAGATAATTTTAAAGAACTTATAAGCTTTTTAATTATTTGCGAAAAGATTTCTTGATCTAAAATATGTTCTTTCAAAGAAAGAATTTTATCCTTTTCCGACAGCGAGAGTTTTCCTTCCCATTTATTTATTAGAGCTATAATTTTTTCAGGAAAATTTATTTCAACTAAATTTTTTAACACCATCAGATAGAGGACTATATCCAGCGTTATTTCTTTTCTCTTTTTTGTCAGAAGACTATTTTTTAGCAAAAACTTCCTTATTGCGGCGATTAAGTTTCTCTTTAAACCAGGAAATTCTGTTATGCCAATAGAATCGACCCTTGCCTTTTCAGCTGCAGAGAATATTTTTNCTTCTTGAGGTGATTNGGGCTTTANTTTTGTATGCAAAATATCATCATGGTGACAAATGTTCATTGCAAGTGAGTCTGCGCGGCCCCTTAGAAAATCTACGTTTCTTATTTTTGTCATTTTGTNAGGAGAGGGTAGTTTTAATGATTTGCTGAGAGTGAGATTGTTAAAATTATGATCGGCAATTTTTTCAAATTCAAAATGATGATTCTTTTTCGTCAACGATCTCAACAATGCCGCGGTGACTATATTGAAGTTCTTTTTTATATTTTTTTCTTGATTATTTGACATGATTGATAAAAAAAATCTCTGTCCTTNTACGATTTTTTCGGAAGGATAGACTCTTTTAATTCTTCGTCAAAACATCTCTGGTAGTACTCGGCTATGATTGATCTNTCAGTTTCATCACATCTGTTTAGGAATGTTAAGCGGAATGCCGTTTGAATGTTTCCTAAAGATACAGCATTTTCTGCCCACATAATNACAGTTCTTGGTGACATAACGGTTGAAATGTCTCCGGCTGAGAATCCATTCCTTGTTAAATTTGCTAACGTAACCATTAATTTAACAATTTTTTTATTTTTGGTCCTTAAAAATTTTGGAACTTTTGCCAAGACAATCTCTACTTCCTTTTCTGGAGGTAAATAATTGAGACAAGTAATGATATTCCATCTGTCCATTTGGCCTTGATTGATCTGCTGTGTTCCATGATATAGACCGCTTGTATCCCCNAGTCCTATCGTGTTGGTTGTGGAAAAGAGCCTGAATGAAGGATGCGGCTCAATAAATTTATTTTGATCAAGCAATGTCAGTTTGCCTTCGCTTTCTAAAATTCTTTGTATTACAAACATTACATCGGGTCTACCTGCATCATATTCGTCAAAAACTAGTGCGGTAGGTCGTTGCAGCGCCCATGGCAAAACGCCTTCTTGGAAGCTAGTTGTTTGTTTTCCATTTTCTAGAACTATTGTATCCCTTCCAATCAAATCCATTCTATTGATCTGACTATCTAGATTAACCCTAACGCATGGCCAGTTTAATCGTGCAGCAACTTGNTCAATATGTGTTGATTTTCCTGTTCCGTGATATCCTTGTATCATTACTCTTTTGTTAAAAGCAAAGCCGTTAAGTATTGCTATTGTTGTNTCTTGATCAAACTTATAAGCATCGTCTATTTTTGGCACATGTTCANTTTTTTTACTGAATGCGGGACATTTGAATNCAGAATCGATGCCAAATAACTGTTTTGCTGAAAC
This sequence comes from Rickettsiales bacterium, assembly GCA_002712065.1. Taxonomy (GTDB): domain Bacteria; phylum Pseudomonadota; class Alphaproteobacteria; order UBA8558; family UBA8558; genus UBA8558. The sequence goes on along the minus strand of PARU01000008.1, from coordinate 29,323 downwards.
AGTAATGTCAGGAGAAGATGTTGATATATTATCTTTTTTATTCATTTAAACTGTATAAAGTCTTAATTAATTTTTATCAAACAATAATATCAGTTTTTAAAACAACATATGCTTGGTTGATCATTTTTAGTTTTTCTTCGTATTTTTTGCTCCCTTTATTGAGATCGGGATGATANATCTTAACCAATTTCTTATATTTTTCTTTTAATTTTTTATATGTAAAGTCTTCCTTTAGACCCAGAAGATTCATGGCCTCTCTCTTCTTTGATGTTACCCGATGTTTGGAANATCTATTTTTATTTTCCTTACCGTTTTCTTCATTATACCAGTCAAAAGCATCGAAAATCTTTTCAGTATTCTTAAAAAATTTTGATTTTTGACTTCCCAAAGGCCAGCTGGGTCTTCGACCAATAACATCTAATTTTATACATTGTTCTATTTCTTCTTGGGACATCTTTGAAAAGAAGTTCCACGATCTATTGTGTTCCTTTATATGNTCTTTGCAGAGCCATATAATTTCCCTAATTTTTTTNGGACTTTTTGGGGCCGGAAACTTTGCTTCCATCGAGCAGTCTTTGTGGAAGCATCTTTTTAACTTCGTTTTTTTTTCCCATGGGAACGGATCTAGCTCAATTTTCTTTTTTTTCATATCTGAAATAGGGAAATTTTTTCTTAAGACAGGCTTAGCCGCCGTAACCTGTTCCAAAGATGAATTCTTCTTTTTGCTGTATGTCTTTTTTTAATTCTTTCTGGACGAAAGAATATAGATCACGAATTGATACTATGCCCACAATACGGCTTTGATCAATAACCGGTAAATGACGGAATCCTAATCTCTTCATTTTTCTTAAGGCACTTCTGGGGCTATCTTTTGGGCTTATGGTATGTAAATTTGTTGTCATAATTTCCTCAACCCGGGTCTTTTTCGGATCCAAATTNTTAGCTATGACTTTCGTGGTAAGATCTCTTTCTGTCACTATGCCTACGAGCTTATAAGGTTCGCTAACAACTAAAACTCCTCCGATCTTCTTCTCAGACATAAGCTGTGCTGCCTCAAAAACGCTTGCGTCTTTTGAAGTGCTCCAGATGGTTTGGTTGTTTATAACGTCTGGTACAATCTTTTTGTCCATTTNTCTGAATCAATNAAATTATCCNCCCGCNATAATTGTCGGATATGCGATACCATTTGGTCAAGGATAAAAAGAAAAAAGATTATATCTTCGATGTATTTTGNTCTTTNGGNGGNGTNATTTTGATAGATTTTATCTGATTATGCTTTTTTTCNAGAATCTCAAAACGAAAATTTTCAAAACTAAATATTTGCCCAATTTCTGGTATTGAGCGGGTNTCATTTATGATATGTCCAGCNACTGTGGTNGCCTTATTGANGGGAAATGACCAGGATAATAGCCTATTTAGNTCTCTTAGTGTTGTTTCTCCATTCACCAGATATGATCCGTTCTTTTCTTCTATTGAATTTAGCTCCGTCGTGTCAAATTCATCACTAATTTCTCCTACAATTTCCTCCAGTATGTCTTCTANCGTCACAACCCCCATAAGTGTTCCATACTCATCGACTACTAACGNAAAATGTTCATGTCTGTATCTAAACATTTGTAATTGTTTTAATAATGAGGTTGATTCCGGAATAAACCAAGGCNTGGAAGAGAGTTTTGTAAAGTCGAGAGCCTTTANATCCTTATTAGATTTTTCAAACTCGGCTAAAATATTTTTTACATGCAATACACCTATAATGTTTTCTTGTTTGTTTTTCCATAGAGGGATTCTTGTGTAAGGACTCTCTATTACTTTTTTCATGATTTTTTCTGCGGATAAATTGCAATTGATCATAAAAATTTCTTTTCGATGAACCATAATNTCACCAACCTCAACATTTTCCAGCTCTAGGATACTTTTTAGCATTTCTTTTTCTTGGGAATCTTTATTTTGATCACTAGCGTGCAGATCAATTGTTCCTAGTAGTTCTTGTTTTTTTTCCTTGGCGTCAATGCTGCTTGGAACCCGGAGGGGGTTTAAAATAAATTTAACGATAAGTTGAATAGNATTAGTGATAGGAGAAAAGACCACTACCAAAAAACGTATTAATGGAGCCACGAATATAGCNGCTCTATTNGCTTTATTTATTGCGTATGTTTTAGGNAAAACTTCAGCAAAGATCAGAATNAGTAACGTCATTGTGGCGGTTGCGTAACCTATTCCAGCGTTTCCAAACATACCAATTAATATACTTGTTGCTAAAGCTGNAGCTAGAATNTTTACAAGGTTATTGGCTAAAAGAATAGTTCCAATCAAATGTTCTNTTTTGGAATTAAGTTTTTCCACGATCTTTGCATTTTTATTTCCTTCTTTGGAGAGCTGATGAATTCTGGCACGCGAAGCTGCTGTCAATGCAGTTTCAGATCCAGAGAAGAATGCAGAAAGAAGTAATAGTAGAATTATACTTCCAACCGATATCCATATTTCAGATAACATAATTAATATCTATTATAATTTGTATCAAGAGNATTAGAAATGAAAAAGTTATAAATAAGTCGTGATAAATTTCTCCAGATCTTTTCTTGAGATTTTATCATTTAAAAAAGCATCTCCAATTTTTTTAATAAGAACAAAATTGATCTTATTATTTCTTACTTTCTTGTCTCGAAACATTATATCAAGCAGAGCATTCTTCGCCGCCTTTTTTGGTTTCGGTTGTATNGGAAGACCAATTTTAATTAGATGATTCTTTACTCTATTTGCTTCTTCTAAATTACAAAACTTTCTATTGACGGATAGATCCACTGCCATCCTCATCCCAATTGATACAGCTTCTCCATGCAAGAGTTTATACCCTGAATAATTTTCAAGCGCATGACCAAATGTGTGGCCTAAATTTAGCAAAGACCGAATTCCTGCCTCCTTCTCGTCAGCCGAAACAATTTTAGACTTATTTTGACAACTTACTTTAATGGCACGAAGTAATTTAGCTTTATTATGATTAATTACTTCTGACCCATTATTTTCCAACCAGGAAAAGAACCCCCTGTCAGCAATTATCCCATACTTTACTATCTCTGAATATCCGCTGATCATTTGTCTTTTTGGCAGAGTTTTAAGAGTGCTTATGTCAGCGATTACTAGTTGAGGTTGGAAGAAACTACCGACTAGATTCTTTCCATATCTTGAATTAATTCCTGTTTTTCCACCTACGGAGCTATCTACTTGAGATAGCAGGGTAGTTGGTATTTGGATGTAATTTACTCCCCTTAAGATTATACTTGAAGCAAAACCAGCTAGATCACCAATAGCACCACCTCCCAGGGCAACTACCGTTGATTGTCTTGTAATTTTTAACTTCAGCATTCTATCTAAAACTTTTTCAAGATACTGGAAGCTCTTTATTTTTTCCCCCGATGGTAAAATTATCCTGCTATGAATAATCTTTTGTTTGGTTAGGGATCTCTGAACTTTCTTTAGATAAATATTTGGCACTTTATTTTCGGTAAGAATAAGAACATCTCCCATTTGCGTAATGGGCTTTATTAATTTTCCACAAATATCGAGCAGATCAGATCCTATTAGAATGTTATAACTTCTGGATCCAAGGCCGACTTTAACTTTATCAATTTTTTTCATTATTCCTTCTAATACAGAAATTTTTCTTGGAGGATCTTCTCATTATCAGATCCCATAATGCTAATTTTCTGGCAAATTTTTTTTACAATATTTTTTGGCGTACTATTAGAATCTATGACGATCTCTGCTTGTTTGTAGAATGGATAACGATTTTTTACTAACTCTTCTATTTTTTCTTTTGTGTCTACGTTGTTTAACAAAGGTCTTTTTTTAGAGTATTTAATTCTTTCAACCAAACTTTTGGTCTCTACTTTTAGCCAAATAGAAATACTTCTTTTTAGAATAATTTTTCTTATGCGGGTACTAATAAATGTGCCGCCTCCTGTAGCTATTATTTTTGGCCTTGAATCTAGAAATTTTAATAGAGTTTTTTCCTCTACTTTCCTAAAAAAGCCTTCATTTTTTTCTTCAAATATTTTTTTAATTGTTCTTTTTTCTATTTTTTCTACTTCCTGATCGATATCTACAAAAGGCAAAGATATTTTTTTGGATAATAGTCTTCCTATTAAAGTTTTTCCAGATCCCATCATTCCGACAAGCACAATAGGCTTTGTTAAATTAAAAATATTATTTTGTTGCATTTTAGTTTAAATTTACTAGTTCGTGTTAGAAACAATTAGTAATCTCTATCAAGCATAAAATAAAGAAATAAAAATTGTCTTATTGTTAACATATTCTAATATTACATTCTCATTTTGCTTATTTTAATTTATTTTTTGAAAATTATTTGATGAAGAAAATTACCGTTTTTTTAATTATTTTTTTAGCTTTAATCTTTGCTTCTTCGATGATTTTTTTGACGATTTGGGAAATACCGGCACCGAAAAAGAAGATTGAAGTAATTTTACAAGAGCAGGACTTTTTACAGTAGAAACAGATGAAAAGTTTTTCTGGAAAATTAAAATTAGAAGCTATTTTCATTTGTTTTCTATTACTTTTTGGAACCAGCATTTCTCCAATTCTTGCTGCTGATGGATCTAAAGATGGTGCCTATAGTGACAGTATATTGATTGATAATCTCGAAGATATAGGAACAGAGTCGATAGGTATTATAAACGATGAGCAGGGAGGGTTAGGAATTAATCTTTGGCAGAGCAGTAGTAGAGAATTAGTGATAAACCTTTTGGGTTTACTTCCCGAGAAATATTCTTCCCAAGTCTTAAGAAATTTAGCTACCCGGTTATTGCTTACCAACGCTATTGCTCCCACAAAATCGGGCATTGGTAGAAATGATCCAAATGCCGATTTAAATTATCTTAGAGCGCTTAAGCTTTTTGGAATGGGGGAAGTAGATTTGACTATAGAGTTTACTAACTTGGCACTTCCTGGGTCGGAGAACTTATTATTCTCTATATTATACTTGGATAGTTTATTTCTAGTAAACGATCTCCATAGAGCTTGCAATGCGGTAGAGAAATTTTCTTTAACATTGGAAGATCTCTATTTGAAGAAATCTTTAGTTTTTTGTCAAATTATGGCAGGTGATAAAGATCTAGCTAGATTAGGAATCGAGCTTCTGAGAGAAGATAATAAAGATGAAGATTTTTTTAATATTGCCAATATTTTAATTAGCGAAGAATCTAGAGAAATCAATTTATCTGATCCCTTAGATCCTTTAAAATTTTCTATGATGCGTACTGGAAATATTCCAATCACATCAGATAGTTTAACGGATCCCAAACTTTCCATGTTGAGAATGATATCCATGAGTCCTAATGTTGAACTCAAAGATCGTATTACGGCTGCGGAAAGAGCGGCAATGTCTGGGGCACTATCACCAGAGGAGTTGTTGGAAATTTACAGCGGAATTAATTTAACTAGCGAGGATCTGGATAATGTTTCGATAATTTCGGAAAACGAAAGTGATTATAGAAATAAGGCGATCTTATTAATAGCTGCTCAAAACAATGAGTCGACGATGGCTAAAGCGGAAATACTGTCTTCATTCTTTTCAAAGGCTCGCAAGGATGGATTCTATCTATTATCAGCGCAAATGTCTAAATCGGAGTTACTAAAAATAGAACCATCGACTGATTTAATTTGGTTCGCAGATCAGGCTTTTAGTGCTCTCTTAGTGAGCGGTGAAAACGCAGAGGCTGTGAGATGGTTAAGGTTCTTGGAAAGTCATCTGAGCGATCCTGTAGCATACCGAACTTTTCTAAAAATTTGGCCCTTAGCGAAAATTAGTGGAGATAAAAATTTATACGTGGATGGTAAGCTTTTGAAAGAATGGATAGAGTCTACATTAAATTTAACTGCACCCCTGATCTCAGAAGAGAACGGAGACAAAAAAATGCACAAAAATTTAGCAAGGAAAGTCAATCTTGTTTTAGTGTTACTAGATGCTTTGGGTGAAAGCGCGGATGAAGAATTATGGCAAATTCTTTTTAGAGATTTTCAATTGCAAAGCCCTGACTTATATCAGGAAGAGTCATCTCCTAATATAGGAATTATCAATTCACTTAGAAAATCAGCGCAAAATTCTAAATTGGGCGAAACAGTGCTCTTTGCGGTTTTGTCTTCGGGGAACGGAGATTTTAGAACTCTAAATCGGTATGCCATTGCTGAGTTGATTTATAGCTTGACTTTGATTGGGTTCGATCTAGATGCACGGAAGCTAGCCATAGAGATTGCAACAGAATCTGGTGTTTAACTTATCATGAATCCTAATGAAAAACGAAAATTTTCAGACCTTGAGTTAGAAGAAATTTTTATTGATATGTTGACTGTTGAAAGAGGTCTGTCACTTAACACTAGGCTTGCGTATCGTAATGATCTTAAGGCAATAAGCCTATTCTTAAAAAGCCATGCAAATAGTTTTCTAACGGCAGAGGAGAGGGATATTAGAGATTTTATTTCACAATTACATTCTAGAGGTGTATCAGCTAAAACGATTGCAAGGAAGATTTCATCAATAAAGCAATTCTTTAGATTTTTAGTCTCAGAAAATATTAAAAGTAAGAATCCTAGCCTTAATTTAGATAGGCCAAAAGGAGAGAGCAAGATCCCACAGGTTTTGTCGGAGAGTGAGGTAAGTCTGCTTCTGGAAAAGAGTATGGAAAACAGTAGTCCTGGAGGTAAAAGATTGTATTGTCTTCTTGAAATTCTTTATGCTACCGGCATGAGGGTGTCTGAACTAGTGGGGCTTCCTTTATCATCTCTGGGTAAGAATTTTTCGCATATCATTGTAAGTGGAAAGGGCGATCGTGAGCGATTTGTTCCATTAAATGATACTGCAAAAAAAGCATTAGAAGATTATTTGGCAGTTAGGGGGCAATTTTTGATAAAATCAAAAAAGAAAATACCTTCAGCTAACGTGCAATTGAAGTGGCTTTTTCCGTCTAGCTCAAAAAATGGATATATTACTAGGGTTCGTTTTTTTCAAGAGTTGAAGCGTCTTGCGATAGAATGTAATTTAGATCCAAAAAACATTTCCCCTCACGTTTTACGACATAGTTTTGCTACACATCTTTTAGAAAGGGGCGCGGACTTAAAAACGATTCAGCAGCTTCTTGGTCATGCGGATATTTCCACTGTACAGATATATACACGTGTGCAAAACAAACATTTGAAGAAGATGGTTGAGAAAAAACACCCTCTTTCTGCAATTAAAGTTGGTGTTGGCAAAAACTAACATTGACATTTAAAGTAAGCTGAACCATTTTGCGTAGTTGACATTTATTTAAATTAATGGCTAACAAAAGAATAGAAAAATTTTATAAATGAGGTTGTTATGAGTTTTCATATTGTTGAGCAAGCAAATGCACATCTTAATAGAAGTGAATTGGCTGTCCCTGGAAGTAAACCCGAATTGTTCGAGAAGGCTGCTTCCTCAAGCGTCGATGTAATCTTTCTTGATCTTGAGGATTCTGTTGCGCCTGATCAAAAAGAGCAGGCCAGAAAAAATATTATTCAAGCCTTAAACGACGTAGACTGGAAGGGAAAAACAATGTCTATCCGTATAAATGGATTAGATACCCATTATATGTATCACGACGTTGTTGATATTATAGAGAAGGCTGGGGATAAATTAGATTTAATTATGATTCCAAAGGCTGGAACTGCTTCTGATATTTACGCGGTAGATATGCTTGTTACTCAAGTTGAAATGTCTACAAAAATTAAGAAAAGAATTGGCTTTGAAATGATTATAGAAACGGCATTGGGAATGCAAAATGTTCATGAAATTGCTGCTGCCAGTAAGAGGAACGAGTCCCTGCATTTTGGTGTTGCTGATTATGCTGCATCAACCAAGGCCAAAACCACTGTTATTGGTGGCCCCAATCCTAATTATCATGTCTTGACTGATCCTGATAAGAAAGGGAATCGAGAGGTACATTGGGGAGATATGTGGCACTATGCTGTTGCAAGAATGGTCGTAGCGGCTCGTGCAAATGGATTAAGACCCATCGACGGTCCTTTTGGTGATTTTAATGATCCCGATGGTTACCGGGCTCAAGCAAACCGTTCAGCGACTTTGGGTTGTGAAGGTAAATGGGCGATCCATCCGAGCCAAATTGATCTTGCTAATGAAGTATTTAGCCCCACCGATGAGGAGATTAAGCAGGCTCNAAGAATACTTGATGCGATGGCCGAAGCCACCAAAGAGGGAAAGGGNGCTGTNACTTTGGATGGAAGATTAATTGATATAGCTTCTATAAAACAAGCTGAGGTTATGGTTCAAAAAGCTGAACAGATTGCTTCGACCAAATGAACTTTTATGAAAAAATTTTTAGAATTTGAAGAACATCTTTCTGATATCGAAAATAAAATTGAGAATCTGAAGAATTCTACTCAAAAAGATGNAAATATTCTCAATAAAATCTCAAATCTACAGAAAGATTTTGATTCAAATTTAAAAAANACTTACTCNTCCTTAAGCCCTTGGCAGAAAGTTTTGGTTGCACGACACTCTGACAGACCACATGCTAGTGATTACCTGGAAGGTCTTTTAANAAACTTTATACCTCTTTCGGGAGATAGATTATTCGGCGAGGATTCCGCGATTATTGGTGGTATNGGTCGTTTTAAAGATTTTTCAATTCTGTTTATTGGCCAAGAAAAAGGAAGAGACACTGAGGAAAAAGTAAAAAGAAATTTTGGTATGGCTAAACCAGAAGGCTATAGAAAATCAATAAGGTTAATGAAATTTGCAGAACATTTTCAANTACCAATATTAACTTTGGTCGATACACCTGGAGCCTATCCTGGAATAGGTGCTGAAGAAAGAGGACAGGCGGAGGCTATAGCTCGTTCGATCCAAACTTGTTTGTCNATAAAAGTTCCTCTGATTAGTATAATAATCGGGGAAGGAGGTTCGGGAGGAGCAATCGCTTTAGCTTCAGCAAATCATGTATTGATGCTGGAGCATTCTGTATACTCNGTNATTTCGCCCGAAGGATGCGCTTCTATTTTATGGCGTGATANTAACAAAGCACAAGATGCTGCTGAGGCNATGANAATCACAGCTGANGACATGTTACGNTTAGGTATCATAGATACAATAATTCCGGAACCTATNGGAGGTGCTCATAGAGATAAAGCGCAAGCAATTAAAAACTTGGGTGATAGTATCGAAGAAAAGCTGAAAACTTTAATTAGTCTTGATGGAAATGAAATTATGAAACGAAGAAGAGAAAAATTTATGAAAATTGGTAATAATTTTCTCTAACATTTTCTGTTTCTACGCAATNCTACCNCAACATCTTTTAAATTTCTTTCCCGTNGCTTCGCACTTTTGGTTTCTAGGTATNTTTTGGTTTGGATATTTATTCATTAAACAATTTGGATCATTGCTATATTGTTTATTTGGGTGCGCGGAACTATTCTGAGAAGCCTGATTACCATTTAATCCATTCTTAATTGGCTCTTGATGACTTTCGCTAGTACCCGTTATCCCCCGTTGTTGTTTATTATCCACANTTTCNGGTGTGTGAATTTCTAAATGACAAAGNACACCAGTGATNCCTTCTTTTACCTTGTCTAGCATATTTTTAAACATTTCAAATGATTCTATTTTGTACTCATTGAGAGGATCTTTTTGCCCGTAAGCTCTCAAGCCAATCCCTTGTTTTACATGATCTAGTGATAATAAATGATCTTTCCAAAGCTGATCTAGTATTTGTAAAAGCAAATTTTTTTCCGCGATATTCATTAATTCNAAAGAATACAGNTTGTCTTTTTCTTTTAATTTCTTATCAACCGAACNCGNAACNCTTTCTTCTATTATTTCTCTCGTGATTCCTTCTTCTTTCACCCATTTTTTGATCGGTAGATCGAGATTGAATATTCTTAGAGTTTCGGCGTGGATTGCTTTCTCATCCCATTGCTCCGGGTAGGTTTTTTTGGGAATAAATCTTTCTAATATCCCTGCCAAAACATCTGCCCTCATACTTTCTATCGTTTCCCTTATAGTCTTAGAAGCCATTACCTCTTTTCTTTGTTGGTAAATAACTTTTCTTTGATCATTCATTACATCATCAAATTTAAGCAAGCTCTTCCTAATTTCAAAATTTCTACCTTCTACTTTTTTTTGTGCTTTTTCTAAAGCCTTANTAATCCAGGGATGGATTATAGCTTCGTTNTCTTTTATCCCNAGTTTTTGTAACATAGTGTCTAGGCGATCTGATCCAAAAATACGCATTAAATCATCTTCTAATGAAAGAAAAAATTTTGATTTACCAGAGTCTCCTTGNCTTCCAGATCGACCTCTTAACTGATTGTCTATTCTTCTAGATTCGTGCCTCTCTGTTCCTATTACGTAGAGTCCGCCAGCTGTAATAGCTTNTTGCCGTAGATTTTTATGCNCTTCTCTGATTCTTTTTTCTAGCCCTGGTTTCTCGCTTTCTTTAGTAGCTGCAGACAATTCAGATTCTAATTTAAGAGATAAATTTCCTCCCATCTGAATATCAACTCCTCGTCCAGCCATGTTNGTTGCAATTGTGACCGATCCNGGCACGCCAGCCTGAGCGATTATTTCTGCTTCTTGCTCATGATAGCGGGCATTTAGCACANTGTGGGGAACGTTTTCTTTCTTTAATATTTCTGATAAACGCTCGGACTTCTCAATAGTAATTGTGCCAACTAAAACTGGTTGTTTATTTTTGTGNCAGTTTTTAATCAAANCGGCTATTGCTTTCTCTTTTTCTTTNGTTGTTCTATAAATTTCATCGTCTCCATCGATTCTTTTAATGGAAACATTGGTGGGTATTTCAACAACATCTAGCTTATANATGTCAGAAAACTCNCCTGCTTCAGTAATTGCTGTTCCTGTCATTCCTGCTATTTTTGGATATAAACGGAAATAATTTTGGAAGGTAATCGAAGCTAATGTTTGGTTTTCTATCTGTATTTTTACACCTTCTTTTGCTTCAAGGGCCTGGTGCAATCCATCAGAAAACCTTCTCCCTTCCATCATGCGTCCTGTAAATTCGTCCACGATTACTACTTTTTCATCCTTTACTAAATAGTCCTTGTCTTTCTCAAATATTTGATGAGCTTTTAAGGCTTGGTTAACGTGATGTACAAGCCCTACATTTTGAATGTCATATAGCTTTCCTTCCTTAAGAAGAGATGCGCCGATTAACAGNTCCTCTACTTTTTTAGTTCCTTCATCAGTGAGTGTTACTGAGCGAATCTTTTCGTCCTTATCGAAATCTTNGGCTGATAGAGTTTTTATAAGATTATNAACTTCTCCATATAAGTTTGAAGAGTCTTCAGATGGTCCCGAGATTACCAGAGGAGTCCTCGCCTCATCGATTAAAATACTATCCACTTCGTCCACGATAGCAAAATTGAATGGTNTTTGTGTTAGTTGAGNGGTCTCAAATTTCATATTATCACGAAGGTAATCAAAGCCCAATTCATTGTTAGTGCCGTAAGTTATATCTGCGTTATATGCTTCCTTTCTTTCACCATCATTCATTCCATGAACTATACAGCCGACCGTTAAACCCAAAAATTTATAAACTTTACCCATCCACTCACTATCTCTCTTTGCCAGATAATCATTTACTGTAACTATATGCACTCCCTTCCCAGTTAATGCATTGAGATAGGCGGGGAGAGTGGAAACCAAAGTTTTTCCTTCACCAGTCTTCATTTCAGATATCATGCCTCGATGAAGAACAATTCCTCCTATTAGTTGAACGTCATAGTGCTTTTCACCAAGTGTTCTTTTTGCGGCCTCTCTCACCGTTGCAAAGGCTTCCGCAAGGATTTTGTCAAGATCTTCTCCTTTTTTAATTCTTTCCTTAAATAATAGTGTTTTGGCTTTCAGATCTTTATCGGCGAGCTTTGAATATGCTGCATCTAGTTTATTAATTGCATCAACGTCGGGCTTAAGTTTTTTTATAAATCTTTCATTAGCAGTCCCAAAAATTTTTTTTGCAAATTTTAAAAGCATTTAATGATCCAGTTGAATTAATTTTCTATAGTAATATATGGGACTTGATCTCGAGAATTTAAATATGTACAAGCTTTTTTTTCGTGTTCTATTATAACTATTTTATTTCAGAGACGTAAATAATGCTATTTTCAATAAGAAATTTTGCTTATACAAGGTAAAGTGACGTCAAAATGAGAAAATACAAGTATAAAAAAATATATTTAGCCAAAGGAATAAAAGTTGCTGCCGTGAGTTGTGGCTTAGGATCAAGAAAAAGACTTGATTTGATGTTAACAGAACTGAAGCCAGGATCGAAAATATCCGCTCTTTTTACAAAATCATCCGTTCTGGCTGCTCCCGTTCAGTGGTCCAAGTCCATTATTTCTAAGGGCAATGTACGATATATTCTGGCTAATTCAGCTTGTGCTAATGCCTGCACCGGAAAACCAGGATCTTATGCGGTTAGTAAGATTGCCAATAGTATTTTGAATTTTTCTAACTGCAAAAAGAATGAGATATTTTTTGCATCAACTGGCCTTATAGGAGAGAAACTAGAATATGGGAAAATCATAAACTCTCTTCCTAGATTATTTAGAGAATTAGACTCTTCAGAAGATTCATGGCGCAAAGCCGCTCAATCTATTTTAACCACCGATACGTGTACAAAGATTTCCTCAACTACGGTTCAGGTTGGATCGAGGGTTGCAAGAATAAGTGCTTTTGCCAAAGGTGCCGGAATGATCCAGCCGAATTTAGCCACAATGCTGGCTTTTATTTATACGGACCTGGCAATCCCCTTACCAATTCTAAGAAAGCTATTGAAGGACGCATGCGATCAATCCTTTAACTTAATTACAGTTGATGGAGATATGTCAACCAATGATACGGTATTTTTATCCTCTACTGGTGTGGTTACGCCACAGAAAAAAATTAGAAGCTATGATGATCCAAACCTTTCTGACTTTAAAGATAAGCTTAAGAAAATAACCTTAGATTTGGCGAAAAAGATTATTCTTGATGGGGAAGGGGCCAAGAAATTTGTCACCATTAATGTCGGCGGTGGATTGACAAGAGATTCGGCAAAAAAAGTAGCTCTTTCTATCGCAAATTCTTCTTTGGTAAAAACCGCAATAGCGGGAGGAGATCCAAACTGGGGAAGGATTATGATGGCAATAGGTAAATCGGGCGAGAAAATAAATAATAGTAAAGTAAAAATTCACATCGGTAAGATTCTTTTAGTTAAGAACAGCGAAGGAGTTAACAATAAGAAAATTAAATTAGTAGAAAAATATATGAAAGGAAAAGAAATTAATATTGATGTAGATATTGGAGCAGGAAAAGCAAAGTCAACCATTTGGACTTGCGACTTGACGACAGGTTATGTTCGAATTAATGCGGACTACAAAACCTAAAAGAAGGAAATCTGTATTTGTATCTGTCTTGGCTTTGCAAGGATCTCAAGAAAAAATTCTACTATCAAAAAGACTTAAGGGAAAAACTTTTTATTCTTTTTGGGAGTTTCCTGGAGGAAAGATTGAAAATGGAGAAACTGCAAAAAGTGCTTTGAGGCGTGAGGTTTATGAGGAATTAAATATTAGAATTGAAAACACAAGTTTAATTCCTGTGGCTTATAGTTCGTATGATCATAAGGAGGCCCGGTTATTTATAATTTTATATTTTTGCGATCGATTTAAAGGCCAACCGAAATCCTGCGAGGGTCAGAAAATTCAGTGGATTCACTTGATGAAAATTAAAAATTTATTAATGCCACCGGCTAATAAGGTTCTCACCAATGCTTTAGAAAATTTTCTGATTCTAAAAAAACCATCTACCAGGCGGTAATATTTAATATTTCAATTGTTGCGTTAATTTGATTATCATTGGACATAAAATTTTTTTTATAAATTTTTTCCAACTCATAAAAAGTTTCTTTTCTTGTAAAAGTAGTTTTCCTTTTGTTGAGGGTATTTGTTTCCCCAATTCTTCTTATTGTTTGCATTAAATCATTTACACTATGGAATTTGATAGCAAGGTTATCTTTATCTACTACTGGATTTGAGAATCCGGCTCTTTGTAGTAATGACCCAGCTTGGCGAATATCAACAAACGGGGAAACTCTTTTAGTTATTTTACTTTCAATTTTTTTTTCTGCTTCAGCGATTGATTGTTTGAGCTCCATTAAAGTTTCGCCACCAAAGAACGAAGCAAAAAAGAAACCATTTGGCTTTAGTGTTCTTTTGATTTGCAGTAAGGCTCCGGGAAGATCGTTAATCCAGTGCAAGGTAAAAAAATCTATAATGACATCAAATGATTCTTCTGAGAACGGAAGCCATTCTTCGTCAGCAATTATTTTTAGGGATTGTTTATCTTCTAACGCGTCTTCTGTAATTGCTTTTTTAATCATTTTTTCAGCAATATCGGTTTGCACCACTAATTTAACATTTAAAAATTTTTTTAAAAGTTTTGCAACAACGCTGTTGTAACCAATTACTAGAATACTTGAAAAACCTACCTTTAGTTCATCAAGTCGGGAAATCAAATTATTAGCTGCGTTATAAATTATAGCGTTGTCATTGGGAAAATGCAGAGCAGCCCTATTTCTTTTTAGAACGTGGGTATCACGATCAAACATGATAAGATCTTCAGACATAAGCCCTTTTCATATTGTCTTGTTTTTTGTAATTACTATTTTACAATCGAGAATATGTTTAAAGTTGCCTGTGTTCAAACTAATTCAACTTCTAATATTGATGAAAACATAGAGAGAGTATCTTCGTTAATTACCGATTCTGCTAAAGCTGGAGCAAATTTAGTTCTAGTTCCCGAGAATGTAACAATGATGGAGGCAAAAAATAGTAATGCTTTCATTAAATCCAAATTAGAAAAAGATCATCCTGCTGTACCTATTTTTAAACAACTAGCAAGAAGACTAAAAATTTTTTTATTAATTGGATCCTTGGCTATCAAAAAATCTTCAAGATCAAAAATGATTTTTAATAGATCAATGTTTATTAATGACAAGGGAGAAATTATAGCTCGGTACGATAAAATCCATATGTTTGACGTTCAATTAAAAAATAATGAAAGTTATTCTGAATCTAAGATTTATCAAGCAGGAAATGATGCAGTTTTGGCTAGGACGCCTTGGGGTGTTTTAGGTATGACCATCTGTTACGATCTTCGTTTTCCCGTTTTATACAGAAAATTAGCACAACGTGGCGCTTATTTCTTTTCCGTCCCCTCTGCATTTACTCAATTTACCGGTAAAGATCATTGGCATGTTTTGCTGAGAGCAAGGGCGATAGAGAATGGATGTTTTATTTTTGCGCCTGCACAATGTGGTAAACATCCGGGAAATAGAAAGACATTTGGTCATTCACTTATTGTAGATCCGTGGGGCAAAATCATTGCTGAAGCAAAGAATGGTGTGGGCTATATTTTGGCTAACATAGATACTAGATTAGTTGTCAAAGCTCGCTCAATGATTCCGTCGTTACAAAAAAATGCAAAATTTAATATTCAAAAAATGAGTAAATTTTAATGTAGATGATCAATAAATTTTTGGGATTTGCTTTTTATAATTTTTTTGCGCATATCCTTTGCACAACTGCTTTTTTTGGATTCTCTATATAACCTTCCTCAAATGCTATTACGTGTAGTTTTTTTTCTACTATTTTTAGCAACTCTCCTGATTTTAGTAAAAAATTCAAATTTTTTGGGTGTCCATATTTTTCATTACCCTTAGAAAATGTTTCATAAATTAACATACCGTTCTTTTTCAAGTTTCTAATAATTGAGGGAAAGAGTGGTCTAAACAAGTAGTTTGTCACAACTATCAAATTAAATTTTTTTCCTTTAAGTGCTGATGGATGACTCCAGGGATCTGTTTTTTCTATGTCAGCTTCTATTATGGAAATATTACTTCTTGTTTGTAGATCCCTAATTCCTGATATATTTTTATCAACGGAGAATACACTTAATTTTTTTTTTATGAAATAACGTGAATGACGACCACTACCGCACGCTAAATCTAGTACCTTAATTTTTTTTGTAGATTTATATTTTTTTAGGTATATTTCGGAGAATCGTTGTACCCAAGGTGAAATATTTATTTTTTTCATTCTTTATTTTGTGTCCCTATATATAATAATGATGTGACTAAAACTTTATTGGAAAATACCTGCTATGATTTTATTCGATCTTAAGTGTTCTAATGGACATATTTTTGAAGCCTGGTTCTCAGATAGCAAGAACTTTCTTAAACAGAGTAAGAATCGAGCAATATCGTGCCCGTTTTGTCAGAACGATAATATTATTAAAGCTCCTATGGCACCTAATATATCTACTAGGCGCACAAAGGAGAAGAAGGGAATGGGCGTTGATGTAGCGATGCCACTTCGCAAAGGAAACATTACACAGGAAAATTTCTCTGCCAAGGCTAGCAGCAGAAAAGAGGACAGCTTAAAGAAAAGCGAAAAGAAGATCATGAAAAATTTTTCTAAAGAAATGAAAAAACTAAGAGAATTTGTTGAATCTAATTGCACATATGTAGGGAAAGAATTTTCTAAAGAGATTAGGAAAATTCATTATGGCGAAAGCTCTCCTGAGAATATTTATGGAGAAACGTCGGAGAAAGAAACTCAAGAATTGGTGGACGAAGGAATAGAGTTTTATCACTTACCTTGGTTTAATAGACATGATTCTTAATAAATGTTTATTTTTTAATGCAGGCTAGATAGTTCACGTCCAGGTCGTTTGTTAAGTTCCAAGATTTTAATATTGGGTTATAGCGCAAGCCAGTTATATGGGCTACGCGAAAGGCGCTTTTCTTTATTTTTTCTTCCAATTCATTGGGTTGTATAAATTTTTCCCATTTATGCGTTCCTATTGGGAGGAGATGCAGCACATATTCTGCGCCAACTATCGCCATTAAAAACGATTTGATCGTTCTGTTTATTGTAGACAAGAACATTATACCGCCAGGCCTAAGGGATCGAAAACAAGATTCTAGAAAAAAGTCTACGTTGTCTACATGCTCTATGATCTCTGTATTGAGGATTACATCGTAAAGAATATGTTTTGTTAATAAATTTTCGATTGTCGTATTCATGTAGTTAACTTGTAAGTGATTTTCTTTAGCATGTTTTTTTGCAATCGCTATATTCTTTTTCGACGCGTCGATCCCTGTTACCTTTGCCCCAAGTTTTGACATTGGTTCGCATAACAAGCCGCCACCACAACCAACATCAAGCACGGATAGTTTTTTTAGAGGTTTTGATTTTTTTGAGTTAAGACTGAAATGCTCTTCAATTCTTTCCTTAATATAATATAATCTCAATGGATTTAAACTGTGAAGGGGCTCAAAATCACCTTTTGGATTCCACCATTCGCTGGCAATTTTGTTGAAATTTTCAATTTCTTTTTTATTGACAGTTGATCTCATTTGAAAAAAAGTAAGATTATTAAATTGTGATTTCAATGCTAATATAATTATATATATTCCCTATACAAACAGATTTGTGTTTAAAATGAAATGTATTGTACAAAAATTTGGCGGAACCTCACTTGGGACTATAGAGAAGATTCATAATGCTGCCCAGAAGGTGAAGCTAGAGGTTGCTAGAGGTCATAAGATAGCTGTGGTCGTTTCTGCGATGGCTGGCATGACTAATCGATTTATTAAATCCGCGGAAAGTATAAGCAATGCTTCCGATGATTCTGAATACGATGTTGTTGTTTCTGCCGGGGAGCAAATTTCGTCAGGTTTAATGGCGCTTGCATTGCAAAAGATAGGCGTTCCTGCAAGATCGTTTTTGGGATGGCAATTACCTATTTTAACGGATGGNAGCTATAAAAAAGCGCGAGTAAAAAGAGTTATAACAAAGGAAATTTTTAGANCCTTTGCTAAAAAGAAAGTGGCTGTTATTGCGGGCTTTCAAGGCATAGATGATAATAACAGGATCACTACTTTAGGGCGAGGTGGTTCTGATATTACAGCAGTAGTTTTGGCATCTGCATTGAAGGCAGAAAGATGTGATATTTTTACTGATGTTAAGGGTATTTATACATGTGATCCTAGGATCGTGAAGAGNGCACAAAAATTAGATAAAATAACTTACGAAGAAATGGTAGAGATGTCTTCACTCGGCTCGAAGGTTCTTCAATCGCGTTCGGTTGAGGTTGCTATGAAGAAAAAAGTAAGGTTACATGTTTTATCAAGTTTTAGTAATGAGAAAGGAACAATGGTTGTGGATGAAAGTGAAATATTAGAAAAGCAGGCAGTTAGTGGAATTGCTTGTAATGCCAATGAATCCAAAATAACTTTGGTCGGTATATCTGATAAACCCGGTGTAGCTGCAAAAATTTTTGGGCCACTATCTGATGCTAATATAAATGTTGATATGATTGTACAGAATGTTTCGGCAGATGGCAGCCTAACTGATCTGACTTTTACTGTTGATAAGAGTGATTTGAAAAAAGTTGTTTCTGTATTAAGCAAACGAAAAACAGCTATTAATTTTAAGAAATTAATACCAGATTCGTCTGTGGCAAAAATTTCAATAGTTGGGATTGGGATGAGAAGTTATCCTGGTGTTGCCCAAAATATGTTCAAAACTTTGGCNAAAAATAAAATTAATATATTAGTAATTTCGACTTCTGAGATCAAAATAAGTGTATTGATTGCGCGAAATAAAGCTAAATTGGCGCAAAGATCTCTTCACAAAGCCTTTCGATTACAGAAAAACGATTAATGGAAACAGATCTCGCTAAAAAAANATTAAATCAACTATTTCGTGAAGGCGCTGATTTTTTAGGATGTAAAACTCCTATAATGGGTGGAGCTATGACATGGGTGTCAGAGCGTAATTTAGTTTCAGCTATTTCAGAAGCTGGTGGTTTTGGNGTTATTGCGTGTGGNTCTATGTCCCCTGAAGATCTTCGTAATGAGATTAAAGCTACCTCGAAACTTACAGATGCTAAATTTGGTATTAACCTCATATTAATTCATCCCGAGTTAGAAAAACTTATCAAAGTTTGTCTTGCAGAACATGTTAGCCATATTATTCTTGCTGGAGGCATACCAAGCAAGAGTCTAGTCTCAAGGTTACGAGACTCTCAAGTTAAGGTGATATGTTTTGCNCCCACATTACCTGTTGCTAAGAAATTAATAAGATCTGGTGCTGATGCTTTGGTTATTGAAGGTATGGAGGCAGGNGGACATATTGGCCCTGTTTCTACAAATGTTTTAGCACAGGAAATGATACCACATATTCATGAGGTTCCGATTTTTGTAGCGGGCGGAATAGGCAGAGGAGAAGCTATGCTTTCATACTTGGAAATGGGCGCTGCTGGTTGTCAGCTAGGAACTAGGTTTGTTTGTGCAACTGAATCAATCGCCCATCCTAATTTTAAAAAAATTNTAATTCACTCGTCAGCTCGAGATGCNAAGCCTTCTGTACAAGTCGATCCACGTTTTCCAGTTATACCTGTTAGAGCTTTAGAAAANTTTGCGTCTAAAAATTTTACTGNATTTCAGAATAAAGTAATCGAAAAATTTGATGCCGGCACAGTAACAAAAACGGAGGGTCAGCTTGAAATAGAACATTTCTGGGCCGGCGCCTTAAAAAAAGCAGTAGTTGATGGTGATGTTGANGACGGCTCTTTAATGGCNGGTCAGAGCGTTGGAATGGTCNACTCTGAACAACCAGTGAGGGAAATAATTAACGAATTATTAGATCAATCACTCGATGTTNTGAAGAAAAGAGAATTCTAAATTATGTTATTTCTGATTTTTTTAATTTACAATGAAAAAACAGTATAGAAATTAAGATGGACAATCATAATGACAATAATTTAGATACCGATCTTAANCCTGAAGACGAAAAAGANGGTTTAAAGCGACTTGGATCATCCCTGNCATCTGCAAGAAAAAAACNAAATTTCCATTTGGAGTATATTTCAAANGAAACTAACATTTCGATCAAACATCTTAAATTCATTGAAGCTGGTCGTTTTGAAGAATTGCCTGGTGAAGCTTATATTNNTGGATTTTTGAGAAGCTATGCAAATATCCTGGGGTCAGATCCTGATTTAACGATTAAAAACTATCGAAACTGTAAAGCAAAAAAGGATCAAAAGCCCCTAGCTAAAATTAATTCGTTAACTGAATCAAGTTTTTCAAGGAATATATTTATCTTAATTTCCGTGCTATTTTTCTTTTTAGCTTATGGGATCTGGATAAATTTTTTTTACGACTCAACTAAGGAAAATTTTTCGGATAAAATGATTGATAATAGTACGGAGGTGATTGTGACAAATTATGGTAATGAGAGCTCTTCATCTATTTCCGAGCAAGCGGTAGATAATCAAGATAACAGTAATATTGCTATCGTAGATGCAGAGGAAGAAAGTCATAAAGATCTTGAACGATCCGAGAATTTGGATCAACTAAATGAAGATGACAATTCTTTTTTTTCGGAAACTATTAATCAGATTCCTCAATCTGACTTAGCCTCAATAGAAGAAAAGACAAGTAATACATATTTTTCCTTAAAAGCTATAGAGGATGTCTGGGTAGAATTAATTTCAAAGGAAGAGGTTATTTTTTCTTCTCTAATAGAGAGTGGGAGAAGTTATGAATTTGCTATACTACCCGATCTAAGATTGACAGCAAGCGATGCAGCTTCTCTTGAAATTTATGTTGATGGGGTTTCTCAAGGTGATCTTGGTAAAAAAGGTGAGATTCTTGAAAAGAAGATATTTGAATAATACAAAAATTAACAGTTATTGAAAAATGATGAAAAATTTAGCCAAAGACAAGAGAAAAAGCTTTCTAGTTAAAGTAGGCTCTGTTTGTGTAGGAGGTAATTCTCCTATAGTTGTCCAGTCAATGACTAACACCGATACGGCTGATGTAGCATCTACTGTTCAACAAATTATTGCCTTGTCTTCGTCGGGATCTGAGTTGGTTAGAATCACTGTTGATAGAGATGCTGCCGCTAAGGCGGTTCCAAAAATTAAAGAAAAGCTAATGAGTAAAAATATTACCGTACCTTTGATTGGAGATTTTCATTATATAGGTCACAGGCTTCTTACTGAATATCCTGATTGCGCCAAATCCCTTGATAAGTATCGGATAAACCCCGGTAATGTCGGTTTTGGTAAGAAAAAAGATATGCATTTTTCTAAAATGATTGAGGCGGCAATCAAATACCAGCGCCCAATTCGCATTGGTGTCAATTGGGGCAGCCTAGATCAAGATCTTCTTACTACTATGATGGATAAGAATGCTAAAAAAAGAAGGCCATTGGATGCTGATGAAATTATGAGAGAAACTATTGTACTTTCGGCACTGGAAAGTGCGAAGCGTGCTTTGAAATTGGGGCTCTCGAAAGACAAAATAATATTGTCATGTAAAGTAAGTCGAGTACAAGATTTGATTAAGGTTTATAAGGAGTTGGGAAAAAGATGTCGTTATCCTCTACATTTAGGCTTAACCGAGGCGGGGATGGGATCAAAAGGCATTGTTGCATCAACCGCAGCTTTGTCAGTACTATTACAGGAAGGAATTGGGGATACAATCCGCATATCATTAACCCCTGAACCTGGCGGTGATAGAACCCAGGAAGTAATTGTTGCTCAGGAAATTTTGCAATCTATGGGATTCAGATCTTTTCTTCCGCAAGTTTCAGCCTGCCCAGGTTGTGGGAGAACAACAAGNTCATTNTTNCAAGAATTGGCAGAGAAAATTCAAAAACACGTGAGGAATAAAATGCCTGTTTGGANGAAGAAGTATCCCGGTGTTGAGACGATGAATTTAGCGGTAATGGGATGTATCGTTAATGGNCCAGGAGAAAGCAAACATGCTGATATTGGCATTAGCCTTCCCGGTACTGGTGAAGATCCTGTGGCGCCAGTTTTTATTGATGGCAAGAAGGCAATGACTCTTAGAGGTAAGAATATAGCAGGTGAATTTCATCAAATTATTGATGATTATGTGAGGAGTCACTACAAAGAAAGAAAATAATTTTTTATTTTTTAAATAAACATTAAGTTAGGAATTTCTTTTGTCTAAACTGCAACCAGTTCGTGGGACCAAGGATCTGCTTTTCGAAGAAGCTGAACTTTACAGGAAGATTGTGGAAATAGTAAAGAAGGTTTCTTTGTTATATGGTTTCCAAGAGATTGCCACTCCGATATTTGAGTTTTCAGAAGTCTTTAGCAAAACGTTAGGAGATACATCAGATATCGTTAATAAAGAAATGTATATCTTTAAAGACAGATCTGGGAATGAGTTGGCTTTGAGGCCCGAAGGAACAGCAGGAGTCGCGAGATCTTTTATATCAAATGGTCTCAATCAACAAGTTCCGCTAAAGTTCTTCTACGCTGGCCCCATGTTCAGGTATGAGAGACCACAAAAAGGAAGATTTCGCCAATTCCATCAATTTGGAATCGAAATTATCGGTATTGATTCTTACCATGCTGACCTGGAAGCAATACTCTTAGCTGATCATAGTATAAAGGCATTAGACTTATCAGGAAAAACTATTCTTGAATTAAATACTTTGGGTGATGAGGAGAGTCGGAGAAGATATAAAAAAATTTTGATAGAATATTTTAGCGATTTTAAAGATCAACTGTCATCAGATAGCAAATTAAGATTAAAAAATAATCCACTGAGAATTTTAGATTCTAAAGATAATCAAGATTCTAAAGTTATTCAAAATGTTCCTAAAATGACTGATTGTCTTAATGAAATATCTAAAGATTTTTTTGCAAAATTATTAGAAGATCTAAAATCTTTAGGTATTAAATATCAAATCAATCAGAAACTAGTCAGAGGGCTAGATTATTATAATCATATTATCTTTGAATTTAAAAATAATAGCCTGGGTAGCCAGGATGCTATTTTAGCCGGTGGACGTTATGATAATTTGATTACATCTATGGGAGGACCAAGTGTTTGTGGAGTTGGCTGGGCCGCGGGTATTGATAGATTAACTTTATTGGCAAAATTACCAAAAAATAATAAAAGATCGATTTCATTGATACCAGTTAGTGATCAGGAAAACAAAACTGCCCTAAAGATTTCTCAGACTTTAAGACGCGAAGGCTTAGCAGTAGATATTGCTTTTNGCGGATCTCTTTCGAAGAGACTGAAAAAAGCNAATGCGCTAAATNCTCGTATNGCTGTTATNNTAGGGCTTGAGGAGGTTGAAAAAANNTCCGCTACGGTTCGAGATCTTGATAGCGGAAAACAATCTATTGTTTCAATTAAAGATTTGCTAAAAAAATTAAAAAATTATTAANAGTTTTCGATTATGAATCTGAAAGATTCAATATCCCATCTTGTTGTTATTGGGGCGAATCATCGTTCCAGCTCATTAAAATTCAGAGAAAGAATAACTCTTTCTGGAAGCGAATTACGTATTCTTCTAAAAAAGATAGAATTAAGTGNTATTAAAAANCATCTTTTAATTTCCGAAGACGACAGGATAGAATTTATTTGCTTACATCATTCTCCTAAATATATCTTTAATTTCATCTCATCTTCTTTGGTAGAGATCACAGGTCTTTCTACGAAAGAAGTAGTTAAAAATTTATTTATTCTAGAAAAAAAGAAGGCATTACATCATATTTTTTATCTTACCAGCACTATCGATAATTTAATTTCTGGGGATTTCCAGTTCTTTCTATCAATTAAAAACACCTTTTTAAAAGCCAAAAAACTTCATTCCTTTGATTCGTCGCTTGGAAAGATTATAGAAAGGGCAATTATTACTACGGATGTGATTCAGAAAAAGACTAAATTATTTGAAATACCAATGAGTATTGTGAGGGCTGCGGAACAAATAGCCAAAGAAATACACGGCGATCTTTCTGGTTGTATATCGTTGTTTATTGGACCAGGAAAAATGGCAGAAATGCTCGTTAGACATTTCCAAGATTTAAATTTAGGTAAAATTATTGTAACGTCCGCATCCGCACGATGGATGGAGAAGATTTCCATAAGTTCGGCAAACAAAAAAATTCCTTTTGATAATTTAGAGCAGGCCTTGGCAAAAGTAGATATTTTAATTACGGGCGCAGGAAACGAAAGGATTATTACCGAAGAGATTATTAAATCTGCGCTATNTGGAAGAAAGGCGAAGCCCTTGTTTATTATCGATGGGTCTGTTCCGGGTGATGTTGAGGTTGGTGTTTCCAGATTAGAAGATGTTTTTCTTTATGATTTAAATGATCTGGAGCAGATAGTCATTGATAACAGATTCGAAAATAATATAGCGATAGGTGAGGCTAAAAGACTGATTGAAGAAGAAATCTCTTTGATTCTAACTGATATTGATAAAAACAATTCTCTTTCCAAAGATCAAGAGCAGTTTGATGATTTGGATTTAGAGAAAAGCAAAAGGGATGTTTTGCGTAGAGCAAAAGTTAATGCTAAGCCGGTAGCTATAATTAATGATTTTATCAAAGAATTGAAAAAACGGAATTTAATAAAGAAAGAAAGAAATAATTAAGATGGATCTAGAACAAAAACTTAAATCAATCNTACAGAAGCATGATGAGTTGAGCCAAAAGCTCAACCAAGATTCCCTGGATCCAAAAAAGATCATNGAGATTTCAAAGGAGCTTTCAGATCTATCTCCTGTCGTAGAAAATATCAATTTGTTGTACAAAATTGAATCTGAATNTCAGGATCTNGATTCTTTGNTGAAAGANNCCAATGCTGAAGACGAAGTAAAAAAATTNGCNGATGAAGANAAAAAAACATTAAGTATCAAAATATCTGAATTAAAAAAAAACGTAACTCTGCANCTCCTTCCCAAAGAAAAATTTGCTGANAGAAATGTCATTTTAGAAGTTCGTGCTGGTACAGGTGGGGATGAGGCTTCTCTTTTCGCTGTTGAATTATTTCGTATGTATCAAAGATATTCAGAGAATAGGGGNTGGAAATTCGAATACCTGAGCATTAATGATAATGGTATTGGAGGATATAAAGAAGCAATAGCATCAGTTTCCGGTAAAGGTGCTTTTAACCGACTCAAGTACGAATCTGGAACACATAGAGTTCAGCGTGTTCCTGAAACAGAATCTGGTGGTCGAATACATACCTCGGCTGCTACGGTTGCCGTTCTTCCTGAAGCAGAGGANNTAGATGTAAAAATACATGANAATGATTTGAGAATTGATGTATTTCGATCTAGNGGNCCTGGGGGTCAATCGGTNAATACTACTGATAGTGCNGTTAGAATTACACACATTCCATCNGGTATTGTTGTTACTTGTCAGGATGAAAAATCTCAACATAAGAATAAAGCNAAGGCNATGAAAGTGCTTCGCTCACGTCTTTACGAAGAAGAGGAAAGAGNTAAACANAGNGAAAGAGCAGAAAAAAGAAAAAGNATGATTGGTAGTGGAGATCGATCAGAAAGAATTAGAACATATAATTTTCCTCAAGGNCGTGTTACTGATCATAGAATCAATCTGACAGCACACAAGATTGATCAAATCTTATCCGGCGAAAGTTTAGACGAAATCATTGATTCTTTAATGATTCATGACCAAGAAAAAAGGATCGCTAATTTATGAATAAAAGAAAATTATCTGTTAAAGCCGTAACCGATTTGGCTTCGAATCACCTTAAGAAAAGTGGTATTGGGGGATCCACAGGGGAAGCTCGACTGCTTATTTCCTTAGCAACTGGGATGAGTCGAGAAAGAATTATTGGTTATCCAGAAAGTCACTTACGAAATTCTGAGCTAGAAAAATTAAAAAAATTCTTAAAATTACGATGTAATCGTAAACCGATGTCTCAGATTGTTGGTTTACGAGAGTTCTGGAGTTTGGATTTTTTGATTGATGAGGATGTATTAGATCCTAGACCGGACTCCGAAACTTTGATTGAGGCTGCATTAGATCTTTTTCCTAATAGGAAAGCGAAACTAAAAATTCTTGATTTAGGAACTGGAAGCGGATGTCTCCTGTTATCCTTATTGAAGGAGTTTCAAAATGCTGTTGGCATTGGAACTGAGATAAATACAAACTCTTGTTTGGTTGCAGTAGAGAATTCTCGAAGACTCGAATTATCCTCTAGAGCCTCATTTATTGTTTGTGATTGGTATAAAAGCTTGGAAGAAAAATTCGATATTATTCTTGCGAATCCACCCTACCTTACTGATCAAGAAATGGTAAATTTGGAACCAGAAGTATTTAAATTTGAACCTCATCGCGCTTTGTCAGGAGGGCTTGACGGTTTAGATTCGTATAAAAAAATTATCCCACATGTACACAAATTTTTGTCAGAAAAGGGTATTCTTTTTTTAGAAATTTCACCAAAACTCTCATCCAGAATAAGAACTATCTTAAAGGAAAGCCAGCTTAGACCATTGGTTGCAAAGAGAGATCTGGCTGATCAGCTGCGATGCTTTGCAGTAACGAGGATCTGATAACAATTTTTGATTTTTTAGTTAGATTTTCTGGCGAGTTCTGGTTCTGCGTTAAGGCTTGCTAATTTTTCTTCAATTTCAATGACCTTAGTACGAAAATCTACAAGCTCTCCCTTTTTTAATTTCTTGCCTGTAGGTAAATTTACATTCATTGGGTTGACTCTCTTTCCAAACTTCAATATTTCAAAGTGCAAATGGGGTCCAGTCGATCTTCCTGTGGATCCAACATAGCCAATGGTTTGTGCCTGATGTACCTTCCTATTCTTTGCCAATCCTTTAGCAAATTTGCCTAAATGCGCGTATGCTGTTTTGTATACAGAATTATGTTTTATCTCAATGTAATTTCCGTAACTACCATTTTTACCAATTGCCACAATTATTCCAGATCCCGCTGCTTTGATAGATGTTCCTCTAGATGCTGCAAAATCGACCCCACGATGCATTTTGCTATAACCCAAAATTGGATGTTTTCTCATTCCAAAATGTGATGAAAGACGCGCTCCGTTAATGGGCGTTTTCATCAAAGATCTTTGAACACTCCCTCCGCTTCTATCATAAAAAGCTGGAATATTATCCCCGTTTTCGTATCGGTAAATTTGCATCACATTACCGCTCAGACTTAGTGATCCATAGAGAACTTCCGTTTTTAGCAGCTTCCCCTCGGGGCTAACGGAGGCTTTGTAGAATATCTCAAATTTATCATTTCTTTTTACATCTCTTTGAAAGTCAACGTCATAAGCGAATGCGTCTACCATTTCGTAGAGAGCCATAACTGGGACTCCCTGTTTTGTAGCCGAATCATATAAACTTGATTTTATAAGNCCTGNTTTTACAACTAGNTTTTCCNTTAGGGCAGCTTTCTCTATTTNNGATATTTGGGAAAAAAACGAATTATTTTCTCTCCTTGAAATTACTACGTCTCGCNAATTATCTATCGGCCACGCAATTTTTTGCAAATCTAAAGGTTTTTCAGGGTTTCCGGTGTGGCGAAATCTAAAGATTATTTTTTGACCGCTTTTTAATTTTCTCGGATCATAAANACCTTTGAGGGATGAAATAACCATTTTGGCTTCACTTTCACTAACATCGATTTTTTGAAGTATAGAGGACAAGGTTTCGCCAATAGCGACAAAAACGATGCTTTCTTCGCTATTGNCATCAGAAATTTTGTGTTGTTTTTCCTCAGTTGTTGNGATCTGTTTTTTTTCATCTTCATCCACAGTCATTGCATCGATCATGAATTCTGATGTGCCTACGTCAGGTTTTTTTAGATTCAGTGCTTTCAATTTAGAATTGGGAGGAAGCATTTTTGCGGAATCAATTGCAGCTAATTCTGCTCTCTCTTTATCTTTCTCATCATTATCTATCCGTATTTTTTGATTTCGAATAGCCGTTTGTAATCGTGTGATTTTTTCNTCTTTTTTGANATCGCTTTTAGTCGTTATNTCCAACGCTTGATTCAGTCTGACTATTTCCANTCGACTATCGTTATTTTTTACTTTTTCCTGATCCAAANCAATATTTAGTTCATCGATATGCCTTGTTAATGATGTCAACCGTTGATCTAGTTTGGTTATTCGATTTTTTTGTCCGTAAAACAGTTCCCGTTCTTTAAAAATNATTTCTTCTAAAGCNTCGTCAAATTGCACATGGGTTTCTTGATATTTTTCCCAATTCTTTGATGACTGTTGTGTTTCATATTCATAGAAAAAGACTGAGAGTGAGATTGTGATAAAAGCAAAAANTATTCCGANTTCCTTNTTGGGTCTAATNCTTTTTGCGAAGAGCATTATATGATAGCAATGATTAGATATCTTTTTTGATAGCACTCTCNTNCCTTTGGAAACCAATAATCCNCAATTACTTNTTAAGNCANTAATTTCAGTTTTTAGTTTACNTNTGTNTTGTATATTCAGGCCTAGTTGTTTATGTGCTTTCCGATTTTCGGAGAAAAAACTAATCAAAGATAANCGTANATTGGCAAACAGAAATTTAAAAATCCGAGCCAAGCCAGCATATATATTGTTTTTTAGATCAAACCCTCTTTTTTGCATTAACCCCCCTGGTGCTCATTAACGAAGATGATAGCAAAAGATACTTTTGTCAACCCATTAATTGGGCCTTTGGAATGATGATATTTTTTAATTTTTATATATAAATTTGCCAATAAAGATTTTGACAAAGGCTTTATACAATGTATATTGCCACAGCTCTTTGGAAAATGTTTATATAGAAAATTAAGGGATGCGTAGGCAGCGTTGTATAACGCTAAAACTTTGGCCTAACGCATCAATTTGTGTTAGGTCAATTTCAATTTTAAATTGAGAGTTTGATCCTGGCTCAGAACGAACGCTGGCGGCACGCTTAACACATGCAAGTCGAACGAAGGCCCAGAGCTTGCTTTGGGTACCTTAGTGGCGGACGGGTGAGTATCACGTGGGAATCTACCCTAGAATGGGGAATAACTACTGGAAACGGTGGCTAATACCGCATAATCCCTCAGGGGGAAAGGCTTCGGCCGTTCTTGGAGGAGCCCGCGTCAGATTAGGTTGTTGGTAGGGTAATGGCCTACCAAGCCGACGATCTGTAGCTGATCTGAGAGGATGATCAGCCACACTGGGACTGAGACACGGCCCAGACTCCTACGGGAGGCAGCAGTGAGGAATATTGGACAATGGGGGAAACCCTGATCCAGCCATGCCGCGTGAGTGAAGAAGGCCCTAGGGTTGTAAAACTCTTTCACGGGGGACGATGATGACGGTACCCCGAGAAGAAGCCCCGGCTAACTCCGTGCCAGCAGCCGCGGTAATACGGAGGGGGCTAGCGTTGTTCGGAATCACTGGGCGTAAAG
>PARU01000007.1 GCA_002712065.1 Rickettsiales bacterium | reverse complement strand
CCGGAATTTGTGTAAGCTCCCCGTCCGTGCCTTTTGCCGTCTTTCCATTCCCCGACGTATTGTTCACGGTATGACCCACACCCACTGCCACTGAAACGTGTAAAAGTTCCCTGTCCGTGATATTTTCCGTCTTTCCATTCTCCAACATACTTGACTGAAACCCTATCTTCGTCCGTAAATGTGTAGTTTCCATAACAGTTCGTCCATTTTTCGGAAAGTGCCATATCTGTCGCAGGAGAACCCTCGCACTCAGACAGCTCACTAACTAATTTATTGTCTTTCCAGATGCCCGCATCGATTACTCTTCCGTCAATAGTTCCCGGTCCGTGATATTTACCGTCTTTCCATTCCCCGACGTATTTTTTTCCATCGGGCCATGTGTAAGTTCCTTGTCCGTGATATTTGCCGTCTTTCCATTCCCCGACGTATTTTTGTCCATTGGCCCATGTCATATAAGTTAAAATGTTATTTTCATTCCATGTTCCCTGACAATTTGTCCATTGACGATAATCGGTCCCCTCACACTCAGGCAGTTGATTTTCTGCCCACGCCAATTTTCCATCGGGCAATGTCATGGTTCCCTGTCCGTGCCATTGGCCGTCTTTCCATTCCCCGACGTATTTGTTTCCATCGGGCAATGTCATAGTTCCCTGACAATTTGTCCATTGACGATAATCGGTCCCCTCACACTCAGGCAGCTCACTTTCTGCCCACGCCAAGCTGCTCAATAGGAGAAACGGGAGGATGTATAGGAAGGGTTTTTTCATTTAAAATTTTTTGAGACAAATGTTTCCACAATGCTCTTTGCAGCATTCTGTATCTGCTGTTCATCCCCTCTGGACATGTGTATTGATGAGAGATGATTTAAAAAACCGTGCTGAAGTATTAGCGGAGCCAGCAACTCAAGCATTTTTTCTGTTGGTTGATATTTTTTATCCAACAATTCAACAATTGCAGGAATATGAAATCCGTTGACGTGGGCAAGGGCTATTGACCATCCTTGTGGATTGATATCGTCATTGATATCCCTGTTAATCAGGATATACAGCTTTTTGGTTGCGGCTTTGCGTAGCGCAATATCATTGCTTGTTAGCTGGATCAGGATTTCCTTTTTAAAACTTTCTTCAATGCTGTGGTCATTTCCTGACACTATGGTTAGCTCTAGCGCTCTTGCTTCCTCCGCATGCAAATGCTGGGGAAAGAAAAGGAAGGCTAATAGGACAATGTGTAAAGAGAGTTTTTTTATTAGCTGGCGGACACCATACACCACCGCTGTCCATTGTCTCCACACATTGCCAAGGGAGGATTTCAGGTGGGCTAAACCTCTCCCAACCAGGGAAAAGCCGGAAAGAAAATTTACAGCGATCAGCGGTGGTACCAAATCGAAGGGTGCAAAAAAAGACAGGAATGGTGCCATAGACATACTCTTGGGGTCTCCATCAAACGCAACAAACATTCCGATCATCGGTGCAGACCACATGGACGTTCCGATGAGAATCGAAAATATTACCGGAAAGAGGGTGAATGAAANTTTGCCAAAGTCTTTTGTTTTTTCCTCGATGGTGAAGCTCTTGTAAGGTGTCAGAAAAAATTTCGTCGTAACGCGCCTTATCAGTATTTTTCTGTTTTTCTTGTACTGGCCCGAGAACCAGNCAGCGATGANAGCGATGAATAAAGGTATGCCCAAGAGTCCGAGANTCAAACATAGGGCAGTGGTCAGTATAAGGAAGAACAGCAAGATTATGGGAATAATCAATACATAGCCCACTAGCTTTTCTAGGTGCTTGAGCCAGTTGCAACCGGCTATGCTGAGGAGGAAAAAAACTGCTCCGGTAGAAACCGACGATTCGGGGTAGAGAAAATTCGCCGCNGCAAANGAGGAAATGGCCAGAAGAAGGATTCCNAAAATAATCGATAAATGGCNANGCCGTANTGCTTTTCTTGTTTTCGCTTTTTTCTTCTTCCGGTGCACTTTTATCCCATCATCCTTACGGCAATGATGGCTAGGNCAATCAGGCCAANTGCNGGGAAGAAAAGAAGCGAATGACCTTGTAGTATTTTGGTTCTTCGGATCTTTGCNTTGAGNNTCAACTTGTTCAATTTTTCTTTTCCTGTTTGAGTGGCCCGAGCCCCGGGAGAAGANATNCTCNNTGGGTTTGACAATATGGGGCTTCGGTCCACCAGTGGATATGATATTTGGGGGAAGTCAGAGAAGGGGAATAAACATCATATCCGCAAACAGAGTGCAAAAAAAGTTTGATGGTATTTTGTCGGAATTAAGACTTTTTTGTGTTAAATTTNTCAGCAAAAAAAATGTCAATATTCAAAAATAAAACCGGCTTTTTNCTTNTTCTNCCNTTCNTGTATTGCCTAAACATTTCNCCGGGATTTTGTGATACNTGGGAAGNGAAGGATCTCCTCATCGATCATGCNTATGCCTTTNCCGCGATGTCCGGCAAGAANGGNGCTGCATATTTCCATATTGTGAATCAGGGCAACAGCGCAGACGATTTAATTGGCGTTNAATCNCCGATCTCAGANAAAACAACNCTTCATCAGTCTGTCCATGAGAATGGCATTATGAAGATGCGATCGGTTAGCTCTATTGCCATTCCNGCAAACAGCAAGGTTTTTCTCAAGCCCGGCGATTATCACGTTATGCTTTTTGGNCTCAAGAAACCTCTTCGTGCAGGGGAGCAATTTCCAATGAGGGTGATTTTTAAAAAGTCGGGAAGCGCTGAGATTCTGGTTCGTATTTTCAAGATGAAAACAGGAGATCACGAATGATTGGAAGATCGGGTTTTCTTCTTTTGTTTTTTTTCGTCATCTGTTTTTTTCATGGCAGCCCCTCCAAGTCGAACGATTTCTCAGCCGTTAAGCCTTACTTTGTATCGATTGATAAGAAGAAAGCATATCTGAGAGAAGGCCCTGCTTTTCGTCATCCTATCCGTCTTGTTTATATTCGAAAGGGGGTTCCTTTAAAAGTCGATGCAAAATACGATCATTGGAGACGGGTTGAGGATGTTTCCGGAAACAAGGGCTGGATGCACAAAAGAGTCTTGACGTCACAAACCAAGACCTTTGTCACGATTCGAGAGGGCAAAATTTATGAAAAACCTATTCTTAATTCTATTTTAATTGCCCAAATAGATTCTGATGTTTATGGAACCATTGAGAAATGTAAAAAATTCTGGTGCAAAGTGGAGACCGAGGGATTTTCAGGGTGGATGATGAAAGAGTATTTTTGGGGGGATTAGCTTCTTTTTTGCGCAAGACGGGCCAAAGATCCTCCTTTTTTCTGAAGAAATTTTCTTACATTACCTTTTAGCATTAATGCACAAGGAGTTACGATCAGGGTTAGAATCGTGGCAAATATCAGGCCAAAAACGATGGATGTGGATAGCTGTGACCACCATTGCATTGAAGGAGAGCCGATGCTTACCTGCCTTGAGATAAAGTCAATGTTGACTCCAAGCATCATGGGAATCAGACCGAGAACGGTCGTGACGGTTGTTAAGAGAACGGGCCTTAGTCTTTGTGCTGCGGATCGAAGAATTGCATCTTTTGATTTTTTAATTTCTTTAACTATCCGATCATAAGTATCAATCAAAATAATATTATTGTTCACGACAATTCCTGCCAGGGCAATGACGCCGATTCCATTCATGACTATTCCGAAGGGTTTTCCCGTTATGAGCAGACCGATCATGACCCCAATGGTTGACATAACAACGGCGCTGAGAATGAGAACTGCGCTGTAGAAACTATTGAACTGTGTCACCAAAATAATCAGTATTAAACAGAGGGCTGCTAGGAAGGCTTTAATCAAGAAACTTTGAGATTCTTTTCTTTTTTCATCCTGGCCCTTAAAAGCAATATTTACTCCTGGATCCAGCGGTGTATTTTGAAGATAGTTTTTAATTTCCTGAACCTTGTTATCTGCCAGCACACCTTCCTCAGCATTTGCCTTTATGGTAATGGCACGCAGGGTATCGGTTCGTTTAATCGTGCCGACTTTCAGTTTGGCTTTTTTCTTAACAAAATTACTTACCGGAATGTTTTCAGAATTGGTTTGGATGCGTATTCTATCCAGCTCTTGCAAATTTCTGTTTTCCTGGGGAAAACGTGCCACAATATCTATTTCATCAATGCTTTCGTCCGGACGGTAGCTGCTGAATTTCAATCCATTGGTGACTAGCTTGATAGCATTTCCTATGGTGATAATATCAACATTAAATTTTGCAGCTTGGGATCGATTCACNTCAAATTCCCATTCAATTCCAGGAACATCGAGCCCGTCATCTACATTCGTGATTCCCCCAATTTTATCAAACTGATTGACAATCTTTTTTACAGCATNCTCTATTTTTTTGTACGATTTTGAGGTGACTTTAATCTGAATATCCTTGCCGATGGGTGGACCTCGTTTCTTTTTCAGAATTTCAATTTTTGTNCCTGCTAGATTTTTTGTTCGGTTCATAACTTCGGANATAATCTCACCGGCAGGTCTTCTTATATTCCAGTCAACAAATTCCAGTTGGATCGAACCGATAATGTCTTCGGCGCCATCTCGCGACTGTTTGCTGACTCCAGTGCGGGTGTATATGCTTTTCAACTCTTCCATATAGATGATTTTATTTTCGATTTCACGCATCAGAATATCTTTTTCTTTGATTGACAGATTGCCTCTTGCGTGTACCTGAATCACCGCATAGTCGGGCTCAATGTCGGGGAAAAACTCGATACCTTTTCCAAAAACAATATATGCGAACTGTACAAGAATGAGGGTAGCTACGGAGGCGAGGAGAATTTTTCCTGGATGAAGAAGGGCTTTATTTAATACCTTGATATAAGTTCCAACGATTCCCTCTAGGTTTTGGAAATTTCCAGTTTCGCCTGCGGATATCATTTTTCTGATATTGATGCTTCGCTGACCAGGGGATCCAACATGAGATCCGATGGTCGGTATAAAAATTAATGCCATNAACATTGAAGCGGATAAAATCATAATCAACGTGAAAGGAAGGAATTTCATGAATTCTCCGGTAACTCCGGGCCAGAATAATAAGGGAAAGAAGGCAGAGAGCGTTGTCATGGTTGAGGCAATAATTGGCCAAGACATTCTCTCCGAAGCATCTATATAAGCAAGCTTTCTCGCAACACCTTGCACCATCCTCCTGTCCGCAAACTCAGTAACCACAATTGCTCCATCCACAAGCATTCCCACCGCTAGAATGAGTGAGAAAAGCACAACGACATTGATGGTCATTCCCAGAAGATAGAGTGATAAAATTCCTGCTAAAAAAGATCCCGGAACAGCAATACCAATCATTAGAGNCGAGCGAAATCCAAGGATGGAAACAATGACAATCATTACCAGCAGCACCGCTAAGATGACNCTGTTGGTCAGATCGGCGAGCATATTTCTAATGTTTTCGGATTTATCCTGTGTGTAATCGACCTTTATATTTGCTGGCCAATTTTTTGCCTCTTGATCGACTAGTTGTTTTACTTCGTTTGTTGTCTCGATGATGTTTTGCCCTGTTCTTTTGGAAATTTCTATTGCTACGGCGTTCCCTCCCTTGACTCTGGCAAAACCTTCGGGGTCCTTAAAATTTTGCCTAACATCAGCAATGTCACCAACGGTTACGACGGCATCTCCTTGTACCTGTATAGGCATTTCCAGGATATCAGAGGTATCCTCAAAAATACCTGGAACTTTGATTGCGAAACTTCCCTGATCTTTGTCGATGATTCCCGCAGCAACAAGTACGTTGCTGTTTCCGATCAACGATATGATTTTTGAAGCAGACAATCCGTAACTTTCGACTTTTCTCGGATCAATGATAATCTCAACTTGTTCATCTCTACCTCCTGCAATATCAGCGCGTAGCACGCTACTAATGGATTCTATCTTCTCCTTTAGATCCTTTGTAATTTTCATTAGCTGTCTTTCGGGGGCATCGCCCGATAAATTAACAACTAGAATAGGGAAAAGACTGAGATTAATTTCTCTTACTTTTGGCTCGTCTGTGTCGTCTGGTAACTCGCTTTTTGTGATGTCCACTTTTGCTCGGATATCGTCAATTGCTTTATCAGGATTAAATCCAGCTTCAAATTCAAGCATTACATAGCCCCCACCCAAATAAGCGGCGGATCTCATTTCTTTTACGCCCTCGACAGATTTTAGTTCTCGCTCCATCGGTTTAACCAGAAGTCTCTCCGCATCTTCTGGTGAAATTCCCTCATGATTCATAGATACGTAAATGATTGGAATCTGTATGTCGGGGGAAGCTTCTTTAGCAATATTTAAAAAAGCGAAGGAGCCGCTCAATAGGACCACGGCAAGAAGAAATAAAATCATACGTGAATGGAAAACTGCAAATTCAATTATTTTTCTCATTCATCAGATCTCGGTATATTGATGGGTTCGATTAGTTGACCTGGGGCAACATATTCCTGGCCTACAGTAATGATAGAGACTTCTTCTGGTAGACCGGTTACCCAAAGTCCGCTTTTATCTTCCCCTACAATTTCTATTTTATGAAAGATGACCTCATTTGAATCGTTGACGGCCTTGATTCCTATTATTCCTTCGTCATCAAGGGTTAGGAGAGAAGAAGGTACGCGATGGGCGGTAATTTCTTGAATAGGTATTATTAATTTTGCGGTAATGCCATCCACTACTTGATTAGATGAGTTGTTTGCTTCTATTTCGACTTGGAATGTTCGTGTCAAATCTTTTGCGGAGGAGGAGATATAGGTAATATCCCCATTGATTATCTGTCCATTAGTTAATTCAGCTGTACATTGCTTACCCAGTGTAACCTTATGTAAATCCTTCTCCAACAGTTCGCCAACGATCAAGATTGGATTCAGATCGACGAAAATAGCCACCTGATCTCCTTGATTGACATAGTTTCCTATTTCAATTGTCTTTTCTTGTAGGATGCCATCAAAAGGAGCCACGATGTTAGTGTGTTCGAGGTTCAGTTGGCTTCGTGCAAGATTTGCCTTAGCTAATTCCAGATTTGATTTTGCCTCGGCTAATTGACCTTCCGATCTAAAATTACTATCGAACAGTTCCTTGGTTGTATCGTATTCCAATGTTCGTTGTTCAAAAATCGCCTTAGCTTCTGATAGTTTTTGTTGACGATCCTCGGGATCAATGAGTGCTATCAATTGACCACTGTTGAGAGTTTCTCCCTTTTTACTCGACACTTCAATAATCCTTCCGGAGACTTGCGATCTGAGGGTAATTTTGCGCGATGCTTGTGTTTTTCCAGTAATCGTAATTGTTTCCTTATACTTTTGGGCAGCATAGTTAGAAACACGCACTTCAAATAATTTTACTGCATTCTCGTTGCTGATTTCCACGGGTTGTTTGGATGGAGAAAGGACGCCGGATAGGATCCAAGCTATTGCTACAACTAAAATGATCAGTGAAATCTTTCTTGATTTGTCCAATTCGTTTTTATCCTTCTCTGTTTTGGGGGACCTGGATTCGAACCAGGGCTGCTCGGGTCAGAGCCGAGCGTTCTACCGCTAAACTATCCCCCATAAATTGCTTCATTATTTCCAGCATATGGTTTCTTGTTTTTTTAATCAAAGGTAGAGTGTAAACTCTAGTGTACACCACTATAACCGTTACCCACATCCTCAGCATAAGAAAGAATTGATCCATTAATGTAAATAATAAAATGAGAAAGTCTAAAAGTAAGAGCAAGTCTAGTAAGGGATGGCTTGATCGGCAATCAAAGGATCGGTATGTAGCCGATTCAAAAAAAATTGGCTATCGATCCAGATCCGCATTTAAATTGAATCAAATTGACGATAAATTCTGTCTTTTGATGCCTGGACAGAAGGTTTTAGATTTAGGATCTTCTCCAGGNGGATGGTCGCAAGTAATCACTAAAAAAATACAAGGAAAAGGTTCCCGGCTTATTGCAATTGATAGAACGGAAATGTTGCCGATATCTGATGTTATTTTTATTAATATAGATTTGGATCACGAGCTTGCGAAGCAAAAGATCAGGGAAAAACTGGACGGCTTAGCGGATGTAATTGTCAGCGACATGTCCCCCAACACGACTGGTAGCGGGACAACGGATCATCTCCAAATTATGAATCTTTGCGAGCTTGCGTTAGACCTGGTCCTAGAATTCATTAAGCCCGGAGGGGCATTTGTCGTAAAAATTTTTCACGGGAGTGATACACCGGCTTTTTATCAAAAACTTCGAGGATTCTTTACTAATGTGCGTTATTTTAAGCCCGAGGCAAGCAGAAAGGAATCACCAGAAATATATCTTATTAATCAGGGTTTTCTTCCAAAGAAATAGCTGTTTTTCCTATTCTATTTATAGGAATTGCTTGGCAATTTGATGATAATATGTATTATGAACTAGCATCCAGTAAGGAGGATGCATGAATATACCCGAGGCATTAACTTTTGACGATATTCTGTTGATACCTGCTGCCTCGTCCGTACTTCCTTCGAGAGCCAATACAACTACTCGTCTTACGAAAAAGATTGATCTTAAGATTCCTCTTATTTCTGCTGCCATGGATACCGTAACCGAAGGTTCGCTTGCAATTGTTATGGCGCAGGTTGGTGGATTAGGTGTTATTCATAAGAACCTTAGCCCTAAGGAACAGGCCGACGAGGTTAAAAAAGTAAAGAAATTTGAATCGGGGATAGTTGTGAATCCCATTACGATTCAGCCAGAACAAAAACTTTCAGAGGCNCTTTCTGTTATGAANGAAAANCATATTTCTGGAATTCCGGTNGTAGAAAAGAAAAGCAAGAAACTCGTAGGTATTCTTACAAACCGTGATGTACGTTTTGCAAGCAACACTAACTTGCCTATCAAAAAATATATGACCAAGAAGTTAATTACTGTTCGGGAAAACATTACCGGAGAGAGAGCAAAAAGTATTTTACACGAGAATCGCATTGAGAAGCTTCTCGTAGTTGATAAGANTTTTAAATGTACTGGTCTAATAACCGTTAAGGATATAGAAAAAGCCCAACAATATCCTGATGCATGTAAGGATGAAAAACAGAGGTTGAGAGTCGGAGCTGCTATTGGCACTGGGAAAGAAGGTTTGAGAAGGGCGGACACTTTAATGGAAGCTGAAACCGACGTCATTGTGGTCGATACAGCACATGGACACTCGTCTGGTGTAGTGAAAACNGTCCAAAATATTAAAAATAAGAGTAATTATACACAGATTATTGCAGGTAACGTTGCGACCGCAGATGCTGCCAAATCACTTATAGACGCAGGTGCTGATGCTATAAAAGTTGGCATTGGTCCCGGATCCATTTGTACNACTCGTGTTGTTGCAGGAGTTGGAGTCCCTCAATTTTCCGCGGTGCTAGANGTCTCTCNAGCCTGCAAAAAAAGTAAAATCCCCGTTATTGCGGATGGTGGAATTCGCTTTTCCGGAGATTTCGCAAAGGCAATTGCTGCTGGAGCAAGCTGCGTGATGGTAGGATCTTTGTTGGCCGGAACTGATGAGACGCCGGGAGAAACGTTTTTATTTCAAGGNCGATCATATAAATCTTATCGAGGTATGGGNTCCTTAGGAGCAATGACCGATGGTTCTGCAGATCGTTATTTTCAGGAAAATATTCAAGAGGANNTAAAGNTGGTTCCGGAAGGTGTTGAGGGNAGAGTTCCTCATAAAGGGCCGGCGGTTAGAGTCTTAGANCAATTGGTGGGAGGGCTGCGTGCAGCAATGGGTTATACCGGAAATGCCACAATTGAAAAGATGCAAAACAATACAAAATTTGTAAGGATCACTGGTGCTGGGTTTGATGAAAGTCACGTTCACGATGTTTCTGTTACAAAAGAAAGCCCCAATTATAAACCGAAAGGTGATTGATGCCCCAAGCAGATGAATGATCGAATTCTAATTCTTGATTTTGGTTCACAGCTTACACAATTAATTGCTCGTCGCGTCAGAGAGAGCGGTGTTTATTGCGAGATTCACAAGTACAATATTTCAGAAAAGAAGATTTTAGATTTTGATCCCAAGGCAATTATCCTTTCCGGCGGTCCTTCTTCGGTGACAAATCTGAACACGCCCAAAGCAAGAAATATTGTTTTTCAAATGGACGTACCTGTTTTAGGTATTTGTTACGGTCAACAAACCATGTGTTCCCAGCTAGGAGGAAAGGTTAAGAGATCCAATTACAGGGAATTTGGTAGGGCATATTTAAAAGTAAAGTCAAATTGCAATCTCTTCCGTGGCATTTGGAAGGCTGGAAACTCTCAGGGTGTTTGGATGAGTCATGGCGATCGTGTGGTGAGAATTCCGAAAGGCTTCACTTCGGTNGGAGTTAGTAAATCGGCGCCTTATGCCGCAATAGCGGATGAGAACAGACGATTTTATGGTCTGCAATTTCANCCCGAAGTTGTTCATACACCNGACGGATCAAGGTTGTTGAGAAATTTTACCCATAAGATAGCCGGATGCTCANACAATTGGACAATGAAAAGCTTCCGCAAGAAAGCTATTAATGAAATTAGGAATAAGGTNGGTAAAAAAAGGGTTATCTGTGCNGTATCTGGTGGTGTTGATTCATCTGTTGTAGCNAAACTCTTGNATGAAGCCGTTGGGAAACAATTAAGGTGTGTGTTTATAGATACNGGATTGTTGAGAGANAATGAAGCAAAGCAAGTTGTGTCTTTATTTAAAANGGAGTACAAGATTCCACTGATCCATGTAAACGCATCNAAGATTTTNNTCAGAAGACTTTCTAGCGTTTCTAATCCGGAAAAAAAACGTAAGATTATTGGAAAAACCTTTATCGATTTGTTTGAGAAGGAGGCAAAAAAGATTGGTAAGTCAGATTTTTTGGCTCAAGGAACACTATATCCTGATGTAATTGAATCCCAATCGTTTTCCGGAAGCCCAACCGCAGTGATTAAGTCACATCATAATGTGGGGGGTCTTCCTAAAAGAATGAAAATGGAACTCATCGAGCCGCTTAGAGAACTATTTAAAGATGAGGTCAGAAATCTGGGAATTGAAATGGCCCTTAGTAAGGAATTGGTCGGAAGACACCCATTTCCCGGTCCGGGATTGGCGGTAAGAATTATGGGGAAAATTACGCATGAGAAAGTTAAGATTTTGCAAAAAGCGGATACAATTTATTTAGAAGAGATTCGTGCGGCAGGANTNTATGATNAAATTTGGCAGGCCTTTACAGTTTTATTATCTGTGAGGACAGTAGGAGTTATGGGCGATCAAAGATCCTATGACTATGTTTGCTCACTACGGGCGGTAACTTCTTCTGATGGAATGACAGCGGATTCTTTTGAATTTGACCACAAATTTTTAAGCAAAGTTTCCACTCGAATTGTTAATGAGGTGAGGGGAATTAATCGGGTAGTCTACGATATTACCTCTAAGCCACCGAGTACTATTGAATGGGAGTAATTCACAGCNCCTAAATCATTGTTTTTATTACATTTCGTAGTTANAAAGTACTTACAAAGTCTAACACGCAGTATGGATTTTACTGCGTTTTGTTTGTATAGTTACAAAGAANCTTACGTTGATTAGAAGAAGTATATAGTTGAAAAAAAATCTAAAAGTTTTGGTTACAGGTGCTTCAGGGTTTTTAGGCTCTTATATCCATAAATTGTTGAGAGTTACTGCTGGGTATTCCTGCATACCTACGTCTAATTCTAATAAATTTAAAAAATATATAAACATAGATTTAACAAACTATAATCAATTATTAAAAATGATATACGAAGTTAATCCTGATGTTATAGTCAATTGTGCAGCTTGTGTAGATTTTGGGAATGCTGTTCTTTCAAAGCAATATGATCTTAATGTTGTTGTTCCATCAATATTTGCATCCTGGGCAAAGAAAAACTCTAAACATTTAATCCAAATTTCGANGGCANCTATTTATGGAAAATATACAGAAAATATAGATGAGAATTCACCAGTTTTAATTGACAGTGACTATGCCAAAAGTAAGTGGTTAGCTGACGAAATGATTAAATCTTCGGGTTGTAAATTTACAATTCTTAGATTTGGCGGTATTTATGGTGTTAATGGACCAAACCATTTAANACTTAATGCAAACTTAAAAGCTATATCAAATAATGAACGGCCAATTATTCAGTCTAGTGGAGATGCAAAAAGAAATTACATTCACGTTAATGATGCTGCAAACGATATTATTAATACAATAAAGAGAGGTATTTCAGGAGTTCATTTATTATCAGGAACAGAAATACTTAGTTTTTCAGAAATGATTTTTCAAGCATGTAATCATAGAAATAAAAACCTTTTACCCATTTCTACTAAANCTAATNATGAAATAAAAGATCAAATTATTAAACGAAGTAATGATTTTGGTAAAACAAAACCTTTCAATTATTGGTTAAAAGAAGAATTATGAAAATTGCTATTTTAGCTGACATACACGCAAATGCTGAGGCACTCGAAATTGTTTTAAAAAAAGCTAAACAAAAGAATGTTGATTTTTTTATGATTGCTGGTGATCTAATTGGATACTATTACCAACCATCACAAGTATTATCCATGATTCAAAGTCTAAATTGTTTGGTTATTAAAGGAAATCATGAAGATATTTTTTTAAATGGTAAATTTAAAGCCAGTGAATTTAAATTTAAAATTGGTTTTGAAAAAGCTCAAAAAGAATTAACGCATAAGCAAATTTTATTTTTAAAATCTCTTCAGACAAAAAGTATTATTAAGATTAATAATAAACGCGTTTTATTATGCCATGGGTCACCTTGGGATAATTCTTTATATATATACCCTGATATGGATAAAAGNATTAGAGATAAACTTAATAAAGTTGATGCTGAAATAATCATAACAGGAAACACTCATTATCCAATGCATATTGAGTTAGAAAATAAAATTATTATAAATCCTGGCTCAGTTGGTCAACCTAGAGATTGTATTCCCGGAGCATGCTGGTTATTTTGGGATACAATAAAAGATAAGTTTAAATTTTATAGAGAAAATTATAATTTTGATAACGTTATAAAAATGGTTGAACATTACGAACCTGAAAACAAATATTTGTCAAANGTNCTTCAAAGGACAAAAAAATGAATTCAATTATTGTTACAGGTNCCAATGGTGATATTGGATTAAGCATTGGTAGAATTTTAAAAGAATCAATGNATGATTTTAAAATATTTGGAACGGATTGTAACGGTGAATGGCCTGCAAAGGATATTTATGATGATATTTATTATTTGCCAAATGCAAATGAAAAAGGCTACATAAAAAATTTAAAAAAATTAGTAGCTGGTATCAATCCAAAATTGGTCATATGTGTTACGGAACCCGAATTAAAAAAAATATCAAATGAAAATAATTTTTGTACAAAAAAATTTATAGTAAATGAAAATTTTTTGCTTAATACTTTTTTGGATAAATTATCAACTTACCATTGGTTGAAAGATAATAATATTGACGCCCCACTAACAGTTGATATTCATGAAGTAAAATCAAATCAATTTCCAGTTTTTGTTAAATCTAGATATGGGCATGGCAATCAAAACTATGAGTTAGTTCGTGATATGAATAGGTTAGATAACTACAAAACTAACTCAAGAAACAATTATGTTGCTCAAGAATATATTCCATTTACTGATAATGAATATACGTGTGCGATTATTAAAATAAATAAAAAAGTGAATCATTTAATCATGAAAAGAAAACTTGAAGGAAGTAATACAGTAAAAATCGAAGTTGTAGAAAACAAGCATATTAGTGATTNATTANNTAAAATTTCAAATGCTATCAATCATGATTTTTTTATTAATGTACAATTAAGATTAGATTCGGATNCTCCNAAAATTTTTGAAATTAATCCCAGATTTTCAGGAACAAGTATGATGAGACATAAAATTGGGTTTCAAGATGTTTTATGGATGGTGAAAAAAAAATTAGATGTTTTAAATGAACTTCCAAATTGTAAAATACATTCAGGTATACAAGTATTTAGAGCGTTTGATGAAATCATAAAAAAGTAATATTTTGAAGCTGAAGCTAAAAAATTTGGCAATGTTTAAATTTGTCCTTATTTTTCTCGTTTTCCTCTTTTATTCAATGAGTTCCCTGTTAGCGGACTGGTCTGGAGTTTGGGANACGATGGATNAATATANATCGACCTTNACTATCATTTTAAAAGAAGANGGATCTGCTTACAGCGACTATGGTGATGGATGGGANGGAGTNTGGAAAGANNATGAAAGTGGAGTTANCGTCAATTGGAANAATGGTCGTAGNGATTTTGTTTTTAACGGGGTTATGGGCATTCAAAGAATTGCAANNGCATCAAAGTTTTCTAGAGGCTATACNGCTTTCATGAAGAAAAAGGAATAGATTAAAANTTTACTTTTGATAATTTAAAGAAATCAGAGTCTCCGAAAACCTTAATAATCTCTTCCATTGATTTACAGTTTTTCAGTTTTTTTTGACCAAGCGTTATTGTAAATTTCATACTCCCAGCCGATTTCTTTGAAATTTTTGAAATAGAATAAAGCGGTTTTTCTGAACTCCTCCTAAAAATGGAAAAGACAGCAAGGTTATCCGTAAAAGTAATTGCGTAGTCTTTCCAAATACCCGCTGCGACATTTTTACTGTACATAGACATGATTTTNTCCATTTCTGCCTTGCTAAAGCTTGTATACTTGTGTTTTTTATTTTTTTTTCTTAAATAGTCGTTAAACTCGATGATGTTTTTCATGGTTTGGAATGTATTTTAATTATTTTCCTTTAAGTATGTAAATATGGAGNAAAATGATGGCAGANGAAACCCCTATTTGTAATTTTGGTTGGNCAGCCGAAGATTTNAATCTTAANGGTACNGATGNGCAATACTATACGCTGGAAAGCATAAAAGGGAGCAAAGCTACATTAGTGATGTTTATTTGTAACCACTGTCCTTATGTTCAGGCAGTTATTGANCGTTTGAACTCAACAGTGCTAGACCTCAAGAAATATGATGTTGGGGCTGTAGGCATTATGTCAAATGATACGAATAATTACCCGGAGGATTCTTTTGAAAACATGAAATTATTTTCCAAG
This sequence comes from Rickettsiales bacterium, assembly GCA_002712065.1. Taxonomy (GTDB): domain Bacteria; phylum Pseudomonadota; class Alphaproteobacteria; order UBA8558; family UBA8558; genus UBA8558. Next base: position 20,094 of record PARU01000007.1, on the reverse strand, counting down.
AAACATAATTTTTGTTTCCCTTATGTTATTGANGANAACCAAGAGATTGCAAAAAAATANAGNGCAGTCTGTACCCCGGATTTTTTTGGTTTTGATAGTAATTTAGGTCTTCAATACCGAGGGCGACTTGATGAATCAAAGACTAATTTAGTTCCTAATGCTAAAAGAGAATTATTTGAAGCAATGTCTGTAGTATCGAAAACAGGGAAAGGTCCTCAGAAACAATTTCCAAGTATGGGATGTTCAATAAAATGGAGATAANNCATGGATGATATTTTTAAAGAGGTGGACGAAGAGTTACGCGAAGAGCGGCTGACAAAGATATGGAAGAGAATAGGNCCNTATGTTNTCGGAATACTGAGNGGANCCATAATTATTACATCGGCTGTGATCGGGTATAGAGAATATGATGAAACTCAAAGGCAGAACTGGGGTGTCCAGTTTGCCGAAGCTATGAATCTTTCAGAAGAGGGGAATTGGCAAGAATCCCTTGATCTTTNTGANACTTTAACTGAAAAAACTAACCTCGGTTANAAAACCTTATCTTTGTTTCANGCNGCGAGTCTTTATGCAANAAACGGTAATAAGGAAAAGGCNTTAGAAATTTATCAATCATTGGAGAACNAAGCTTTAGATGAAAACTTTCGAGATTTAGCCACATTAATGCTGATTTATTTACAATTTGACAATGCTGATCCAGAAATACTTGAAAAAAGAATAGAAAAATTAGCTTCGAAGGGAAACCCTTGGTACTATAACGCTGTGGAGTTAAAGGGTTTTCTCTTTGCTAAACAAAAGAACAAAGAAAAACAAATAGAAATATTTAATATCCTTTCAAAAGATAATAAAGCGCCCGAGGGGGTTAGGACGAGAGCCAATGACATGCTTGCAATACTTGGGGAAGANCCTCAAAAATAAGCCTTTTGGGTTTTTAATTCTTTATAGAATTNTTTTTACGATTCTTTTTCTTATCACTTCTGGCTGTGACANGGTAGGTGATTTTTTTACCGAAGAAGAAGAGATTCTTCCAGGTAAGCGAGAGTCNGTCCTTGCAGATCGCAGGCAATTAGAATCTAAATTCGATTTTGTTAAAATAAGAGTTTATCTTCCAAGACCCCAGAAAAATATTGATTGGCCCCAGCCCGGCGGTATAGAAACTCACTTTATGCCTCATTTGCTTGCTAATGCGGATTTAAAGCAAATATGGGAAAGNGATATAGGTTCTGCTGGGGGNGATGATGAGGTTTTATTAACCCCTCCTGTGGTAGCGGAAAAAAAAGTTTTTACTATAGATGTGGAAAATCTTGTGAGTGCCTTTGACTCTTCAAATGGCAAAGATCTTTGGGAGACGGAGATTGAGAACAAGGAAGAGNATATCAATTTAAGTGGCGGCATATCGTTTTATAAAGGTNANCTTTTTGTTACTACGGGTTTCGCTCAAATTTATTCATTAGATTCAAAAACTGGTAATATCATTTGGCAAAACGATGTTTCAGCCCCGATTAGATCTTCTCCTTTAATTTATGATGATAAGGTAATTGTCATTACCATTGATAACCAGGTCTTTGCTTTTAATTATGAGGATGGGNAAAAAATTTGGAGTCAGAGGGGCTTATTAGAGAGTACTTCTGTTCTAGGCGGCGCAACTGCTGCCGCTTATGATGAGATTATTCTAGTGCCATTTTCATCTGGAGAAATACAAGCCCTTAAAGCNAGCACAGGAACTATTCTTTGGTCAGATACCNTGTTCTCCAAGGGTGGNCTTGATCCTGTTTCTTCTATATCTGATATCAAGGCACATCCAGTAATATATAATAATCAAGTGGTAGTGGTTGGTCACGGTGGTTTAATGACATTACTGGATTTGTACACTGGAGCACGTATTTGGGCAAAAGAAATAGGTGGAATCCAAACACCATGGGTAACTAAGCAATTTATTTTCGTCATTACGACTGATCATCAGATGCTTTGTTTAACAAGAGATGATGGTATCTTGGTTTGGGCAAAAAAATTGCCTATGTATGAAGATCCGGAGGATGCAANNGATCNAATAGTATGGAATGGTCCATTATTAGNTCATGATCGGTTGCTTATTACGGGTTCAGACGGAAGCATTCTATCAATCTCTCCATATACTGGGGAATTTTTAGGAAAAATTGATCTTGACGATCCTATTAATATTTCTCCTATTATTGCCGATGGTTTTGTTTACATTTTAACGGACGGTGCAGAGTTGATCGCATTCAAATAATCCCATGGATCTAAGAATTGCCATAGTTGGTTGTCCTAATGTTGGAAAATCCTCTCTCTTTAATCGTTTGATCGGGAGAAAAGTTTCTATTGTTGATAGCGAAGCAAAAGTTACTAGAGATAGAGTTGAGGAAAGTTTTCAATTAGATAAAAAAAATTTTATTTTAATAGATACAGCGGCCGTAGATCTGGATAGTAAAAGAAAAATAGANATCAAGGCTAAGAATCAAACCCAAGCTGCGGTAGTGAGCGCAGACACCATTTTTTTAGTTATTGATGGAAAGATCGGGTTTTCTCACAGTGACGATTCTCTCTTCAGATGGCTAAAAAAATTTAACAAACCGATAACAATTTTATTTAATAAATCGGATACAAAGGAAGCTAAGNCAAATTCTGAAGAAATAAAACCCTCTCTCAAACCGATCATTTCTTTGTCTGCCGAGCATAATTTGGGATTGGAAGCTTTGCATAAGCATTTNCAGGATTTTTTACAGCAGAAGANAAAGATATTTCAATCTAATGTAGTTCCTACAATAGAAGCACAAATCAAGATTTCTATTGTTGGGCGNCCGAATACGGGAAAGTCTACATTAATTAATNCATTAGTAGGTGAAGATAGATTGTTAACCGATGATCTTCCTGGGTTAACGAGAGACAGTGTGATTGTTAGTTGGAAGTGTAAAGGNAGNAGGATTGATTTGTATGANACAGCTGGCTTAAGAAGAAAAAGTCACGTAACAAAAAAAATTGAACGTTTCACCTCAAAAGAGACATTTCGNTCCATCAGAAAATCTGATTTAGTTCTTTTGGTTATTGATTCTTCTTCGATGAATAAACAAGATTTGAGGATTGCACAAAAAACTCTTGAGGAAGGAAAAGGTATAATAATAATAGTTAATAAAATTGATCTGATNAGGGAAAAAAANTCTTTTCAGCNTGAGCTANAATNAAGAATAGAAAGAAGTTTATTTATGCTNAAGGGCATAGATGTCGTTTATGTATCAGCATTAAAAAATATTAATTTAGAAAAAATATTTCCAAAGGTTGTTGACGTTTTTAATAACTGGGAAAAAAGAATTCCAACTGCTCGGCTCAATAAGATGCTGGAAGGAATTTTAGAAAAATTTCCTCCTCCAATGCGTGCTGGCAAAAGATTGAAAATAAAATTTTTAGCACAGATTAGGACACGTCCACCGATTTTTTCTTTATCTGTATCAAAAATNGAAAAATTNCCCAACAACTATCTTCGGTATATTGAAAATAACATAAGGGAGCTTTTTAAATTTAATGGCATTCCGATTAAAATCTTACTTCGAAAATCAAAGAATCCGTATGCAGGTAGATTAACTTAGAGTAGGCTAATTCTCGATGTCTAAAATGTATATTGCTGCGCTTTTTGTAATAATATTGTTTCCAATCATTAGCTTCGCTCACGCTAAAGAACCAGGAATCGAATCATTGGCACATATTTGCACAACATGCCATGGAACAATGGGAGTGAGTCCTAGCCCTGATGAAATACCATCTTTGGCTGGAAGAGAATATAATGATCTGATCCGACTATTGANCAAATACAAAAAGAATCCTGATGCGTCTGGTATTATGGGTCGAATCATGAAACCATTTTCCGGTTCTGATATAAAATTACTATCTGACTACTTTTCTTCCCTATGACTAACATGAAGACAACCAGAAGAAGATTTATTGGTTATTTGGGNGGCATGGCTTTCATCCCATATTTTGCATGCTCCGCAAAACCAAAGGCAAGGGTAGTTATTGTTGGCGGGGGGTTTGGGGGAGCGGTTTGTGCGAACTATATAAAATTACATGATCCCGCTATAGAAGTATTTTTACTNGAAAAACAAAAAGAATATATAAGTTGCCCAACTAGTAATTATGTTATTGGNGGTTTCAAAAAGATGAATAAGATTTCTCATTCCTATAGTGGGCTAGAAAAGAACGGAATTAAAGTAATNCATGATGAATTACAAAATGTAGATTTTGATAAGAAATTTATATATCTCGCAAGCGGAGAAAANCTATTTTATGACAGGCTTGTTCTTTCTTTAGGAATCGATTTTGATTGGAGCACGATTGAGGGTTANGACTCTAAGCATATAGAAAAAATNCCNCATGCGTGGAAGGCAGGAAAGCAGACAATCATTTTAAGCAAACAAGTGCAAGAAATGGAGGATGGNGGCGTTGTTGTTATAAGCTCACCCGAAGANCCTTATCGTTGCCCTCCNGCNCCTTATGANCGTGCAAGCTTAATTGCTTATTACTTCAAACAATTTAANCCAAAATCAAAAATTATTATTTTAGATTCAAAAGATAAATTTACAAAAAAAGAATTATTTATANAAGGCTGGAACAAATTGTATCCTGNCATGATAGAGTGGGTGCCCAGAAGTAANGNTGGGCATGTAAATATCGTGAATCCACGAGATATGANGATAGGNAACNATTCTGTACAATTAAAGGCNAATATAATTAATTTAATNCCTCCTCAAACGGCATCCAGCATTACCATAAAATTAGGATTGGCTGGAAGAGATGGTTGGTGTGAGGTGAACAGTTTTACTTTTGAATCTAGAAAAGCCCCCTATGTTCATATTATTGGTGACTCAATTAATCCAGGAGATATGCCAAAATCGGCTTTTGCGGCTAATAGTCATGCTAAAGCAGCGGCTGTTGCAATTATAAGTTTAGTGAATCAGAAGGAATTACCCGTTCCTGTTTTTGCTAATGCTTGCTACAGCCTTTTAGCTCCTGACTACGGGATATCAATCAATGCTACTTACCGAGCGACTGATAGAAAAATTACAGCTATTATCGGAGGTGGAGGTGAGAGTCCTCTTAGTGCTAGCGAGGATCTAAGGAAGCAAGAAGCACGACATGCGCGCGGTTGGTATAAAAGCATAATTGGAGAGACTTTTTTTCAGAGAAAATCTTAGGCTAATCTTACAAGNAGTGATAACTGACTATCAGTTTTACCNTCATCATGATCAGTTGTAGGTACTGGATATTCTCCGGTGAAACAAGCATCGCAGAATTGGGGAGTTTTTCCATCCCTCTTTTTCTCTCCCATCGCTTTATAGACTCCATCCATTGATATAAAAGCCAGGGAGTCAACAGATAAAAATTTTTCCATTTCTTTAACTGACATTTTTGCTGCTAAGAGTTCTTTTCTTTTTGGTGTATCTATTCCGTAGAAACANGGNTGGGCTGTAGGTGGGCTTGCNATGCGCATATGCACCTCTTTTGCTCCAGCATCACGAACCATTTCAACGATTTTTTTTGATGTTGTCCCTCTTACTATACTATCATCCACTAGAATCACCCTCTTATTCTTGATTTTTAATTTATTTGCATTGTGTTTTAGTCTGACACCCAGATGTCTAATTTGATCTGTTGGCTCTATAAATGTTCTACCAACGTAATGGTTCCTGATTATCCCTAAGTCAAAGGGAATTTTAGATTTTTCTGAATAGCCTAATGCTGCTGGCACTCCAGAGTCAGGAATTGGCACAACCAGATCTGCCTTAACAGGGTTTTCTTTAGCCAGCATTGCCCCAATTTTCTTTCTTGATTCATAAACATTTACATCTTCAACAATACTGTCTGGGCGTGCAAAGTATATATATTCGAATATACAAAAATGACTGTTTCTTTCTCCGAACGGTTTATAGGATTGTAGGCCGGTTTTATTAATAACAACAAGTTCGCCAGGTTNAATTGCTCTAACATAATCGGCTCCAATAATATCAAATGCACACGTTTCGGAAGCCAACACGAAAGAGTCATCAATTTTTCCAAGAACTAGTGGCCTGACACCATTAGGATCCCTGACTCCGATAAGACTATCAGATGTCATGGCTACAAGAGAATAGGCTCCTTCAATTTGTCTGAGAGCATCAGTAATTCGATCGATAGGTCTTTTAGCCTTACTTATTGCTGTGAGATGTATAATAACCTCTGTATCGGTTGTGGAGTGGAATAGACAACCTTTTTCAATAAGATTCTTTCTTAGTTTTAGTGCGTTGGTTAAATTACCATTGTGTGCAACTGAGAATCCTCCAGAAACTAAATCGGCATAAAGTGGCTGAATATTTCTCATCACAGTTTCGCCCGTCGTAGAATAACGGTTATGTCCAATTGCAGAATCTCCAGGCAATCTTTTGATTACTTTTTCCGAGCTAAAGTTATCGCCCACAAGGCCTATGGCGCGATGATTATGGAAATTATTACCGTCAAAAGAAACTATACCGGCAGCCTCTTGGCCGCGATGTTGTAGCGCATGTAAACCTAGAGCTACCATGGCTGATGCATCATTGTGATTATAGACACCAAATACGCCGCACTCTTCNTGGAACTTATCTTCTAAATTCCTCTTCGGCAACTGCGTACTTAATTTTTTCTTTCTAATTATATTTCCACTTCGGGAAGAGTTGTTTCCTTTGTAAAAGATATAGAGTTACGCAAGAAATTGCTCCCCTTTTTTACATATGGATAAGAAAAGGAAGATATCAACGATGGATATTTTTCCTCTTCATTAGGAATAATAATCTCAAAAACAATATATACAAGGCAAATTAAAACAAAACCTCTTATGAAACCATATATTAGACCAAAAATTCTATCGATTGGACTAAGCGGACCGGCTTTAGCGGTGCTAGACAGTTTGTCTCTTACCCATGTGAAGATTAGAAAAAAAACTAGAAAAATTAAAGAACCGCTGGCAAGATCTACAAAAANTTCATTATCCCACAAATAATTCCTCAAATGTTCCCCTACCATGGAATACCCATAGAACGCTAAAAAAAGTGGGACGAGCCACCTAATCAGAGAAAGGGTTTCTTTGGTGATGCCTCTTATCAAGCCACATAAACCTGAGAATAAGATGATAGTTATTACTATTAAATCGAAGGAATTTGATAGTATATCTGTCATTAAGATTACTTTTATTTATCTAAATTCGGCTTTAGTGTCATTAATAGTTTAGGTAATAATGTTAATACTAAGGACATAGCGATAAACATCGCTAAGCCAGTAAGTGTACCAAAAAGNATTGTTGGTATAAAGTTAGATAAAATTAATATAGAAAAACCAAAGATTATAGTAATGGATGTATTCAAAATTGCTCGACCGATATTTTGGTGACAAATTTTCATTGTTTCTAGATAGTTCTTATTAGATCTGAACTCTTCTCTAAAACGATATATATAATGAATACTATTATCGACAGCTATACCAATAGTTATGGCTGCGATAGTAATTGTCATCATATCTAGCGGTATTTCCATTATGCCCATGATCCCCAAAACTATTGCTGCCGCGAGTACGTTAGGTGCTATACCAATAACAGCGAGAGGAAAGGATCTAAATAGCACCAAAAACATAAATGCAATACCTAGCATTACATAACCAAGGGTGAGGATCTGTGATTTAAATAAACTTTGGAGCATATTATTATAGAGGACTAATATTCCTGTTATGACAGTTTCATCTTCTTTCAGCCCAATCTGTGAGGTTAGCCCATTTCTTATTTTCTTTATCAGTTCATTTCTTCTGATATCTGGTCTTGAATCTAAAATTCTAATATTGATTCTAGCTTCGTTATCTTCTTTTGATAGAAAGGGGTCTACTATGCTTGATTTTACATCATCGGGAATCTTTTTGAAGAGAATCTCGAGTTCAAAGTTATTTAATTCTTTTCCCTTATTTAGACCTTCAGCGAGCCTGATGATTGACGCAAGAGACATAACTTTTCCAACTTCTGGCAGTGTATCTAGATAGTCATGTACATCTTTTATTTTATTAACCTTATCAGAAGTAAACCAATATTTATCAGATNNCACTTCTTCCTCGAGAAAGCCTAACGGATCTTCAAATTCCTCTTCATCCAGATCAGGATCATCAACTAAGTCAACTTCATTATTTGAATCAAACTTGATCAATACATCCAAGGGAGTTGTTCCCCCTAGTTTTTCGTCGATCAATTTCATCCCCTGATAAATTTCAGTTTTATCATCGAAGTAGTTGATGAAACTATTTTCCACTTTGAGTTTTGAAATACCCAGTCCGCTTATTAAGCAAAGACAAAGAGAGATTAGGAATATCGTCTTTCCATATTTTTCAGTAATTTGGGCAAAACCATGAGTTATGAAGGATTTGGATTTTGCAGCATCTTCTTGCTCGGTTTTTTTTAATAGCGCCAAGATTGATGGAAACAACAGAAAAGATGTTAAAAAAGTTATTGTAAGTCCAGCGGTCATCATCCAGCCAAAATCGATTACAGGCTTAATATTACTAAAAACTAATGATGTAAAAGCAAATATTGTTGTCAAAGCAGTGTACAGGCAGGGGAGTACCATTTTTTTTACTGTCAATTCAATAAGATTTATCTGGTCCATTTGATTGTTTTTTCTGCGTAGTTGTTGGTATCTTACAACCAGATGAATGTTCATTGACATGGTCAGAATTAACATTAGGGAGATAAAGTTGGAGGATATCACCGTAACTTTCCAATTTAAAAAACCCACAAGCCCTATCATTATCAAGACAGCATAAAAACAGCTTAGTAGTGGTAAGGCTATCCATCTAATTTTTCTGAAAATAAAAGCTAACGTACCAAGAATAAATATCAGTACACCTATGCCAAAAATCTTTAAATCACTTNTAATGAAAGAGATCATGTCGTCGGCAATCATGGGCACTCCACCCAAGTGAAGATTAGCAGTGGATTTGTATTTAGATAAGATGTTCCTTGTATCTATTATGTTCTGGTGTCTTTGATTATTAAGCTTTTCATTCAGTGTTTCATATTCTCTAATAACATCTTTAAAGTTTTTTTCTTCTTCTTCGCTTAATCCAGCTGATCTTTTCTTAGTTCTTAATTCATCCCGCTTCTTTATTAAGTCGTAGAATTTCTGATTACGCTCCAAGCTAACAATTAGTGCTGTTGTTTTGCTATCTTGACTTAAGATCAGATCTTTAAATACCGGACTAGATAAAATCTCTTCTTTTGCTTTCTCCTTGTTGATATTTTTATTTTTTAAGTAAAGTATTTTTTCCTTTGTTATGTCCGCCAATTCCAATCCAGTCATTTTTAGTAAAGGCACATCAAGAATGCTTGTTACGGACTCTACATTGTTGACTGTTTTTAAATCAGCGCTTAATTGTTCTATAGTTGATAAGGATTTTTCATCGAATAAATCTTCCTTTGGAGAATAGGTAACAACTAAAAATTCATTTGAGTCATACCTTTCAGAAGTTTCTCTAAAGATTTTTAGATCTTGATCATCTTCAAGAATCAAGGAATCTGCAGATGCATCAAGTTTAAAATCTTTAATGAAGGAAGCAAAAAAACATAGAACAAGAACTAAGACAGCGATTACCGTCCTGGGTTTTTTCAGAATTAAATTTTTGTATATCTCGGCAGTCAAGTTATTCAGTTATAGGTAAATTATCATTTTTTACATGATCTGAGAATTTAGTAGAGCTCGGATCGAATGTAGCTAACACTTTTCCAATCGGTCCATGCCTCTGCTTTGCAACAATTAACTCGGCAAGATTATGCACTTTTTCCATATCCTGCTGCCACTCTAGATGTTTGTCAGTTCCTGCTGTTGGCTCTAGCCTTACCAGGTAATATTCTTCGCGGAAAATGAACATCACAACATCCGCATCTTGCTCTATGGATCCAGATTCTCTTAAGTCTGCAAGTTGTGGTCTTTTGTCTTCCCTGTCTTCTACCTTACGAGATAGTTGCGAAAGAGCCAAAACAGGAACACTTAATTCTTTTGCTATTGCTTTTAATCCTCTAGTTATTTCTGATACTTCTTGCACACGACCATCTGCTCTTGAGCCCCCACTTGGTGAGATTAATTGCAAATAGTCTATTACAATCAAGCCTAAACCTTTTGTTCTTTTGAGTCTCCTTGCTCTGGTTCTGATATTGGATATTGTTAGAGCGGGAGTATCATCAATAAATAATGGTATAGTTGCAAGATCTTGGCTCGCTTGAACAATATTTTGAAAATCATTATTCGAAATTTCACCCCTTCTTATTTTTTCAGAACTAATTTTTCCTTGTTCTGCCAGTATTCTTGTGGCCAGCTGTTCTGATGACATTTCTAAAGAAAAGAATGCGGTTATTGCTCCATCTTCAGCGCTCTCTGAACCATCTTGAGCAATGGCCGCCTTATAACTCTTTGCAGCAGCGAAAGCTATATTGGTTGCAATTGCTGTTTTACCCATAGAAGGTCTACCGGCTATTATTATCAAATCTGAAGGATGCAACCCTCCTAATTGTTTATCCAAATCCAAAAGGGCGGTTGATACACCAGTCAGTTTCCCGTCTCTTTTGTAGGCCGCTTCCGCAATTTTGATTGCACTGGTTAAAGATTTGTCAAAGGACTGTAAGTCACCTTCATAATCGCCACTGGTTGCCAGCTCATATAGATTTTGTTCGGCTTGTTCAATGAGATTGGATGCATTTTCTTCCAGGTTACTGTCGTACGATTGATTCATTATATCATGTCCCAACGAAACTAATCTTCTTCTTTTGTAAAGATCGTGAATAATTCTTCCGTATTCACCTGCGCTGGAAGTCAACACAGCTTCTTCGGCTAGTTTTGCTAAGTATGAAGCGCCACCAATACTTTCCAAAGTATCCTTTGATTCAAAATAATTCTTTAATGTTAGGGGGTCCCCAATTTGGCCGCGTTGAATCACCTTTGCTAATGCTTCGAAAATATGTCCATGATTAGGATCGGCAAAATGCTCAGCTTTTAGAAAATTCGATACCTTTTCAAAGCTAATATTATCAATAAGTATAGATCCTAAGAGTGCGCGCTCGGCGTCATAGTTCGCTGGTGGGTTTCTAAATATTCCGCCACCTTCTTCTTGCAGAGCTGTTACTTTTTGAGACGTTTTGTTCTGATTTGACATGATATTCTGGTTTCTATTGGAACAAGATAGCAGAGCGTAAAGAATTTAATAGTCAAAAATTGTCTTTAGATTGTGGATATCGAGGATAAGCTGTGGATAACCGTGAAATTAGCTAAGTAATGCCAATATATTAACTTACTTTTGATTTGGCTGATTTTTCTGATGGTTTTTTGTCTTGCGATAATTTTTTTGTTTTAGTTTGGTCTTTTGTTTTTTCGGTATCTATTTTCTTTTTCGATTCAGGCGCTGCACTTGCTTTTTTATTTTTCTCCACCTTTTCTACTTTTGGATCTTTTGATTTTCGTGAAATAGCCTTGGCTTCTTCAGTTGTTTTTGCAATATTTAATTTTAGTTCAGTTTTTACTTCTGGATGAAGGCTAACTGAACATTCATGTATCCCTGTTTCTTTAATTTTTGTTAAATCAATTTGTGATTGATTGACAACAAAACCAAGTTTTTTTAGTTCTGTAGAAATATCCCGTTTTGTGACAGATCCATACAAGTTTCCATTTTCACTAGCTTCTCGTAGAATTATTAGCTCTACATCTGCAATCTTTTTTTTGATTTTCTCGGCTTCCAAAATACTCTTACTGTTTTCCTCCTCAATTTTTGCTTTTTGTTTTTCGAAGATTTGTAAATTTTCCTTTGTTGCGCTCATCGCCTTTTTGTTTGGTAATAGAAAATTACGTGCAAAACCTGGCTTGACTTTCACAACGTCACCAATCTTTCCCAGTTTCTTAATTTTTTCTAATAAAATAATTTGCATGATAAAAAATTAGCTAAGGCAGAAGAGCTAGAAAACGCGCTCTTTTGATAGCAATTGCCAATTCTCGTTGTTTTTTTGGAGAAACGTAGGTGACTCTAGAGGGCATTATTTTTCCTCGTTCTGAGATATAGTTTTTTAAAAGTTCAATATTCTTATAGTCAATTTTTGGAGCGCCGGGAAGAGAAAGAGGGCAAGAGGTGCTCCTTTGGTAGGTATTTCTGTTTCTAGCAGATCTACCATCTGTGTTATTTCGACTATTAGTTCTTTTTCTATTTTTTTTCATTTTTTTAATCCTGAGGTTTAGTCAGCCTTTATGTCTTTCTTTTCTCGATCTTTTATTGTNTCTTTTTTTTCTTCTTTTTTATCTGGNGCTTCTTTTTCTTCAGTCTTTGCGGCAGTTGTTTTATTTCTACGATCCCTTGTTTCTCGATCACTNCTTTTGTCTTCCTTCATCATTATTGAGGCTTCTTCTTCTATTTTGCTTATCTTGATTGTTAAATATCTCAAAATATTTTCGTCGATATTAAGTAATTTTTCCATCTTTAAGATTGCTGGTCCGCTTGATTTACTATTAATAAGAAAATAATGACCTTTTTTATTTTTATTAATCTTGTACGTTAGATTCCTGAGTCCCCAATACTCGGTTTTAGCAACTTTCCCCTCGTCATCCTCCAGTATCTTTGAGAACTTTTTGCATAGAGCTTTAGCATTGTCAGTTGTTAAATCCTGACGAAGAATAAAGACACTCTCATAAAAAGACATACTATTAATTTTCTCCTTATTCGTTAATACAAACTCATCACTTCATATAAAGTAAGGGATAAGTGATTTCGGAAATATACATTTTTTATTAATACATTCAAGTTTACATTCTCTAAAATATTTATTAACCAAGAATCTTAGATGGGGTATATTTAGGTTATATGTCTAAAGCTTTAATTTTTCCTGGNCAAGGATCCCAAGTAGTTGGAATGGGGAAGGACCTATTTGATGAGTATGAGTCCGCGCGCTCAGTTTTTTTGGAAGTTGATGAAGCCTTAAAGAAAGAATTATCCAAAATTATTTTTTATGGACCAGAGAGGGATCTTCTTTTAACGGAGAATGCTCAACCAGCTCTTATGGCTATGAGCGTTGCCGTGGTCAGAGCTTTAGAGAGTAATGGCCTTAAGATCCAGGATTATGAATTCGTTGCTGGCCATTCGTTAGGCGAATACACGGCATTAACAGCCGNAAATGCAATAAANCTTTCNGATGCAGCNATCNCGTTACAAAAAAGAGGTGAGCTTATGCAAAAAGCAGTTCCTATTGGACGAGGGGCGATGGCGGCCATTATTGGGTTAGATATGTCAAATGTTAACTCTATTTTGAATAATTTTAGTGAGGGCGTATGTGAAATNGCTAATCATAATTCGCCAGATCAAATAGTTATTAGTGGTTACAAGAATGATGTGGAGCGTGTAGCAGAAGAGGCAAGAAAGAGCGGTGCNAAAAGATGTGTAATCCTTCCCGTTAGNGCGCCTTTTCATTGCAGCCTAATGAAGCCTGCGGCTGAAGAAATGAAAAACGTTTTAGACAAAATTGTAATCAATTCTCCGCAGATTCCTCTTATTTCTAATGTGAGNGCTCTTCCCGTCAGGGACGCAAAGGAGATTAAATCTTTGCTTGTTCANCAGATAACTTCCATGGTTAGATGGAATGATATAATGACCTTTATGATTGAGAAAAAAATTCAAAGTCTCCTTGAATTAGGGAGCGGTAGAGTATTGTCGGGGTTAGCCAAAAGAGTAAGTAGAAATTTTATCATTCATTCGGTACAGTCAGTAGCTGATATTGAAACAATAATTAAAGAAATTTAATCTTGATAACATAACTTGTTATGCTGAGACTCAAAGAAAAGAAAGTNCTGATTACTGGAGCAACTGGCGGTATTGGATCTGCTATGGCAAAAAGAATGGCTAAACAGGGAGCCGATCTAGTGTTNTCAGGTACGAAAAAAGATTCTCTAGAGACTCTATCAAATGAGATTGGTGATAATTGCTATTCTTTTGCTGCTGATTTAGCAAAAAAAGAGGAAATAAAGAATTTGGTAATTTGGGCAATTGAGAAAATGGGTAGTATCGATATTTTGGTTAACAATGCAGGAATAACACGAGANAATCTTTCTATTAGAATGAGTGACNAAGATTGGGACGANGTCATTAATGTCAATTTAACTGCANGCTTTTTGCTCTCAAGAGATTGTTTGAAAGTTATGNTAAAAAAACGTTGGGGTAGAATTATTAATATTACTTCCGTTGTGGGAGTTATGGGAAATGCTGGACAATCTAATTATGCGGCATCAAAAGCTGGAATGATTGGCATGACTAAATCCATTGCTTCAGAAGTTTCATCCCGTGGCATTACTGTAAATTGTATTTCTCCTGGTTATGTGGTGACAGCAATGACTGATAAAATATCTGACGNTGCAAAAGAGAATATTTTACAGAATACACCTGTTGGAAGATTTGGAAAAGCTGAAGAAATAGCGGATTGGGCTATTTATTTAGCGTCTAATGAGGCAGATTACATAACGGGCCAGAACATTAATATTAATGGTGGCTTGGTTATGGTATAAATTTTTTCTCTAATACTAGCTATATAAATAAATTTATGTTAATTAAGCCGCTAAAAATATATCTAAACCAATCATGGGGATTAGTAGTATGAACGACGAATCGAACGATATAAAAGATCAAGTGTTNCAGACGGTTGCTGAGCATCTTGGTGTTGAAAAATCTAAAATAGCGGAAAGCTCGAGCTTTATAGATGATTTAGGCGCAGATAGTTTGGACACTGTCGAACTTGTGATGGCATTTGAAGAAAAATTTGGTTGTGAGATTCCAGATGATGCGGCTGAAAAGATTACTACTGTGCAAGATGCGATTAACTACATTACTGAGGTTAAGNGCAAGAAATAATATATTGGTGTAAGTAACTTTTTGAGGAATATTTGAGACGTGTCGTTGTTACCGGAATGGGGCTGGTTTCGCCATTAGGCTGTGGTGTTAGTCATAATTGGAATTTATTAATTAATTCAAAATCNGGAATAGATCGTATTCAGTCTTTCGACGTTTCTGACTTAAGGTGTAAAATTGCTGGACAGATTCCTCTAGGTATCGGAGAGGGAGAGCTNAATATAGAAAAACACGTTGATGCGAAAGATCAACGAAAAATGGATCTCTTTATAATTTATGCACTAGCTGCTGCTGCTGAGGCTGTCAAAGATTCTGAATGGATGCCGACCGATCCTTATGAATTAGAAAGAACTGGAGTNACTGTTGGTTCAGGGATAGGTGGACTNGANGGAATTTATCAAACCTCAATAACTTTGTTTGAAAAAGGACCAAAAAGGGTAACCCCGTTCTTCATACCNTCTTGTCTGATAAACCTGGCTTCTGGGCAAATATCCATAAAATATGGNTTTAGAGGGCCAAACCACGCTGTTGTGACAGCATGTTCTTCAGGGGCGCATGCTATTGGTGATGCTGCAAGATTCATTCAATTTGACAATGCAGATGTTATGATTGCTGGAGGTACAGAATCCACAGTATGTAGNATAGGGATTGCAGGATTTGCTGCNGCAAGAGCCTTGTCTACATCCTTTAACGAAACNCCTGAAAAAGCTTCCCGGCCTTGGGATAAAGAGAGAGATGGTTTTGTTATGGGGGANGGNTCGGGAATTTTAGTNCTAGAAGAATTAGAACATGCAAAAAAACGGAATGCTAAAATTTATGGAGAANTAATTGGATACGGAGTATCTGGTGACGCGCACCACATGACGGCTCCGGCGGAAGATGGGCGTGGAGCATATTTATCCATGAAGTCGGCTTTTAAAAGTGCTAAAATTAANCCTGATGAAGTTGGATACATTAATGCACATGGAACNTCTACTCCACTAGGTGATGAAATCGAGTTAAATGCAGTAAAGANATTATTAAAAGATAATGTGAAAAATATTTCTATGTCGTCTACAAAATCCTCTATCGGACATTTGTTGGGTGCTGCAGGCAGTGTGGAGGCAATTTATTCATTACTCGCTATTAAGGAAAANATTCTTCCACCTACATTAAATCTCGAGAACCCATCNGAAGGTTGTAACTTGGATTTGGTTCCNAACACTTCTAAAGAAAAGCAATTAAAAATAGCACTCTCCAATTCTTTTGGTTTTGGCGGAACGAATGCTTCTCTTATTTTTTCTGAATTTTATTAATTCATATGAGTAAAAGAATAATCTATCTTACATTACCTTTTGCAGTTTTTATTCTCCTTGCTTTCACATCCAGTTTAATTTTTTTTTCCTCAGGGCCTTTAAAGAAAAAAACAAATTTTATAGTCAACCCGGGAATAGGTTTTAGTCAACTTTCTGAAAAATTATTTGAAAAAGAGATTATTTCGAATCAAATGATTTTTAATCTTGCTGGCTTCTTGTTTATGTATCACAGGCATATCAAATCCGGAGAGTATTTGTTTCATCCCGAAATTAGTCAGTGGGATGCCCTAAAAATGATCGTTGNTGGTAATGCATATTACAGAAAGATAACAATACCAGAAGGTTTGACTGTTTTTGAGGCAGTTGATGTTGTCCTAAATTCTGAAGGTGTTCAGGGCAAACTTATTGATCATCCTAAAGAGGGGCAAATTTTTCCAGAAACCTATTTTTATTCATGGGGCGATAGTGCGGAAGATATTTTGAGAAGAATGTANTCCTCATTTCAAGAAAGAACACAAGCCATGTGGCTAAATCGTGATGCAAATTTACCCATTGAAAATTTAAGTGAAGTGTTAACATTGGCTTCTATTATCGAAAAAGAAACTAGTTATTCTNGGGAGAAAGCTAGGATTGCTGGAGTTTTTTACAATAGACTAAAAATTAATATGAAATTGCAATCNGATCCAACTGTTATTTATTCAATTTTCCTTAAAACTGGTGAAAAGAAAGCAANGCTATTAAAAAATGATTTGAAATATTTATCTGCTTATAATACTTATCTACATAGGGGGTTACCCCCAGGNCCTATATGTTTGCCAGGATTAGATTCCATAAACGCGGCATTGCATCCAGTAAGGACTGATGAATTATACTTTGTTGCCGATGGNGCCAAAAGACATATTTTTTCAAGAACGCTAAAGGAGCACAATAAACATGTCCATCATTTACGAAAAGGAAAAAGTAATTAGNGCTGTATTCAATCTTTTTAGGTTTTTGTAAATGAAAAAGAATTATTTTTCACGCAAAGGCTTAATTCTTGTTTTGTCATCACCCTCTGGGGTAGGGAAAACTACAATTTCTAGAAAATTAGTAAGTGAAGATAAAAATTTAAGTTTGTCNATTTCTGTCACAACAAGAGCAAAGAGACGAGGTGAGGTTGAAGGAAGGGATTATTATTTTGTTGATAGAAANACCTTNTCNTCCATGAAAAATAAAGGAAAATTTTTAGAACATGCAAAGGTTTTTGATCATTATTATGGGACTTTAAAAAGCCTTGTTAGAGAAGCNCTATCTTCTGGTAAAGATGTCGTTTTTGATATTGATTGGCAGGGAGCNAATCAATTGAGAAAAAAAATACATGATNATGTCGTNAGTATCTTTATTTTNCCTCCGTCGCGCTATCTTTTAAAGAAGAGATTAGTANATAGAAATCAGGACAGCGCCNCNGTTCTTCGGAAAAGAATGTCNTTTTTTTCCCAAGAAGTTTCACATTGGATTGATTATGATTACGTGNTTGTAAATGATAATTTNCGNGAGTGTATTAATAAGGNGAAATTAATCCTTGAATCGTCGAGGCTTCAAAGAAAAAGGCAAAAAGGTATTAATAGTTTTATCAAAAAGATTAAAGCTAAGAGATAGTTATTTTTTTCGCAGCCTACTATAATTCTTTGCTAGCTTTAAGAATTCTTCAATTGGAATCTCTTCAGCGCGCTGATGGANCTGAATTTTTGTTTTTTCCAGNAGCTCTGCGNTGTTGATCCGTAATTCTTTAAGACTCGATTTTAACATTTTTCTTCTTTGTCCAAATGCAGCTTTTGTTACTAANGAAAGACACTCCATCTGATCTTTGTTATAGGTTGTTTCTTTTGGGTACAGATTTAGTAGAGTAGAAAATACTTTTGGTTTNGGAAAAAATGATTTTGGATTGATATCNAACAATTTTTCTATTCTAAAATTATTTTGCATAATAACAGACACCCTTCCATAAGATTTATTTTTTGGCAGAGCCAAAATTCTATTAGCTACTTCTTTTTGAAAGAGCAAAGTAAGGCTTTTAACGAATTTTTTATATTCTAGAAACTTGAATAACAGAGGTAATGAGACATTATATGGTAAATTTGCAATTATTTTATATGATCCAGNGCTCTTGAAAAGATTACTAAAGTTATATTTTAATGCATCGGCATAAATTATTTTTATTTTTTTAGAACTTTTTTTCGANAAATCTTCTAATAACTTGGCAAATCTAGGATCTTTTTCTATGGTCAAAAAGTTTTTTGGATTTTTTAGAATAATTGAACGAGTTAGAGAACCTGGGCCGGGGCCAATCTCAATGACATTGTAGTCTGCTAATGTTCCGGCTGATCTTACGATACGATTTGTCAAATTTTGATCAAAAATGTAATTTTGACCAAGNGATTTTTTTGGAAATAAATTATTAATTTTAGTTAATTCACCTACNGTTAGGTTTTTTTGTTCAGGGNTAATTTTTTTTTCTCCTAAGAANAGCTATTTTTGCNGCAATTTTTATCGCATTGACTAANCTGGATTCNTTTGCAANATTTTTTCCCGCTATATCTAGAGCGGTTCCATGATCCGGTGATGTTCTAATTATTGGTAATCCTGCAGTCACATTGACTCCATTATCAAAATCTAGAGTTTTTATTGGGATTAATGCTTGGTCATGATACATGCAAACAAATAAATTATAATAGTTAAGGTTTTTCTTGGAAAATAATGAGTCGGAAGCAAACGGACCATCAACGTGGGGTTGTGATTTTTTTAGATATTTTATTGCTGGAATGATTATTTTCTTTTCTTCGTTACCGATGTTCCCATTTTCGCCTGCATGAGGATTAATTCCTGCTATTGCTATTTTTGGTTTTTTTATACCGAAACTATTTTTCAAAAAATCTATTGCGTTACGAACGGTAGAAATTATTAGATTCTTAGATACAGCCTTGATTGCTTTGGCAAGAGGTAAGTGAATAGTAACCGGTGCCACACTTATTTTGGGAGAGATAATTAGCATGGTTGGTTTTAATAATTTTTTTTTATTTTTGCTACATTTCGCAGCTATAAATTCTGTGTGTCCAGGATATTTAAAGCCAACATCATATAAGCTTTTTTTGTTCAGAGGATTAGTTACAATAGCATCCGCTTCTTTTTGCAGAACTAATTCGAAAGCCTGATCCAATGAATTTATTGCACTGATAGTATTTGCTGGATTTATCTTGCCAGGAACAACTCTTTCCTTTAAAGAAATTGGGATGACTGGTAGATGTTTGCCAAAGAATTGTAGGGCACTGCTCGGCTTGTCGATGATCACTACTCTATCTTTTATTCCTAATTTCTTTGCGCTATTTCTTAAATAGTCCGGATCGCATATAGAAAAGAAGGAAAAACTTTTATATTGATTCCTTAATTTCAGCCAGGACTTTAGGGTTATTTCACCACTTATTCCTGCCGGTTCGCCCATTGTTAATGCTATTAGAACCAAATGATTTCTTTTAAATTTTTTTAATTATAGTTACAAACTAATTCTCAAATCTATTTCTGCTTTATTGCGAAGATCTCGTATGAATTTTTGTGCTGAAAGTGAGAGTCTTTTTGATCGGATCTTATTTCTTATTTCTTCTTCGCTAGGCATTTTAACTTTTGGTTGTATCTTATTACAAACCATTAGAAACATTATCCCATAATCAGTTTTTATGGGCTTGCTGAGCTCTTGTGGTCTAAGATTAACTACTACTTTTTTTAGCTTTTCGGGCATATCGGAAAAAGATAATGTGCCCAAGTCATTAAATTCATATATTCCTTCACTTCTACTTTTTATAGACTCGCAAGAAGTATATTTTTTCGCAAGTTCTTTCTGTGT
>PARU01000006.1 GCA_002712065.1 Rickettsiales bacterium | reverse complement strand
TTTAGTCCAAAATGAAAAAAAATTGCACTCAATATTAAAAAATCGCTTTCACAGTAAGGTAATGATAATGCCAAAGTTAAGTTTACCTGCCTATGATGTTGATATTCTCTCTCATGCAGGAAATGCAATGACAATCATCACAAGAAAAAGAATAAACCCAAATGGTATACCTTTTGAAGGGAGTAAGATTATTAAAAATTTGAGAATTGAAAGTTACTGTAGAAAAATTTCCAGGGCTCTTAATTTAGATTCTCTGCATGATATAGATCTGATGAGTCACAAAAATGAAGAAGTTTTATTAGAAGTAAACCCACGCCCCAGTGGCAGTTTGGCTGCAGCTTTGGAGGCGGGCTTCCCAATTTTCGATGCAACTATTGCAAAAATTTTTAGTAGAAAAATTCCAGTTCCAAAAATAAACAAAAATATATCCGTCTCTTTGAAAAAAAATTATTTGTTAAAAATCGATAGGTAAATGAAAGTTGTAGCAATCATTTCAGCCAGAATGACATCATCAAGATTACCTGGAAAAAGCTTGATGAAGATTTGCGGTGATCCAGTTCTGCAACACATGCTAACAAGAGTAAAACGCGCAAAATTAATTGATAAAATAATTGTTGCGACAACAGTTAATAAGACAGATGACTGCATCAATGATTTATGCAAAAAAATGGGAGTTAGCTGTTTTAGAGGACCAGAGCAGGATGTTTTGAAACGTTATTATTTAGCCGCAAAAAAATATAATGTAGATCCTATAGTCCGACTCACAGCTGACTGCCCTATGATTGATCCCGCCCTGATTGATGAAACGATTTCTGTATTTCAAAGAGGAAAATGGGAATATGTCACCAATGGTCATGGCCATTATCCGGACGGAATGGATACAGAAATTTTTACGTTTGCGGCACTAGAAAAAGCACACTTAAAAGCAAAACATACCTTTGCCAGAGAAAATGTAACCACCTATATAGCTGGCAATATTCCAAAGTACGGTAAAGGTAAATTCAAAAGACATACGATAAAAAGGAATAAGGATTTTTCTCATATACGCTGGACGTTAGATACAGCTGATGATTTAAAGATAATAAGAGAGTTGACGTCAAAACTTCCAAAAAATTATTCCTGGATGGAAGCATTATCTGTTGCTACCAAAAACACTAAATTATTAGGAACCAAAGTCACAAAAAGGAAATGAAGAAGAAATACGAAAAAACTAACAAACAATACCAAAAAGCAATCAAAACAATACCTCTGGCAACCCAGACCACATCGAAATCAGCTGCCAACTTTGTTAAAGGTGCTTATCCACTATTTCTGGAAAAAGGAAAAGGCGGTGAAGTGTGGGATATAGACGGAAACAAATATATAGACTATATACTTGGTCTCCTACCTATAGTACTTGGATATCAGGATAGTGAAGTCGACAAAGCAATTAAAAATCAATTAAAAAAAGGAATTTCCTTCTCTCTTGCTACAACATTGGAGACGACATTATCTGAACTACTTACAAANNTAATACCTTCAGCAGAAATGGTAAGATTTGCAAAAACAGGNTCTGATGTCACAACAGNATCTATAAGACTAGCNAGAGCATATACNGGAAGNGANAAAATAGCANTATGNGGTTATCACGGTTGGCATGANTGGTTCATAGGAACAACTAATCANTCGATCGGTATTCCTAAATCGATAAAAAGACTTTCTGNNCCTTTCACATTTAACAACTTAGATGAATTGGAAAAAATGCTAAAAAAAGAACCCACCTCTTATGCAGCAGTAATAATAGAACCAGAGTCTAAAGAAAAACCTGAAAAAAGATTTCTGGAAGGAGTGCGAAAACTAGCAACAAAATTCGGTGCATTATTAATATTTGATGAAATTGTTACAGGGTTTAGAGTGNACATAGGGGGAGCGCAAGCAAAATATCGTGTAACCCCCGATCTTTCCTGCTTTGGAAAAAGTATGGGAAATGGAATGCCCATCTCTGCATTAGTTGGAAAAGCAAAAATTATGAGATTAGTTGGGGAAGTCTTCTTTTCTGGAACATTTAACGGAGAAACTCTCTCATTAGCTGCAGCAATTGCAACCATAAAAAAATTAAAGAAAAAAAATGGAATAGAAAGAATTCAACGTGTTGGTCGTTCACTTAAAAAAAGTATTACAAAAATAATAAATAGGAACAAAATTAACGATTATATTACAATTGGTGGACCCGATTGGAGACCTTGTATTATAATCAAAAAAAATAAGCTAGAGTCTAGAATAGTACAAAGCCTACTAAGACAACAACTTGCTAAAAATGGATTACTCTTTGGATCAGCTTTTAACCTTTGTTTATCTCACGATTCAAAAGAGA
The DNA here is from genome assembly GCA_002712065.1 of Rickettsiales bacterium. Classification (GTDB taxonomy): domain Bacteria; phylum Pseudomonadota; class Alphaproteobacteria; order UBA8558; family UBA8558; genus UBA8558. Next base: position 87,171 of record PARU01000006.1, on the reverse strand, counting down.
TCTTACATAAAACAAATAAAATATGGGAAAAAACCGCTGATGAACTAAATAAAATTTTTCACTCAAAAAATCCAAAAAGTTTTCTANAAGGAGNACCAATGACACCCATCTTTACACAAAGATAGGGATGTTAAATTAACAATTTTGATAGATTTAAAGATATGTTNGTAAACAAAAAGAAAAAATTAGCAATTATCGTGGCCCATCCCGATGACGAAGTTCTTGGTTTTGGGGGCACCATTGCAAAGCACACATCAGCTGGAATCAGTGCGCATCTTCTGATAATGGCCACGGGGTTAGGCGCTCGCAAAAAAAGCGGTATCGCAAAAAAAAAAGAAGTTGATAGATTAAAAAAGCAAACAGTTGAGGCCTCAAAAATTCTAGGAATTAAAACNGTTAATTTTTGTAATTTCCCTGATAATCAAATGGACACTATTTCGATGCTAAAAATCATAAAAAAGATTGAGGACTTCATAAAAAAATTTCAACCTTCAACAATACTTACCCACTACAACAATGATCTCAACATTGATCATGTAATTTGTTCAAAAGCCGTGGTCACAGCTTGTAGACCACTACCAAAATCATGTGTAGAAGCCATTTACTTTGGAGAAGTGGTTTCATCAAGCGAATATACTGGTCCAGATGATCGATTCGCGCCACAAGTATATGTTAATATAGAAAGAGAATTAGCAATAAAGTGTATGGCTTTAAAATCTTATAAGGAAGAAATGCGTTCTTGGCCACACCCGCGCTCGATTAAAGGAATAAAGCATCTTGCCGGATCACGAGGGAGTGAATGTGGATTAAAGGCAGCCGAAGCTTTTCACACTTTTAGAAAAATTTATAAATCACTCTCCAAATAAATATATAGCAACCTAAAAATGAGGTATTCGACAAATATACCAAAAATTTGTCTTGGTACGGCAGCCATGGGGCTTGACTATGGAACCTTTGTAAAAAATAAAAAACCATCAAAAAAGCAATCTTATCAAATCCTAACTACTGCCTGGAAAAATGGAATCAATTGTATCGACACGGCTCATAATTATGGTTCAGCAGAAAAAATTATTGGTGAATGGTCAAAGAAAAAANAGAAAAAGCCAATCATCATTACAAAATTACCTTCACTAAAAAAAACATCGAATTCCTTAATAGAGAAGAAGATTGAAGAAAAGTTTAGCGAATCTTGTGCGAGACTGAATGTTGATTCGGTTTTTGGCTACTTGATTCATGATTTTCAGGATATCCGAAATCCCAGGGTATTAAAAAAGTTGATTTCCTTGAAAGAAGAAAAAAAGATAAGGCATCTTGGTATCTCCGTTTATGAACCTGACCAAATAAAAGAGATAATAAACATTAATGAGCTGGATATTTACCAAACCCCATACAGTATAGTCGATCAAAGAGTAAAAGAGTCGGGCATGCTGGATCTGTGTAAGAAAAAAAACAAAATCGTCCTAGCAAGAAGTGTGTTTTTACAAGGTGTACTGCTTCTGGAAAAAAAGAATCTCCCAAAAAGATTCTATCCATTAAAAAATACTCTCAAGAAAATAGAATCTTTATCCAAAGATCTCGGATGCACACCATCACAACTTATCCTTCACTTTGTCCTTAGCGAACCTTTAATAAGTTCAGTAATCATAGGAGTCGGCAAAGAAAAGGAATTAGTGAAAAATTTAGAAATAAAAAATATCAATTTTGACAAAAATATAATCAAAAAAATCTATAAACCAAAAACCAGACTTCCAAAATCGATTATTGATCCCCGAACATGGTAAAACAAAAAAACCTTATGAAAACTAGTCTAAAAATTAAAACATATGTTTCGAGTAATGTCGGTTGGTCAAGGATTTCTTATAAGTCTGCCTTTCTTTGGATCAANGGTTACTTTTATAACACAGATCCCAAAAGAATACTTGTTGCTCTATTTGAAAAGCAAAATAATCTTTCTGAAATAAAGAAAATTTTAAATACGATCGATGGACATTACGGGTTGATTTATCAAAATAAGAATATAGCAATCATATCAGTAGATAAGATTTCNAGTATNCCGATTTATTATCTACATGATAAAAATAAAAAAATATTTTATGTATATTCGAATAGCCTNAANTCATCNAAAAAAACTNAATTAAAAANAATTAATNNTNTNTCAGTTTTAGATTTTTCGATGTCCGGTTATACGATAGGATCCGAAACTCTATTTAGCGAAGTAAGGCTGTTAGAACCGGGAAAATTTATCTATCAAAAAGATAATAAATTGAGAATTGAAAGTTTTTTCCTATACGAGCCGTGGAATATCATCATAGATGAAAAACCAAGACTAAAAATAGAATTACAAAAAACAATTCTAAGGAATATTAGCAATTTAATCGACTCTGTTAATAATAGACCTATTGTAATTCCGTTAAGCGCAGGCATAGACTCTAGGCTAATAGCATCGGTAATAAAATTTTTAGGTTATAAAAATGTCTACTGTTTTTCTTATGGCAGTAAAGATAATTTTGAGTCAAAAGTATCGGCAAGCATAGCAAAGAAGCTCAATTTTAAGTGGTTTTTTGTTGAACATACCATTGCGAATCAAAAAAATTTCTTCATGAGTTCTCTCATTTCAGATTATGAACAATATGCAGATAATTTTTCCTCTATTCCATATCACCAAGATTTGTTCAGTATAAATTATCTTAAAAAAAAGAAACTAATACCTACCAATAGTGTAATCGTAAACGGAAATTCAGGAGATTTTATCTCAGGTAATCATTTGCCTGGCGCCTTGCTGCAAAAAATAGGCTACCAAAAAACAGACAACGAAAGATTTGAGGAAATTTTGAATTTTTATATCGAGAAACATTATTCTCTCTGGAAGGATCTAAAATCCAATAAATCCATTAATGACATAAAAAGGAAATTAATTGATTCCCTAAAGACAGTAAATTATAGATTTGATCACCCTGAAAACTCACATGGAATATATGAATTTCTAGAGTTTAGAGATAGACAGTGTAAGTACGTAGTAAATGGTCAGCGTATATATGAATTTTTGGGTTACGACTGGAGGTTACCGTTATGGAATAATGATTTTATAGATTTTTTTGAAAACATCCCTTTACGGTTCAAGTTAAATCAAAATTTATACAAAGAAACAATTTTGGATAATGATTGGGGGGGCGTTTGGAGGAAAATACCTATCAATAAAAGTGTAGTAAAGCCATATTCCATAAATCTTTTAAGAAACATCCTAAAACCTTTATTTTTTTTCAGCAAAAAAAAATGGCGTGAATTTGATGAACGTTATCTCGCCTATTGGTATCACGCGAGAAGAATCTACGCATCGAAAAGTTATAAAGATCTTATAAAAGACAAGAAAGGCTTTAGAAATCCTATATCTTTCCATACAGAAAAATATTTAAATCGTCTGGGGTTAGATCACAGCGGAAAAATAATAGGGCAATCATGAAAACAAAATATTTAACATTAAAAATGGTTTTTATCTCCGGTGTTGGACGAACAGGTACTGGGATCTTACGAAGAGCATTATCAAGACACAATAATATTCTGATACTAAAAAATAATTTACGCTTTTTTATAGATCCAGATGGAATTATACCTTTTTGCAAAATATTATCTTCAAATTGGACTCCTTACCAGTTTGACCAATCAATAAAACGTTTAGAAAAAGTTCTAAAGGGTTTTTCAAGAAAAAATAAAATTATTTTCAATATACAAAACATAATCAGAGCAGTAGGACTAGATAAATTCTCCAATTATAAAATTTTTCCTCGATATTCAAATTTTGATCTTGTTTCATTATGTCCAAAATATCCTCAACTCGTTGACAATCTCATTGATCAACTAAAACTTTTCGACTTTAAGGGGGAATGGGAGGGAATGCCTTTACTAAAAAAGAAAACCCTCTATTTCGGTCACCCAAAGAAAGAAAAGAAAATTACGAAACTTTTCTCTGATTTTATTATTAATGTTCTTTCAAACACCAAAACCAAGAAAGATGTCAGGTGTTTTGTTGATGCAAATATTTGGAATCATCTTTGGTTCAATGAAATTGTAAAATTTTTTCCGAAAGCAAAATTAATACATATACAAAGAAACCCCATGGACGTAGTCGCTTCTCTAATGCATCAAAACTGGTCGCCAAAAGATGTAGAACAGGCCGCAAAGTTCTATAGGGCAATCATGCAAGAATGGTGGAAGGTTAAATTAACAATTCCTAGAAATACTTATATGGAGATAAAATTAGAAGACTTAACATCAAAACCTAAGGAAACATTTAGGGATATTTGTAATTTCACATCGCTACCTTTTGATAAAAAAATCTTGGGCGAGGATCTTTCAAAGTCAAACCATGGGCGCTGGAAAAAAGATATTCCCAAGAAATCTATAACTAATGTAAAGAAAATTCTAAGATTATGTTTAGATAAGCAAGGCTATAAGTAAATGGAACTACGCGGCAAGTTATTCAGTGCATCTTATTGCGATCCAATAAATAAAGTACAGGTCGTTTTATTTTCTTCACCAAAAAAAGCTATATCAAAAACTTTCTCAAATAACGAAGGGTACTGGTTTTTAGAAGAACGTAGAAAATATCACCATATTGAATTCTCCAAGCCCGGTTATATAACAAAAAAGATACGTAATTTAAATTTTAGAATTGTAAGACTGTTAGAAAATAAATTATTTTTGTATCAAAACAAAATCTGGTGTAGAGCCGGTGATTATATTACAGCTTATGTAAATTCTTCGACCGACTTCCAAGCAAGATTGATTAGAAAAGGTTTAGAGGAAAAACAAATTCTAGATTTTGGTTACCAAAAACGATTTCTCCAATCCGTTCCTAATAAATTCTTTACCGAAACTGGATTAAATTGGAAGAAAAATTTTAGATACAAGATTCCCTCTGATTTACAGTCTGGTTTATACGTCCTAGAGGTTAAAAATGAAAAAAAAGAAAAATTTTCAGCTCCTTTAGTTGTCTACAGAGAGCCCAAGAAAAGAAATGAAAAGATTCTAGTCGTCGTGAATACAACAACCTGGTTAACTTACAATCTTTGGGGAGGAAGAAGTAGATATAGGACATTTGAAATAGAAAATAGATATAAAGCAATAAGCAAAATACTTCCTGACTATCAAGGAGCAAACAGGCTATTAAAAAGAGAAACGATATTAGATGCTGAAAAGATATTTACTTTTTTTGCATCACTAGTTCCTTTCAAAATAAAAGAAAAAATAAAAGAAAGTGTTTTTGGGCATCAAAGCAAAAAGGAGGTGGCGAGCAAACATCTTTCCTGGAAAACAAAACCGATATCACTAAAGAGACCAATAAGTTGTTGTAACCTGGAGCAAGAAAATGTGTTAGATAACTATACGAGTCACTTAGCTGAGAATGAATGGAGATTAATCGCTTGGCTAGATAGAGAAAAAATCAAATTTGATGTAATAGCTGATATTCAACTAGAAAAACAAGATTTGTTAAAAAAATATAAGGCGGTAGTTATTGCGGGACATAGCGAATATTGGTCAAAAAAAATGTTTTACAATTTAAAGAAATATCATGAATGGCATAAAAGCTGGATTATTAACCTATCAGGAAATACTTTTCATGGTTTGGTAAAATACACTAAAAAATTTCAACTCCAGTTTATTGGTATGCCATTATTCAGTCTTATTCCAAGAAAAGATAACTTTATGAATATAAAAGATTACTCAAAAGGCTCAGAAGATTACTCAAAATGCTCGCATTATCGTGTGATTCAAAAGAAACACCAATTTTTTGAAAATGTTCGGTTCCAGCATGGTGACCAATTGGGAACAAAATGTCTAAATAAAGAAACCCAAAAAAATAGTGAATTTTATCTACCCGAACGTTCTAGGCTGAGTATCGGCTTAACGGGAGAGGGTGCATCGGGTTGGGAGACGGATAATTTAGCAAATAAACAAGACAAAAGATTCTCACTTCTAGCAAAAGGCGCCTTAACATCAGGGGCTGATATGTTTTTTAAGAAGGGCACAAAAGAATATGGTCATATATTTTCAGCTGGTTCAATTACATATATTGGATCGCTGCTAATTGATAAGGAAATATCTACGCTTACAAAAAACGTAATACATCAGGCACTGAGAACCAATTAGCTTGCCGATAAGAATATTACATATAGATATTGAGGGAGGTTGGGGCGGATCTTCGCGAAGCCTGTTTGAATTAACTTCTAAATTTCATCGAAACCAAATTTATCCCGTAATTGCACACAGGAAAAAAGGGCCAATCTCCAAACGATATAGAAAGATTGGTATTCAATCTCACCACATGCCAGGAATATTTTCTTATGCTCCAAAATTAAGAGTAAAGAATTTTAAAAACTTTATTGCATCTCTTCCTAAAATGTTGGAACTACCAAAAGTAATAAACAAAATTATTAAGATGATCAGGTTGTACAAGATTCAGATTATTCATCTAAATTACGAAGGCCTCTTTATAATCGCTAAGCTACTTAAAGAGAAACTAAACATTCCAATTATCTGTCATAGCAGGACACAAATACCTAATGATATTTTTGGTCGATATTTAGTCAAAACCTTATCCAAAAACGTTGATCATATTTTCTTCATAAGTCCACAGGAAAAAAAACGCTTCTGCCAAATAGAAATGGGATCAAAAGTTTCTAAAAGCATTATGTGGAATATTTCTGCCAATAAGAATGGGAAACGTTTAAAAAAAACATCAGAAGTGGTTTATTTTGGAGACATAAGCCCTGATAAGGGAACCGATAGACTAATCGATATTGCGAAAGAACTAGAATCCGAAAAAGAAATAACGATTGCTGTATATGGCACCGAAAGAAGTAAAAAAGGTTTCTTAGAGCATCTAATTGCGCAATCAAAGAGCCAAGGAATCCAGAACAAGATTATATTTAGAAAACATAACCCAGAACCTGAGCAAATAATGAGGCAGTCTTTAGCCCTTGTGCGTCCATCAAGATACAATGATCCTTGGGGAAGAGATGTAATAGAAGCAACCTGCAATGGTCTTCCGGTGCTAGCTACAGGAAATTTTTCTGGCGTCATCAAATCAAAGACAAATGGCTTCTTATTTAATACTTTCAATGCGAAGAAGATTGCGCAAAAAATAATTGAATTGCATAACAATCCTGACCTTTGGAACAGATTAAGTAAAGCGGGACTTAAAATAGGAAAAAAATTTTCTGGTCAAAGCCAAGTTAAGCACTTCTACGAAACATCAAAAGGGTTGATCAAAAAATAATGATAATGACAAAAAGGAATAAAATTGCTGTTATCGGAGCTGGTTACTGGGGGAAAAATTTAATAAGAAATTTTAATGATCTAGGTCATTTGGGAGCAATTTGTGATCAAGATTCACAATTACTAAGAAAATATCAAAAACAATATCCTAAAATACGCTGCTACCAAAGCGTTTCAGAAATATTACAAGCGCCAGAAATAAATTCAGTTGCAATCGCAACTCCGGCTATTACGCATGGAAAGATTGCGCTACAAGCATTGATGAGTGGTAAACACACGTTTGTCGAAAAACCTTTATGTCTCAACATCGAACAGGGGGAAAAATTAAGAGAAGTTTCTTCAAAAAAGAATCTTATACTTATGGTTGGCCACCTTTTGCTTTATCACCCAGCATTTGAAACTCTACTTGAAATGGTTAGAAAAAATAAATTGGGTAAATTACGTTACATATATTCAACTAGAACAAATTTGGGAAAAATAAGAAGAGAAGAAAATGCTCTTTGGTCATTCGCTCCTCACGATATATCGATGATACTATCATTAACCCGCAGATTACCAAAAAAGATTATTGCAAAAGGGGAGTATTATTTGCGGAAAGGCGTAGCTGATACAACTTTAACACATATGGATTTTGGAAAAAAACTACAGGCCCATATTTTTGTTTCCTGGTTACACCCATATAAGGAACAAAAATTGATCGTAGTTGGAGATAAAGCAATGGTTGTTTTCAACGATCATTCAAAGGATAAGAGTAAATTACTGGCTTATAATCATAAAGCCCGCTGGAAGGGAAATACACCTATAGTTTCAAAAGCGAAAGGAAGGTTAATAAAGCACTCTCAAGAGGAGCCACTAAAAAGAGAATGCAAGGTTTTTTTAAACTGTATTAAAAAAAATGTATCACCGCCATCGGATGCTAATGAAGCAATAAATGTATTAAAGGTTTTATTAATATCTCAAAAATCATTAGATCAAAAAAAGGGGAGCAATATTTGAATAGAGAGATGCTAACTGGTGTTCTAACTTATGACACAAATCATCTTAAAACAGAACATCTGCTTTTAGANCTTATTAAAAAGAAAGATCTTAATCTAATTGTTTANGCTTTACCTTTCATAAAAAGAAAGAAAAGAAAGGTTCTNTTNTCTCATCGTCCAAATATGGAAACTGGACAAAAACCAGAANAATTAGCAAATAAAATAGATATACCTTTTAGAAGAATCAATAAACTGGATGATATAAAGGACAAATTGGAAGTATGTTTGGTAGCNGGTGCTGGTATTTTACCNAAAGAATTTGTAAAAAAAATAGTTACAATCAATTGTCACCCTGGACTGATTCCATCTGTCAGAGGTTTGGATGCTTTTAAATGGGCAATACTAGATAAAAAACCTCTAGGGATCACTTTACACATTATTGATAAAAAGATTGACTCAGGAAAACATCTCAAATCGGTGAAAACATCGATATCCAAAGATGATACAATTGAGCAATTGGCAAAAAAACATTATAAATTAGAGATTGACCTTCTTGCAAACTTTAGAGAGCACTTAGAGTCTCCAGAAAAAGAAATGTCAAACCTANCACGNGATAAACCAAGAATGAGAATGCCAGTGAATTTAGAAAAATCAATGCTTCATGGCTTCGAGGATTATATCAAAACTTTCTGGAATAAAGAGTAGTTATGAAAATCACCTTACTGGATCTAATAGAACAAAGAAAATCTATCAAAGAATCTCTTCGTGCGCGAATAGAAAAGGTGNTGGATCATGGAAAATTTATAATGGGACCGGAGATTCTAGAATTAGAAAAAGCATTATCGAGAATAACAGGATCAAAGCACGCCTATAGCTCTTCAAGTGGGACAGATTCATTATTAATTGCACTCATGGCATTTGGCACAAAAAGGAATGACGCGGTATTTTTGCCTTCCTTCACCTGGACATCCTGCGCAGAAGTCATTGCTCTGATTGGAGCAAAACCAGTATTTGTCGATGTCGATAAAGAATCTTATAATATTTCTACCGATGACTTAGAAAAGAAAATTCTGATGATAAGAAAAAGTAAAAAATATAAAGCCAAAGTCATCATGGCTGTCGACCTGTATGGCCTTCCAGCGAATTATCGTGTACTAAAAACACTTTCTAAAAAATATAAAATTAATCTCTTGGCCGATGCAGCACAAAGTTTTGGGGCAAAAACACAAGATGGTAATGTTGGAAATTTAGCTGAAATTACGACTACCAGCTTCTTTCCATCTAAACCACTTGGTTGTTATGGGGATGGTGGAGCTCTATTTACCAATAATTCCTTATTGGCGAAAAGGATTAATTCCATACGACTGCATGGAACCGAAAAAAATAAGCATGACGTTAAAAGGTTGGGAATTAACGGACGCATGGATACTCTACAAGCAGCTATTTTACTTGCAAAATTAAGTATTTTTCAAAAAGAAATAAAATTNAGNAATATAGTAGCCGATCAGTACGACATATTTCTTTCAAAAAATATTATTACTCCTAAACGATTTCCTGAAAAAAGAAGCGCATGGGCTCAATATACAATACGTGTTAAGAGAAGAAGAAAATTGATGGAGTACCTCAAAAAACATAGTATTCCGAGCGCCATATATTATCCAAAACCACTTCATCAGCAAAACGCGTATAAGAAATTTACAGATAACCCTCAATTATTAGAAAATAGTGAACAATTATCGAGAGAGGTCCTTAGTTTACCGATGCACCCAAATTTAAAGAAAGAACAAATCATTTTCATCTCTGAAAAGATTAATAGATTTTATGAATAGTATATAAATTAAAGAAAATGAAAAAAATAATCTTTGTACTTCCATCTTTAAATGCTGGTGGCGCTGAGCGAGTATCAATATCTATTTTAAATTATTTGCCGGTACAAAAATTTACCAAACACCTTGTTCTCATTAACGATAGAGGCAAGCTCAATTCTTTGATAAGTAAAAAAATTACTATCCACAACCTAAAACAAGCAAAACTAAGAAATGGGATTCGGTCGTTAATTAAAAAAATAAATGATATAGAGCCAGACATAGTATTTTCGACACTTCCGCATGTTAACCTTAGCCTGCTTATTTGTAGATTCTTTTTACCAAAAAGAACCAAAATTTTCATTAGGGAACCCAATACACCATCTTTCAGTATCAAACATCAACCATTCCCAAAATTATTCTCAATTGCATATAGAGTTTTTTACAGAAAAGCAGATAAGATTTTTTGTCCATCAAAATTAATTAAAAATGAATTAGAAAAAGATTTTTGGATTTCCGAAAAAAAAATTTTCAACTTATCTAACCCTGTAGATATTCAAGGAATCAGAAATACATTTAAAAAGATAAACAGAAAGACTGAATGGNNAAAAATATTTATTGCTTCAGGNAGATTGGTTGTACAAAAAGGTTTTGACCGATTAATTGATCTTTTTCAAGAAACCCCNCCAAACTACCATTTGTTAATNCTAGGTGAAGGGCCCGAAAAAGAAAAATTAGAAGCCCTTGTAAAAGATCTAAATCTAGGAAANAAAATTAGTTTTCTTGGTCATCAAAAGAATCCTTGGATTTACTANGCAAATGCAGATGCTGTGTTAATTTCATCGCGCTGGGAGGGNATGCCAAACGTNGTGCTCGAAGCTCTAGCATGTGGAGCAGTAGTAATTTCTACNCCAACAGCNGGCGGTNTCCAAGAAATAGANGCTGGTAAATCAAAAAAGGTAAAAATTGCAAATATGAAACTACCTTTCTTAAAGGAAATAAAAAAAGTCAAACCGAAAATNATAAAAAGAATTAGAAAATCTAATCTTCCAAAGAAATTCCATATGAATATTGCATGCGAAGAATACAAAAAATTATTCTCACTTTAATAATATTTGGGTAAAAAGTTATGTGGCAAGAGATTGCAAAAAAATTTCATATTCTTGTTGAATCACGAGACAAACAAGAAATTATAAAAAACTGGAAAAATTTTAATTTTTTGGTTCAAAAATCTAGAAAAGATCCTCCCTATCATTTAGATAAGATTCTAAANTTATTAAAAAGTAGAAAAGAAAAGAAGCATCTTATCAGAATATTAGATCATGGTTGTGGTTCAGCCCTAACATGTCTTTACCTATCATCACTAGGTTATAAGAATATATTGGGTGTGGACGTAAATAAAAATAGAAAAACCGATCAATTNAATAAAATTTATAAAACTATTTTCCAAGAAAAAGTAGATCATTTTTTCATATATGACGGTGGAAATTTACCATTCGAGCAAAATTCATTTGACATTATTTATAGCCTNCAAGTCTTAGAGCATGTAANCCCAAAATGGATCAATAAATATTATTCTGAAGAAGCCAGAGTCATCAAAAAGAGTGGGACGGTTTATCATCAAGTTCCCCACATATTAACTCCATTTGAAACACATACTAAAACATGGCTAATTCACTACTTACCTAGAAAAATAAAAGAAAATATCTACAAAAAGCTAGGACAGCCAGTAGAAAAATTAAAAAAGCACCTTTTTCTAAGATCNCCATTTTTCCACAAGANCCAANTAAAAAAATATTTTAGTAATTATGAGGATCTTACGCTACAGAGACTCCAGACAAAAGTAGATTTTACTTACTACGATGGACCCCTGCTCTCATTAAGAAAAATGCTTCACATTCTTGTCACTTTACCTATTTTTGGAAAACTGTTTGGTTTTATTATCGAAAATCTAGTGATGCTAGAAACCAAGTCTAGTAAGTAAAATAAAATTTTTAGCCCATAACATAAAAATAGCATGTCTAAAAAAATAATAAAAAATATAATAGGATTAGATAAGTATTGGATGCCGTTCACTGCAAATAAGCAGTTCAGGTCAAATCCTAGAATCTTGTTAAAGGCCAAAGGTGTATATTATACAAAATCTAATGGAGGAAAATTATTAGATGCAACATCTGGCTTATGGTGTGTAAATGCCGGTCACGGAAGAAAGGAAATATCCCGAGCAATAAAAAAGCAAATTGAGCTAATTGATTACTCTCCGGCTTTTCAAATGGGTCATGAAAAAGTTTTTCGTTTAGCGGAAAATCTATCAAATATACTGCCAAAAAACATAAATAAGATTTTCTTCACAAATTCAGGATCCGAAGCGGTCGAAACGTCTTTAAAAATAGTACATCACTACTACGCGTTAGCAGATAAAAAAGAGAAAAGCATTATTATTGGAAGAGAAAGAAGTTATCATGGAGTCAATTACGGCGGTATTTCTGTGAGTGGAATACAAAATAACAGGAATAATTTCGGTCCATTAATTACACAAATCAAACACCTTCCACATACGCATAATCTAGAAAAAAATTCCTTTTCTAGAGGNCAGCCAAAATGGGGCNCACACTTAGCAGACAATCTCGAGAATATGATAAAAAAATTTGGNNCAAAAAGAATTGCTGCNGTAATTATTGAACCCATAGCGGGATCAACTGGAGTTCATGTTCCTCCATTGGGATANCTACAAAAGATAAGGAAAATATGTGATAAGTATAATATTTTATTAATTTTTGACGAGGTAATTACCGGATTCGGAAGAACCGGTAATGCTTTTGCTAGCAATGCGTTTAAAGTAAACCCAGATATCATTGTTTTAGCCAAAGGTTTAACCAACGGAGCAGTCCCTATGGGCGCCGTTGGAGTAAAGAAAGAAATTTATGAGACAATAACTCAATATACAAAATCACCATTCGCGATAGAATTTCCTCATGGCTATACTTATTCCGGAAATCCCGTTTCATCAGCAGCGGCATTAGCTACATTAAATCTTTATAAAAAAGAAAAACTCTTCGAAAAGGCAAAAAAAATATCNAAATTTTGGGAAGATGCNGTNCATTCGTTAAAAGNCCTACCAAAGATTATAGATATTCGTAATTTTGGACTTATGGCAGCGATAGAATTGGATCCAATTAAGGAAGAGCCCACCAAAAGAGCTTTTGAAATATATTTAAAATGTTTCGATAACGGACTGTTAATTAGAACAACAGGGGATACGATTGCACTATCACCACCCTTAATAATTAACAAAAAACAAATAGAAAAAATAATTTGGATCTTGGGAAAGATAATAAAAAAATCTAACTAACTTAAAAGATTCTAATAAATAACAATTCCACTACATTNTCTGTCTATGCTATAAATAAATCTCTAAAATATTATCTGNGAGGTANAAATGGATGACATTGTTATTGTTGCTGCAGCNAGAACNCCGGTAGGATCTTTTTTAGGAGGNCTAAAGGATGTCAGTGCNGCTTTCTTGGGACAAGTAGCAATTAAAGANGTCATAAAGAGAGGAAAGCTAGATCCTCAAGAAGTTGACGAGGTAATAATGGGACAAGTTTTAACCGGCGGAACCGGACAAAATCCTGCACGTCAAGCAGCATTAGCAGCTGGGCTACCTAAAGAAAAAACAGCTTTAACGATTAATCAGGTATGNGGATCGGGTTTACGATCAATCGCTTTAGGAGCACAATCAATCAATTCAGGAGATACATCAATTGTAATCTGTGGTGGACAAGAAAGTATGAGCCAAGCCCCTCACTGCGCCAACCTAAGAAAAGGTCAAAAAATGGGGAATTTAGAATTTATAGACACAATGATTCATGACGGAATTTGGTGCGCAATTAATGGTTATCACATGGGTGTCACCGCTGAAAATGTTGCTAAAAAATGGCAAATCACCCGTGAAGCTCAAGATGAATTCTCTGTTAACTCTCAAAACAAAGCTGAAAAGGCACAAAAAGATGGTAAATTTAAGGACGAAATTACCCCNGTAACCATTGAAGGGAGAAAAGGTAGTNTTGTAGTTGAAGAAGACGAATATATACGTCATGGGCTAACGATAGAGAGTCTACAAAAATTAAAACCNGCTTTTGATAAAGAGGGTACTGTCACGGCTGGAAATGCATCAGGTATAAATGATGGCGCAGCAGCTGTCATTTTAATGAAAGTAAAAGAAGCGGAAAAAAGAAAACTAAAACCAATAGTTAGAATCACATCATGGGCAACTGCCGGTGTTGATCCTGAGCTAATGGGTTCGGGCCCAATCCCAGCAAGCAAAAAAGCTCTTGAATTGGCGGGATGGAAAATAGATGATCTTGATTTGATTGAAGCNAATGAAGCTTTTGCAGCTCANGCTTGCGCTGTCAATAAAGANCTAGGATGGGATCTTTCAAAAGTAAATGTCAATGGTGGAGCAATAGCAATAGGCCATCCAATCGGGGCTTCGGGCACGAGGGTATTGATTACTTTAATTCATGAAATGGTTAAAAGAGATTCTAAAAAAGGACTTGCAACTCTCTGCATTGGTGGTGGACAAGGAATTGCAATGTGTTTAGAAAGAAGCTAATTACGGACTAAATTTATGAAAGGGAAATACTAATGTCGCGCATAGCTCTAGTCACCGGAGGTACCAGAGGTATCGGAGCTTCAATTTCGAAAGCTTTAAAGAATGCTGGTTATAACGTCGCTGCTAACTTCTCAAGTAATGAGGAGGCCGCAAAGAAGTTTAGCGAAGAAACTGGTGTGGAAACCTTCAAGTGGAACGTGGCAGATTATGAGCAATGTAAGAAAGGGGTAGAGGAAATTACAAAAAAATTAGGTCCTATAGAAATATTAATTAACAATGCTGGTATTACAAGAGATTCCACTTTACACAAAATGCCTCCTGACAAATGGTTAGATGTAGTTAATACTAATCTCAATTCCCTGTTCAATATGACACAGAATGTAATTAACTCGATGCGTGAAAAGGGTTTTGGCAGAATCATCAACATTTCCTCGGTCAATGGACAAAAAGGTCAGATAGGGCAATGCAATTATGCGGCAACAAAGGCTGGAATGATTGGTTTTAGCAAGTCTTTGGCTCAAGAAAGCGCATCAAAAGGCATAACTGTTAACGTGATCGCGCCAGGCTATATAAATACAGAAATGGTCGCCGCAATACCTGAGGAAATAAAAAATAAAATTATATCTACCATACCAGTCGGAAGACTTGGAGAGGCGGATGAAATAGCGAAATTGGCCGTTTACCTGGCTGCCGATGAAAGTAGCTATATTACTGGTTCAACAATATCGATTAACGGTGGTCAATACTTTTCATAATGCTGGGGTCGGTGGTTCAAGTCCACCCATAACCACCATATTCTATTAAGGTGTTCAGCCTATTTCATTAAATTTAATTTACACCCCTAGGGAGGCTCAAATGTTGGTGCAGATGTAGTAATTAACTATCCCTTCTACATCAAATAAAGTTTCAATTCTAATTTCCCCACATTATCAACTTGATCAGTAAAAATTGATATAAAATAAAAAAATTTGTGTTTCTAATAATATCAGGCAACCAATGTTTCAAACTGACTTTAGTTATAGCTTTTACAAAAAAATTATAGATTTTTGTAATGAAATTGGCTCTATAATCCCCTTAAAAGAGTACGATAGAAATACATCAAATGAGATAAATTTTATATGGCGTCATGATATCGATATAAGTTTGAATTATGCGTTAACAATGGCAAAAATTGAAGCTGAACACGGTATTTTTTCCACTTATATGATTATTCCAGACTCGCCATTGTATCAAATTCAAGATACAGAAAATAGAAAAATTCTTTGTGAGATATTAGAAATGGGTCATGAAATAGCTCTCCATTTTGACATTGAAACTGCCGGTGTTAAAAACACTGCAGATTCTAACGATATTAATAATGCAATTAATAGAGATATTAAAAAAATTACCAAAGTATGTGGCACAGAGGTTAACTCTATTTCATTTCACAGACCTCTTCAAAAGTTTCTCTATGGGGAAACATATATCTGTGGCTGTTTAAATGCTTATTCATCAGAACTAATGGAATTCTATATTTCTGATTCACAAGGAAGCTGGCGTGAAGGAAATCCTCTTACTAGTTTAAGTAAATTTGACTCTAGTGTTGGTCAGATTCTAACCCATCCTATTTGGTGGGCAGAAAAACATATGACACCTACTCAAACCCTCAAGAATCACTTGGCGAGACAAACGAAAACAATGACTCGCAATGAATCAGCCAATTACAAAGAAATTCTTAAGCAGACAGTTCCTGGTGTTAGACAATGAACTTAAGGACAATATAAATAATGAAAATTGGTGACTTTGATACAGACTCTAAAGCATTAAACAATAGAGTTGATATACAAAATAAGCTCAGTTCTTTTAATCTTAATAAATGGATTTTTCATCAATTAAATCCATTTAAAGGGTCTATTTGTTTAGATTTGGGGTGTGGTCTTGGAAATCAGTCGCTTCCGTTAGCAGAAATAACTGGAGAAAACGGACATGTTTTTTCAATCGACTCCTCTAAACGCTCTATACAATTGTTAGAAAAAAATGCAACAAAACTCAATGTTCATAAACAAATTATAACTACCTGTTGTGAGTTNGACAATATTGATTCATATCTGGATAGAAAGAAATTTGATCGTATTGTTGGCAGCTATTCGCTCTATTATGTAAAAAACGCTGAAAAAATGTTCTTAACTATTAGTAAGATTCTTAAAACAAATGGTGTTCTATTCTTTTGTGGACCATCTCATAGAAATAACTTTGAACTAAGGAGCTTGATTGCTAAAATAAGTGCAGATAATGATATTCTTAAAGATACTATTGCCTCAAGATTTATGGAAAAAGAAAGTCAGAACATATGTCGAAAATTATTTTCTAAGGTACGCATTACCACATTTGAGAATCCAGTAATTTTTTCAGATCTAAAAAATCTTATGGCATATTGGCGTAGTCATAATTTATTTAATAAAGAGNTTGAAGTTGAATTTGAAGACGCAGCACTAAGACACTTCGACAAGTATAACGAATTTGTCAATACCAAACGCGGTATTGGTATTTGTATTACTAAAGACTGATGTATGGTTGTGTACCTTAACCACCAATAGTAAGTTAGCCGCTATATATTTTCCTAATCTAAAATTCTATTTAGACAAAAGAAATACTGCTTGTTTTCCAAAAAAGTTTGAGAAGCCTAAGGGTAATTCTTTTTTGTAAAATTTATCCAACTCTCCCAAAATGTAGATTTGATCGATAGAAATCTTTAAGTTCTTACATAGATCAACAAAATCTTGAATGGTGCACAAATGAATATTAGGCGTGTTATGCCATTTATAGGGAAGAGACTTTGTAACCGGCATCGATCCTCTGGATAAAAAAGACAGACGAACAAGCCAATGGCCAAAATTTGGAAATGAAACGATTACCATTTTACCTACCCGTAACATTTCAATAAGTGCCGCTTTCGGGGAATGAATAGTTTGGATTGTTTGACTAAGAATTACAAAATCAAACGATTTCTTTGGGTAATCTAAACCCGCAACTATATCTCCCTGGACAACGGATAATCCACTTTGTAGACATTTATTTAAACCATTATGACTAATTTCAATACCGCGCGCGTCTACTTCTTTAAATTTACCCAAATAGTACAACAACTCTCCATCACCACAACCAATGTCCAAAACACGGCTATTCTCTGAGATCATATCAGAAATAATTTTTAAATCTTTTCGTAAATTCATTAGTTACCGTATGTAATCGTTACTTAATTTTTCTTCAAATGAACCTAGATATTCCCTGTAAATAATTCCTTACAACTCTAAAGAATTCAGGAACATTTAGTAAGAATGAATCATGGCCCTTATCAGTTTCTATTTCAGAAAAGCTTACGTTAGCGTTAACTGAATTAAGAGCCTTCACTAATGCTAAACTCTCTGATGTAGGAAATAACCAATCACTTGAAAAAGAAATAATACAAAATCGAGTTTTGGTATCACGAAAAGCATTAGATAAAACACCCCTATATTTCTTACCCAAATCAAAGTAATCCATAGCGCGAGTTATATATAAATAGGAATTAGCATCAAACCTTTCGACAAATGTTTTTCCTTGATGCCTTAGATAGCTCTCTACCTGAAAATCCGCTCCAAAACCATAAGTTATTTTCTTTTTGTCTTGCAAGTTACGGCCAAATTTTGCATGCAAACCTTCCTCAGACAAATAAGTAATATGAGCAATCATTCTAGCAACAGATAAGCCCCTGCTTGGGATTAATTCTTTTGTGAAATATTTGCCGGAATTCCAATTAGGATCGGTCATAATAGACTGCCTGCCAATCTCATGAAAGGAAATGTTTTGTGCAGAATGTTTTGCCGCAGTAGCTATAGCTATAGTAGAGAAGACCTTTTCTGGATAGCTGCAAGCCCACTGTAACGCCTGCATCCCTCCTAACGAACCCCCGATGACACAAAAAAGCTTTTCTATACCTAAATGATCAATAAGAAGCTTTTGGGCGTTAACCATATCTCCAACCGTAATCACCGGAAAATGAAGACCATAGGATTTTTTAGTTTTTGGGTTAACGTCCATTGGGCCTGTACTTCCCATGCAACCACCAAGAATGTTTGAGCAAATAATAAAAAAATTTTTGGTATCTAGTGGTTTCCCGGGACCAACTAATATATCCCACCAACCTTTTTTTCCAGTTATTGGGTGAGTACCAGAAACAAATTGATCCCCAGTCAGGGCATGACAAACTAAAATTGCATTCGTTTTATTCTTATTAAGTTTTCCATAACATTTATATGCTATCCTGAAATTTCTAAGATTAACCCCGCAGTCAAGATTTAGTGAATGCTTATCTTTAAGTTCCAAAAACTTACATGGTAACCGATCAAATCTAGTAACTGGAGAACGAGCTGAACTGTCAATATTTTTTATTTTTCTTTTTCTATTCATGATATTTTATTATAACGTATGGTTTCAAGACGACCAGCAACTACTGAAAATTAATTAAAGTGAAGAAAGATGTCAAAGCCTATACCAAAATCTCACATTCTGAAAATTCCTCCTTACGAAGCAGGCATATCTCAGCTACCGAAAAAAAAGAAAATTATCAAACTTTCTTCTAACGAATCACCTTACGGAGCAGGAAATAAGGTAACAAAGGCTTATATCGCTGCTTTGGCAAAATTAAATCGCTATCCAGATAGTAATTGCGATAAGCTTAAAAAAGCAATAGCGAAGAAATTTAGTCTAGATTATAAGAGTATTGTCTGCTCAAACGGATCTGATGAACTAATTACATTAATCGCAAAAAGTTTTGCCGGCGCAGGTGATGAAATACTTTGCACGGAACATGGTTTCTCATACTACCGAATAGCCGCAATTGCTGCAGGTGCCAATACAAAAATTGCAAAAGAAGTTAACTGCTCGGTTAATGTAGATAATATCCTGAAACAAGTAACAAAAAGGACAAAAATTATTTTTCTAGCTAATCCAGGAAACCCTACAGGAACATATATAGCTCTTGGTGAAATAAAAAAATTATGCGATCAGTTGCCAAAAAAAATATTATTAGTTTTAGATGGAGCATATGCTGAATTTGTCGATAAAAATGACTACGATCCTGGAATCAGGTTAGTAAAAAAATATAGTAACGTAATTATGATAAGAACTTTCTCAAAAATATATGGGCTTAGCGGATTAAGGCTGGGTTGGGCATATTGTTCCACTGAAGTTTCTAAAATTTTAAATCGCGTAAGGAATCCTTTTAATGTCAATACGGCAGCTCAAGAAGCAGGCATAGCCGCATTAAAAGATACAAAATTTATTAAAAAAATTGCAGAAAAGAACATAAAACTACGCAACTGGGTGGTTAGCAGGCTCCAAGCAAGATCGCTTTTTATTTATCCAAGTGTCACTAATTTTATTTTAATCAGATTTCCAAACGATAGGAAAAGGAATGCAAATGCAACAAATAAATTTTTAGTGAGAAATGGGATAATCTTAAGAAAGGTAGATGAATATAATCTTAAAAACTGCCTCCGCTTAACAATCGGGAGAAAAATTGAGATGAAAACGGTGGTTACTAAACTAGAAAGATTTTTAAAAAACTGATGAAGAAGAAAAAAATAATCTTCCATAAGATTACAATAATTGGTCTTGGATTAATCGGCTCTTCTCTTGCAAGAGCCTGTAAAAAATGGGGGCTAACTTCCCACATAGNAGGNTGCACACAAACAAAAAAGACTTTGAATAAGTGTATGAAGTTAAAAATCGTTGACAGTGTAAGTATCGATCCAAAAACTGCAGTTGAGGGTTCGGATCTTGTAATGCTCTGCACCCCCATAAGNAAATTCTCTAAAATAGTAAATTTAATTCANCCTCATTTGAAAAAAGGGGCAATAATTAGTGATGTTGGTTCTGTTAAACAAAATATTTTAAAAGNAATCTTGGCTAAGATACCGAAAGAANTTAGTTTTGTTCCCGGTCATCCAATTGCTGGAACGGAACATTCTGGTCCAGATCATGGTTTCGCGGAATTGTTTATGGGTAGGTGGTGCATATTAACTCCACCAAAGAATACTACCAATCACGCAGTGAATAAAGTTGCTAAACTTTGGAGAGCGGTGGGTATGAAAATAAAGATTATGGANGCCAGACATCATGATTCAATATTAGCTTTAACATCACACTTGCCTCATCTTATAGCATATACGATAGTTGGTACAGCAACAGGGCTACAAAAGGATATAAAATCAGAGGTTTTTAAATTTGCCGCTGGAGGTTTTAGGGATTTTACTAGAATAGCCGCTTCAGATCCAGTTATGTGGAGAGACATTTTTCTTGAAAACCGTCATTCAATACTAGAAATATTAAAAAGATTTAATCAAGANCTCACCTTAATAGAAAAAGTTATCAAGAAAAAAGATGGTGAAAAATTGCAAAAACTACTTAAAAAGACGAGATCAATCAGGCTTGGAGTTATTGCTGCCAAACAAGCATAAATTACCAATTAATAGATGATATCTTTTTTACCTTGAAAGATCCCAAGCTTAGCCATTGATCTTGGATCGTTAAGGGAATTTGAATAGNACTTCCTTCATCANTAGCATTNCTTCTGGAAAAGAAGTTCAAAATTATATTTCCGAGTGCTTTGGTTTTTGGGTTAATTGTTTGACTCCTANCCATTTCATCCAACAATGAGTGATAACCTTTAATCTTTAAAGTTGATACAAGTAATGGTTGTAGATTTTGATCCANTGTGAGAGATCCATTCAGGATAGATTCCAAACCGCTCACTTTAAGAAGAAAATTCTTAATTTCTACAAAACCGCCTGCCTGGGACCAATTTTGTATCGAATCTGGAAGCTCTTTTAAAGGAAGAAACCCATTTATATTAATCTGGCCCTGAAAGCTCTCTATATTTGCATGAGCGAATATCCTCTTAATCAAATAGTAATCAGGGGAAAGAAAATTAAAGACAACCTTAAAGTGCTCCCCTGTATCGCTTTTTTTATTTAAGAAAAATTGATTGACAGACAACCTAAATTCCTCAATAAACAGCAATTTCTTTTCATTTTCGATAGCTAACTGAAAATTTTTTAAGAGTAAATTGGCCTCTTTCATTTTATTAAAAACTATTTTTCCCTCCAATGAATCTTGATTGGTAAGAAATGTTTTTGACTCTTCTTTTAAAGTAAATTTGCTAGATCCAGAAATAGAAAAACTTAAATCATCNGGATTCCAAACTGGATAAACAATAACTAGTTTTTCCACGTAGAGACTCGAAACAGCAAATGTTTTATTTGAATCTTTTGGTAAAAGCAAATTAACATTATAAAATATATTCTCCACATAGAATGGATAGCCTGTAATAACNTGCTTCCGAATGCTAAATGTAATNCCTTGATTAGAAAGTCTTTGTTGTATTTTCTGATGAAAATCTTTTGCAAAATAAAAATTTATAAACCACCANCCAGTGAGGACAATTACGAAAATTAAGACGAAAGAAAAGAAAAAAAGTAATCTTTTATTTTTCATGCTTTTTAATTAGAAAATTTTTTGTTATTATAAATCAAAAGTACTAATAAAAAAAAAGCCACAACCAAAGGCTGTGACTTTGAATTTAGGATTTAGGAAGGAAACTATTGACGATTCTAAAAAAAANTTAAGCANTGGTAAAGTGAATCTTATTAAAACTTTTCAACAGACTTATCAACTAGGATATTCTTATTAAGTAACTGATATAAAATCATTTTTTTAAATAATCTCCGTTCNTCCCATCTTTAAAAAAACATTATCAACAGTGTTNATTTTTTTAATAGCATTAAAGACGCCGTTTCNGTTCTTCTTTTAAGCTCGCTAAAAAATTTACTTCTGGTTAAATTTGGGTCAATGGGAGGCAAGAATTCAACAATTATCTTTCCAGGGTATTTCAAAAAAGTTCTTCGAGGCCAATAAAGGCCTGAATTCAAGGCAACTGGTACAACTGGAATTTTAAGGCTTGAATATAAGCCGACTATACCAACCTGATACTGAGATTTTTTACCCGGGNTAGTGCGAGTCCCCTCAGGAAAAATAATGAGTTTCTTTTTCCGATCTCTTAAGGTCTGTTTAGATCTTCTGATCATTGATTTAAGCTGACTACTTCCTTTTTTTCTATCTATATCTATCATTCCTAGTCGAAATAAAAACCAACCAAAAAAAGGAATGAATAATAATTCTCTCTTCAAAAAATAAATCGGCTCTTCAGTCAATACCCAAAAGGCAATTGTTTCCCAGGTAGATTGGTGCTTGGAAGAGATAAGAGAAAAATCTTTTTTTAAATTTTCTAAACCTCTAACTTCGTGAGTAATTCCAACGATTATTTTTAACAAAANCAATGAAGAATANGCCCAAAATTTAGAAATTTTCACNGCAATAATTCTTGGAAANATAAGTGCCGGACTTAAGAAAATGCAAATTAATGAAGTCCAAGAATAAAAAATTAATTGAAATAGGAATGAATTGAATAAAATTCTAAATTTGTTTTTTCTTACTTTTTCCATGAAACAAAAGATCTTTTCTTGATAATGTTTTAACGCATATAACTAATTATAATCAGCTTCACGTTTTCCCACTAAAGAATTTACTGCATCTAGTAAATTTTCCTTAATATCAAAAGGATTCAGAGAATTCGGTATGCCTTCTTTTAAGGCTTGAGATCCAAAACCAGTCTTTACCAAAATCTTTCCGCATTGTGCTTTATTGGCAGCAATCAGATCCCTCAAAGAATCCCCTATCATAACAGTTTCTTTAGGTAAAACTTTATATTGATCCATGGCTTGCAAAAGCATTCCTGGACCGGGTTTTCTAAATCGTGTTGGCCGATCTGGATGATCTGGACAAAAAATAATCTCGTTTACGCTAGCACCACTTCTTTCTAATGTGCGATTCAGTTTATCATGAATCTTATTTAATGCCTCTATATCAATTATCTCTCTTCCTATTGCTCCTTGGTTAGTCACAATAACAGACAATAAATTAGCTTTATTTAAAATTTTGATTGCCTCTACAGAACCCGGGATCATGGCTAAATCTTTAGGACAACGTACATAGCCGTCNTTCTCTTCATTTATAACGCCATCTCTATCCAATAAAACCAAACGTATGCTCAAATTAAAAAATCCTTTGTACTCTTTTTAAGACCGACCGTTTCACCACTAACTGTGAAATAAAAATAAATATTATGGGGAATAAAAAAATAAAGTACCAAGGGACAAAAAAAGAAGCAGAGTGAAAAAATAAATCAAGACTAAATTTCTTTGCTAAAAAATAAAAGGGTAACCAAGATATGATAAAAAATGAGTAACCAAGAAATACTCCCTTTATTACATCCTTAAAATTTTGGCGTTGAAATTTTTCAACAATAAAAGAATCCTTGGCTCCAAATAAATAAAGAAGCTCAATAATCTTACCGTTAGCCATCAAACTACTANTAGTCAAAAAATAAATTGTAGTACCCGATACAAAGATTATAAAGATCAATATAGCAAACGATATAAATTTAAAAAGATGACCAACTCTTGTNATTTGTTGTAACCAGGCTGTGTCCTCAATTAATTCAAAACCATCAATATTCTTACCTAAATCAAATTTTAATTCTTCTAAGGAGAAATTTAAACGCGGNTCAATGCTTAAATCTATAATCACTGGCAAAATAATTTCCTCAGAAAAANTATCCGTACTTATCCAAGGAGAAATTAATTTTCTAGCGCTTTCCTCGTCGATTACATTTACTGAAGAGATCCCTGGATAATTACTGATAATCTTTAAAGCTTCTTCAGTATTCGCATTAAGGTTATCCTTAACTTGATTCAAGGGTAAATTCTCTTCAAAATCTGGTAGTATTTGCAGAGTCAAATGACCAAAGATGTCTTTTTGCCATAAAGAAAGAGATTGACCAACGGCAATTAAACCAAATAAAAAAATTAGTGACAAATANACTAGCAGGGAAAAAATAGAAATGGAGAAGTGGTTTTTCCCATCCCTGTCTAAAGATAATTGAAATTGATTAGATCCCATTATGCCAGCCCTTAATTATACTCAGCTTTTCCATTTTTTAATTTAATAACTTTGTGTTTAGTCTTTCTAACNAGATCTTCATTGTGTGTTGCAATGAGTACTGTCGTCCCTAATTTGTTCATTTCCTCAAATAAAAAAAGNAACCTTTTCGCCATCTTTTTATCCACATTTCCCGTCGGTTCATCCGCTAAAATAATATCTGGTTTATTAATTACGGCACGAGCAATAGCAACTCTTTGTTTTTGACCACCAGATAACATTTTAGGGGAAGCATATANTTCATCCCCAAGGCCAACCCATTGCAATAGTTCAGTAACGTGGTTATCTATAATTTCCTTNTTTTCATTGATGACATTTAAAGGCAACGCAACATTTTCAAAAGTAGAAAAATGATCTAATAATCTAAAATCTTGAAAAACAACGCCGATTCTTCTTCTTAAGAGAGCAACTTCATCCCTATCTAAATTTGCAACATTATTACCACTCAAAAAATATTGACCTCTAGCNTGCTGTAAAGCCATATAGAGAAATTTTAATAATGTCGACTTCCCCGAACCACTAGCGCCAACAAGAAAATGGAAAGAGCCTTTAGNNAATTGAAAGTTTAAATCACTTAAGATTTCATAANCATCTTCGTAACCTATAGCAATATTTTCAAGCCTTACCATCTTTCTTCTTATAACCANCGAGGCANAATATCTGTCTTGATGAGGTGNTCNATCTTCTGCCTTTTTCTAATAAGAGCNTATTTTTTCCCGCTAATTAAAATTTCAGGTATATGTTGTCGAGAGTTATAATTTGACGACATAACAAAACCATAAGCCCCAGTGGAACAAATCGCGAGAATATCATTTTCCTTCGGATCTCTAAAAATCCTATTTCTAGCAAAAGTATCTGAACTTTCGCAAATCGGACCAACAATATCCCATTTTTTTGCTGATTTTGATTTTTGAATTTTAGTTTTTTTCAAAGGGATAATTTTATGATAAGCATCATAAATTGCCGGCCTTATGAAATCATTCATAGCAGAATCAACAATAATGAAATGCTTTCGTCCGTTAGATTTCAATCTTAAAATTTTAGTTACCAAAACTCCCGCATCGGCAACAATAAAGCGACCTGGCTCAAGAATTAATCCACACTGCAATGAGTTAATCAAAGAAGAAACAATTCTAGAATAATTTTTCAAACTTACAGTATTTTCATTGGCATATTGAATCCCTAAGCCACCTCCAACATCTACATTTTGCAGCTGAAAATTCATACGTTTTAAATCATTTGCTAGCTTTCTAATCACATCAAAAGCTTCTTTAAAGGGAGCAACTTTTGTAATCTGAGAACCAATATGAATCGCCAATCCAATAATATTTATTTCTTGCATCCCAGATGACTTCTGAAAAAGCCTGATCGCTTGTTCGCAAGTTATTCCAAATTTATCATCATGGCTACCTGTGGTTATTTTTCTGTGAGTCTTTGCTATTACGTTTGGATTAATCCGCAAAGATACAGATGCAACACGATGCGCTTTTTTAGCAAGATTCGCAATTTCCATAAATTCAGACTCAGACTCTACATTGAATTGTTTAATTCCTATCCCAAGAGCCTTTGATATTTCTTCACGACTTTTCCCAACACCAGAGAAAATAATTTTTTTGGGATCAATGCCGGCAGATAACGCCTTCATTAATTCTCCCATAGACACCACATCAGCACCAGCACCGAGTTTAGATAATATCCTTAAGACTGATAGGTTAGAGTTTGCTTTTACAGCAAAACAAACCATCGTTGGAAAGTTCTTGAATGCTTTCTTAAAATTTAGAAAGTTTTTTACAATTGCATTCTTTGAATAACAATAAAACGGAGTACCTATTTCTTCTGCTATCTTTTGAAGAGAAATTTTTTCCGCAAATAGAAATCCATTGGTGTAATTAAATTCATTCACTGGGGTATTCCCTAGGATAATCGCTTCCAAGAGGAGGATCTAAATCCGATGACTTCTTTC
Organism: Rickettsiales bacterium; assembly: GCA_002712065.1. Lineage (GTDB taxonomy): Bacteria > Pseudomonadota > Alphaproteobacteria > UBA8558 > UBA8558 > UBA8558. The sequence continues at coordinate 60,459 of PARU01000006.1, read as the reverse complement.
CACAAGCCGATAAAAGCGTAGCGGAAAAACAAAAAATTATCACCATTGCTATTATTTTATTAAGAAAATTCATATCTTCTATAAAAATTTCCTTTTTGCTAAATGAATAGCTCTTTTAACGTTAGTTGGCGCTGTGCCACCAAAACTTTTTCTACTCCTTATTGATTTTGTGACACTAATGTAATTGTAAACCTCTTTTGTTATTCTGGGTTCAATTTTCTTCAATTGACTTATATCTAAATCNTGGACTGGAATTTTTTTAGAAATAGAAAGATCAATAATTGCCTTTACAGACAAATAAGCTTCCCTAAATGGAATTCCTAAATCTTTTACAAGAAAATCAGCTAAATCCGTTGAAGTGGAATAGCCTATTTTAGCTAATTTTTCAGAATTAGATTTGTTGAATTTCAGACAATCAATCATTTCAATCATAACTTTTATAGATACTAACCAAGTATCCATACAATCAAAGACTGGTTCTTTATCTTCTTGAAGATCCTTACAATAAGCCAATGGCAAACCCTTCATGGTAGTAAGTAACGAAAATAAATGGCCAAAAACTCTACCGCTCTTACCACGCACTAACTCTGCAGCATCAGGATTCTTTTTTTGAGGCATTATAGAGCTAGNTGTGGTTAATTTTTTTGGAAGAGCAATTAACGAAAATGGCTCACTCAACCAAACTGTTAGCTCTTCGGCTAACCTTGAAAGATGTACGAAACAAATTGATGCTGATGAAAGAAAATCAAGAGCAAAATCTCTATCAGATACAGAATCTATCGAATTTTGAGTAGGTCTATCAAAACCAAGGTATCTTGCCGTCATGTAACGATCAATGGGAAAAGATGTTCCAGCTAACGCTACTGCACCCAAGGGGCATTCATTTAACATACTTCGAGCATGACTTACTCTATCACGGTCTCTTCCAAGCATTTCAACGTAAGCTAATAAGTGATGGCCAAAAGTAACCGGTTGAGCAAATTGCAAATGGGTAAAACCTGGCATAGGATCCTGGTAATGCTTTTCCGCTTTCTTAATAAGGCTTTTTTGCAATCCTCTTAATTCATTATCAATAATATCTAAGGAATCGCGAATCCAGAGCTTAAAATCAGTTGCAACTAAATCATTCCTAGAGCGAGCTGTGTGTAACATACCTGCGCTTTTTCCTACTATTTTCTTCAATCGAAATTCAACATTCATATGAATATCCTCTAGTTGGGGATTGAAAGTAAATTTGTTTCTTTTGATTTCACTAAGTATTTTCTTAAGCCCTTTTAAGATGGATTCCCCATCTTTCTTAGGTACAATCTTCTTTCTTACTAACATGCTGCAGTGAGCCATAGATACTAGAACATCATATTCAGCAATCTTTTTGTCAAAAGAAACTGAAGAGTTTATTTTCTCTAATATCGAAGATTTTTTACTTTTAGGTTCGAGAAGAGAAATATGCTTTAATTTATTAATTCGTAAATTTCTTTTTTTCATTTTATTAAAATCGCTTATTAAAAATTGCAAACGACAAATAAGAACATACAAGTAATATCAATTTTAACCATTTTTTTCTTTATTTTATTTCTCTTTTTTTCAAAAAGAGCATACAGCGATGACCTGCATAGTGTTAAGTTTGAAAAAAATAATTTTACCAAATATTTAGAAATTTACGAAAAACCAAAGAATATCCAGGATCTATACATAACGAATCAAGATAGGGAAAAAATAACTATTAGTAAATTTAGTAATAAACTAACCGTTATCAATATTTGGGCAACATGGTGTTTGCCTTGTATAGAAGAACTCCCAGCATTGAACGATTTTATAAAGTCTAATAACACCAATAATAAAGATTCAAATTATCAATTCATCACCCTATCTGTTGATATAGACGGCGCAAAAAGAGTTTTGCCTTTTTTAAAAAAAATGAAAATCTTTAGCTTTCCAGTTTACTATGATCCAAAATCAGAATTACTCAAAGAACTAAAAATCAGTCGATTACCAACAACTATTTTTTTGGATCTAGACGGAGGGGTAATTGCCTCATTACAAGGAACATTTACTTGGAAACTAGAAGAAACTTATAAATTGTTACAAAAAATATATTTAAACTAAAGATTCTTATCTCACAATTTTTCAGATAATTCTGGCAAAACCTGAAATAGATCAGCAACCAAACCGTAATCAGCGATCTGAAAGATCGGAGCTTCCTCATCCTTGTTAATAGCCACAATAATCTTGCTGTCCTTGATACCGGCTAGATGCTGGATAGCGCCAGAAATACCAACCGCAATATATAGATCTGGCGCAACAATTTTCCCAGTTTGCCCAACTTGCCAATCGTTAGGAACAAAACCAGCATCAACAGCCGCTCGACTTGCTCCAATTGCCGCTCCCAATTTATCAGCAATTTTTTCTAACATTTTAAAATTCTCACCATTTTGCATACCACGACCTCCAGAAATAATTATTTTCGCCGAAGTTAATTCTGGTCGATCTGACTTACTGAGATCCTGTTTCGCAAAAATTGTCTTTCCTGAATCTGTTCCAGCAGNTAATTCCTCCGTCTCTACATTACCGTTACTTACTTCAGCTAGAGAAAATGCCGTTCCTCTAACGGTAATAATCTTTATAGGTGCCATGCACTTGACTGTGGCAATGGCATTCCCAGCATAAATTGGGCGCTTAAAAGTCTCATGATCCTCCACACTAATGATATCAGATATCTGAGGAACATCTAAACTAGCAGCAACACGTGGCATAATATTTTTTCCAAATGTGCTTGAAGGCATCATTATATGAGTATAATTTTTTGCGATCCCCAAAATTAAATCTGAAAAATTTTCTGCCAAAAAATTTTTATAAATTTCATCATCACAAAATAGTACTCGAGAAATAGAATCAATCTTTGAAACACTCTTAATTACGGAACCAACATCCTGGCCCGCAACCAAAACATGTACATCTCCATTTAATTTTAAAGCAGCGGAAATNGTGTTCAAAGTGGANGGNTTCAAATCTCTATTATTATGTTCTGCAATAACTAAAGCTTTCATTAGATAACTTTTGCCTCATTTCTNAANTTATCTACAAGCTCACCAACGTCCGCAACCTTTAATCCAGGTTTTCTTTCTGCAGGTTCTTCAACTTTTATAATTTGTATTTCAGATTTCATTTCTACGGATAAATCTTCAGGTGTTATAACTTCAATCTTTTTTTGTTTAGCTTTCATAATGTTTGGCAATGAAGCATATCTTGGTTCATTCAATCGAAGATCTGTTGTAATAACGGCAGGCAATTTTACACTTAGGGTCTCCAAACCACCGTCTACTTCTCTTGTAACTTCGGCAATATCTTTGTTTACGACTATTTTTGAAGCGAATGTAGCTTGCCCCCATCCCAAAAGAGAGGCTANCATTTGTCCAGTCTGATTAGAATCATCATCTATGGCTTGTTTTCCCATGATAACGAAATCGGGGTTTTCCTTCATAACTAGAGCTTTTAATAATTTTGCGACTAAAATAGGTTCAAGATCTGATCTTGTGTTAACAAGAATTGATCGATCTGCCCCCATAGCCATAGCGGTTCTTAAAGTTTCTTGAGATTGATCCGTTCCAACAGAAATAGCAATAATTTCATCGATAATACCGGCTTCTTTAATTCTAACGGCTTCCTCTACAGCAATTTCGTCAAATGGATTCATTGACATTTTAACGTTTGATGTCTCGACTGCTGTCTGATCAGATTTTACCCTAATTTTGACGTTATAATCGACAACCCTTTTTACCGCAACTAATGCCTTCAATTTCGATACCTACCTATAAAGATTAATAAGGCGTTAAGAATATTTCTTCAAAAAATAAATAATGATTAAATTATGTATCGTAAAATCTCAACAATTTTTTCCAGGTCTCCACAAAATGTCTTTTTTTCCCCGAGCGTTTAAATATCTTGAAAGCACAAAAATATAATCGGATAAACGATTTAAATAAATAATAACATTTGGATTAATTTTTTCCTTCACCATTAATGCGACTGTAATTCTTTCTGATCTTCTTATAATTGTTCTTGCTAAATGTAAATATGAAGAAACAAGCGTTCCTCCTGGCAAAACAAAAGAGTTTAATGGTTTTAAACCACTATTCATTTTATCTATTTCGATCTCCATGCGTTTTATTTGTCGATCTGTAATCCTTAGTACACTTTTTTTCGCCTTGGTTTGAGGCATACAGAGATCAGCGCCCAAATCAAATAGATCATTTTGAATCTCGGAAAGAAATTTATCGATTGAACCTCTAGTATAACATCTGGCGATACCTAGAATGGAATTAGCCTCCTCAATTGTTCCATAGCACTCAACACGCAAATCAAACTTATTCACCCGCCTTCCATCTCCTAAGCCCGTTTTCCCCTTATCACCAGTTTTTGTATAAATCTTATTTAATTTAACCATGATGCAAAACCTAAGCTAAACGTTTGAGTAAAAAAATCAAACCCAATACAACAATTGCAACGCCCTGAAGTATAACTCTAGCCCTCATAATTTTATTTGAGTATTTTTTATTAGCGCTCCCACCTTTTGCCATCATAAAAATACCTGCAAATAAAATAACAGCAACTGCAAATAANATAATTAGCAAAAAGTAAAACGCAATATTATAAAAAGAATCCATGGGTTTAAATAAAGTAATTAGATTTTATTATAGAATGAATAGAGACTATGTATCGNTCAATAGACCGCGAGCTACAATTTGAGCTTGTATTTCTGCAGCTCCTTCAAAAATATTTAGAATTCTCGCGTCACAAAGAATTCTACTAACAGGATATTCTAAAGCATAACCATTCCCCCCATGAACCTGTAAAGCATTATCTGCATTAGCCCAAGCGACTCTAGCAGCTAAAAGCTTAGCCATGCCTGCCTGAATATCACAACGTCTATCAGAATCTTTCTCCCTTGCGGAAAAGTATGTAATCTGTCTTACGATCATTGTTTCAACAACCATCCAAGCAACCTTAACAGCTATTCTAGGAAAGGAAAAAATTGATTTACCAAATTGGGATCTTTCCTGCGCATAACGCATCGCAACTTCCAGAGCAGATTGAGCAACACCGACAGAACGTGCTGCAGTCTGTATTCTTGCAGATTCAAATGTCTCCATTAATTGTTTAAAGCCTTTTCCTTCTTCGCCACCCAATAAACCTGTAGATGGAACTTTAAAATTATCGAATGCCATTTCATATTCCTTCATTCCACGATAACCCAATACCTCAATCTCACCACCACTTAAACCTTCGGCTGGAAAAGGATCTGCTTCTGTCCCTCTAGATTTTTCGGCTAAAAACATACTTAAACCTTTGTAGCCCTTTTCTTGAGTATTAGTTCTGGCTAAAATAGTCATGAGATCGCTTCTTGCTCCATGTGTAATCCAGGTCTTTGCGCCTGTGATAAGATAATGATCACCTTCTTTAACCCCTCGCGTCTTTAAACTTCCAAGATCAGATCCTGTATTTGGCTCGGTAAAGACTGCAGTAGTTAAAACTTCGCCTGAAGCAATTTTTGGAAGCCATTGCTTTTTTTGTTCCTCAGTACCACCCAATCTAATTAGTTCAGAAGCTATTTCTGCCCTAGTTCCTAAAGATCCAGCAGTAAGAAAACCTCTAGATAATTCTTCAGTCACCACACACATAGAAATTTTTCCCATACCTAGACCCTGATATTCTTCTGGTATGGTCAATCCAAAAACCCCGAGCTCTGACATCTTTTTAATTATTTCATTTGGGATTAGCTCATCTTTATTATGCCATTCTTGAGCATAAGGAATAATTTGATCCTCAACAAATTTTCTAAACTGATCCTGAATCATAACTAAAGTTTCATCACCTAAACCATAATCACCAAAATTACCATCGGCAACTAGCTCTGCTATTTTCATTCGGACATCAACTGAATTACCATTAGACATAAGTTTTGAAATATTTTTATCCAAAAGTTTTTCAATCTCACTATTGGAAAAATGAAGATCCGACAACCTAACTATTTCACCTTGGCTCATTGGTATTCCACCAAAAATTTGAGACAGATATTCACCAAATGCAGACTGTAAAATTAGACTCTCAATTTCACCAAAACGCTTTACTGAAACTAGACGTTCAGCCCAGTTAAGCATTTCACGAATGGCAACAACGTAAGTAGCAAACCAAGCTAAACCATGAGCAGCGTATTGTTCAGACTCTAACAAAGAAGGATTGATCTTCCCATCCCTCACTATTATAGAAGAAGTCTTGTTTTTGAGGCTTACGACTAATTGCTCAACAGTTTTTAAAGACTCCTTGCATACTGAAATTAAATCAGGAATAACCAAAGATTTAGCATTTTTTACGCCATCCTTTATTTTAGCAAACGGTTGTTCGGACATATCTTTTGACTTTCGATTTATTGATTTACAAAGATTTCATTCCTGGTTTTCTAGCCTGAACTAGAACCGCCATATTACCTGGTTTGTGCTCATTGTTCATCATCTTTGTGTGAGCTTTAGGAATCTCAGACCACTTCAATACCTCAGACATACATGGGTCAATAAGCTTATTAATCACTAATTGATTCGCAGCAGCTGCTTGTTTTAAGTGAGCAAAGTGACTCCCTTGAACCCTTTTTTGATGCATCCAAACATATCTTGCGTCCATCGTAATATTGTAACCAGAAGTACCTGCACAAAAAACAACCATCCCACCTCTTTTCACAACAAATGTGCTAACCGGAAATGTTTGTTCACCAGGATGCTCGAACACCATATCTACATTGGTGTACTTACCAGTAAATTCCCATATTGCCTTACCAAACTCTTGGCATTTTTTCATATACTCCGCATATTTTTTTCCATCCTTAACATCTGGTAACTGGCCCCAACAGTCAAAATCTTTCCTATTGATAACTCCAACAGCACCAAGAGATTTAACGTAATCCTCCTTAGAAGCGTCAGATACTACGCCTATAGCATTAGCTCCAACTGTCTTTGCTAACTGTACCGCCATGCAACCTATTCCTCCAGAAGCGCCCCATACCAATATATTCTCTCCTGGCTTGAGATCATGTGGTGGATGGCCAAAAAGCATCCTATACGAAGTAGCAAGAGTCAGCATATAACATCCTGCCTCTTCCCAAGTGAGATGTTTTGGTTTTTTAATTAATTGTTGTGATTGCACCTTGGTAAACTGTGCAAATGATCCNTCGGGGGTTTCATAACCCCAAATTCTTTGACTAGTAGAATACATCGGATCNCCCCCATTACACTCTTCATCATCACCNCTATCTTGATTGCAGTGTATAATAACTTCATCACCAACTTTCCAGCGCTGAACCTTCTCTCCTGCGGCCCAAATTATTCCCGAAGCATCGGATCCACAAATATGATAACCCTGCTTATGAGAGTCTAACATCGATATAGGTTTTCCCATCGAGGCCCAAACACCGTTATAATTAACGCCAGCAGCCATTACCATCACCAGTACCTCATTAGAATCTACTTTTGGGATAGGCATGGTCTCAATCTGCATTGCCTTTTCAGGAACCCCCTCACGATCTTTACGTATAACCCAAGCATGCATTTCTTTTGGAACATGCCCAAGTGGAGGAATTTCACCTAAATCATATAATTCCTTCTTTTCATTTTCACTCATCAAATTTTTCCTTATTTCTCATCATAAGATCTTTTGTATTCTACTTTCCTCTGAAAAAAAGTTTTTATTTTTAAAAATACAATTAATTATTGTATCCTTATTGTCCTAAACTTCTACCTTTTACAAAATATGTTTGCAATGCACAACTTGTTAAATATTAATATCAAAACAATAGATTAAATCTTAGATTGCTATAATTATAGAATATGAAGAAAAATAACAAAAATAATCTTCCAAATCATGGCCACGATCTACCATGGATGATTAGAACCTATTCAGGCCACTCGTCCGCCAAAGAGTCAAATAAACTCTACAAAATGAATCTGGCTAAAGGACAAACTGGATTATCAGTCGCATTTGATTTACCGACCCAGACCGGTTATGACTCAGATCATCCTTTATCAAAAGGTGAAGTAGGAAAAGTTGGCGTTCCAATATGTCACCTGGGAGATATGATGACACTATTCCAAGGACTTCCACTAGGAAAAATGAACACTTCAATGACGATTAATGCACCAGCCCCATGGTTGTTGGCACTTTATATAGCTACTGCAGAAAAGCAGGGTTTTTCTAGAAAAAATTTATCCGGGACTACACAAAATGATCTTGTAAAAGAATATTTATCGAGAGGTACGTATATTTTTCCACCAAAACCTAGTCTAAAAATAACTAGCGATGTGNTAATTTTTACTGCAAAAGAAATCCCTAAATGGAATCCCACAAATATATGTTCCTATCATTTACAAGAAGCAGGAGCTACGCCTGTACAAGAATTATCCTTCGCATTAGCGACAGCATGTTCCGTTTTAGATGAAATCTCTAACTCCAAACAACTGAGAAAAGAGAATTTTCCAAAGATTGTGGGAAGAATCAGTTTCTTTGTAAACGCTGGGATGAAGTTTATTACTGAATTGTGCAAGATGCACGCCTTTACAGATCTTTGGGATGAAATCTGTCGAAAGCGCTACAAGGTTAAAGAAAGTAATTTCAGACGTTTTCGTTATGGCGTACAGGTTAATTCACTGGGATTAACCGAACAACAACCAGAAAACAATGTATACAGAATTTTGATTGAAATGTTATCCGTTGTTTTAAGCAAAAGGACTAGAGCAAGAGCAATACAATTACCAGCATGGAATGAAGCATTGGGTTTGCCTAGACCATGGGATCAACAGTGGAGCCTTAGGCTACAACAAATCATGGCATTAGAAACAGATATACTTGAATATGAAGATGTATTTCAAGGATCCGAGGTAATAAAAGAAAAAGTAGATTCTCTAAGAAAACAAGCATCTGAAGAAATTAAAAATATAATGAGAATGGGTGGAATAGTTTCTGCAGTAGAAACAGGATATCTAAAACAGAAATTGGTTGAATCTAGCTCAAGAAGACTTGCGAACATAAAATCAGGTAAACAAAAAATAGTTGGCGTCAATTGTTTTACCGAAACNTTTTCGTCACCTCTACTTGAAAAAAAACAAAGAAACTTTCTGATGCCTGATAAGAAGGCAGAAAAAGAGCAAATCAGAAGATTAAACAGCTGGAAGAAATCTCGTAATCAAAAATTAGTGTCAAAAGCTCTAGAAAAACTATCCAGTGATATTTCTGAGGAAAAGAATATCATGCCATCATCAATTGAATGTGCTTACGCTGGAGTCACAACTGGGGAATGGGCAGATGTAATGAGAAAAATTTTTGGAGAATACCGTGCCCCTACTGGTGTAGGAAAAACTACATCCCTTNGAAAGACAAATAACACTTCTGAAGCAGATGATCTAAAAATGCTTAGAAAAAGAATTGAGTTACTATCAAAAAAAATAAAACGCAGGCCAAAAATTTTAGTTGGAAAACCCGGGCTTGATGGACACTCAACTGGTGCTGAACAAATTGCAACCCACGCTAAGGATTGTGGCTTTGAGGTTGTTTATGAAGGTATAAGATTAACTCCTAATCAAATTGCAAATACTGCATTAGAGGAAAGCGTTCATGTTATTGGTCTCTCNGTATTATCTGGATCACATATGAAAATGGTCGATGAGGTGCTCAAATGTATGAAAAAGATGAAGATTGAAAAAATTCCACTAGTTGTCGGAGGGATAATACCCAAAACTGATGAATCGAAACTAATAAGAAGCGGCGTTGCTGCAGTTTACACACCGAAAGATTTTAGTGTGTTAAAAATAATGGATGATATTATTAGTATAATCCAAAAGAATCAAAAATAATCACTTTACAATTCCTAGCCTTGAAAATTCTAACAATAGCCAAGCGTTTCAATAAGTACAATTTATCAAATTTTACGCCGATAAGAATTGGTAGAATTAGTATAGGTTGGGTAAAAAAAGAAAATATAAAATTCTTAAAACAATTCTCCGATTTTTTCTTAATAAACAAAAATAGTATCATGATTAGATCTGAATTAAATACCGCTAAAAAACTCAACAGTATTTTTGACATAGTTATTTCAGATCTGACACATAAAAAAATTCTCCAAAAGGGAAAAAATGAATCTTTCCCAGTTTTTAATTTTCCTTCCCTAGCTATCCCAAAAAAAGTCAATTTTAAAAAACCATATTTTCGAATTGATCGATCGGCTATACGTTTTTTTGGATTCCGCAGTTGGGGGGTGCATTTAAATGGATTCACAAAACAAAATAATGATATAAAAATATGGGTTGGAAAGAGAAATAAAAACAAAGGATCTTATCCTAGTAAACTTGATAACCTTGTAGGAGGTGGACAGCCTACTGGATTAAACCCAAAAGAAAATTTGATCAAGGAATCTGCTGAAGAAGCTAATGTTAAAAAGAGTTTGGCAAGGAAGGCAAAAGCGGTTGGAACGATTAATTACTGTGTTGAAACCGCAGAGGGACTCTGTCCGGATACTATGTTTATTTATGATTTGGAGTTGCCAAAAAGATTCATACCAAAATGCAATGACAATGAGATAGAAAATTTTTTCCTAATGGATGACAAGGAGGTGCTTAAAAGGATAGAAAACGATTCTGATTTTAAACCAAACAGCAAATTAGTCACGTTAGATTTTTTAATTAGAAAAAAATTATTAGATTCTGAGAAAAGTAAGNTTGTAAAACTATTTTTCTCCCAAATTAACCGAAAATTTTAAATGAAAACACTGTCCGGACCATCTATTAAAGCAAAGAATCAAGATAATCCAAAAAATCTTGTTATACTAATGCATGGAATAGGTGCGGATGGTAACGATTTGATAGGTTTGGCGTCAAATTGGTCTCATAATATGCCGGATACAGAATTTCTATCACCTAATGCCCCCTTCACCTGTAATATGTCGGGCACCGGTTATCAATGGTTCGGTTTTGTAGACAAGGATCTGGTTAGAATTAGAGCCGAAGTTTCTCAGGTCGCATTAATTTTAAATAATTTTATTGATGATCAGTTAAAAATAAGAAATTTAAATGATACAAATCTTGCATTAGTTGGTTTTTCGCAAGGTGCAATGTTGGCATTACACGTGGGCCTAAGAAGGAAAAAAAAATGTGCAGGAATTGTAGGATATTCGGGTATGCTCCTAGATCCCGACAATTTACAAAATGAAGTTGAATCAAAACCACCCATAGTTTTAGTCCACGGAGATATTGATCCGGTAATTACGCCTTTATCTTTACCCAANGCAGAAACAAAACTNAAGAACTTAGAAATTCCAGTCGAAACACATATNAGAGAAGGGTTAGGNCACGGAATTGATGCCGAAGGTGTAGAAATTGGTAAAACTTTTCTTCACAAAAACTTGCAATCCTAAAATTTTCAAGATCATCTTCAACGCTTTAATAATTTGATTTTAAGTAAAACAAAAGATACTCTTTAAAGAAAAAAAGGGAGGATGCTAAATTGAATCTTAGGCCCGCAAGTTGTCCAGCGCTGGTGTTGAATGCTAACTTTCAACCACTAAGCTATTTTCCTCTATCCTTGTGGTCATGGAAAAATACAATTAGGGCAGTTTTTCTTGATCGAGTAAATGTTGTTTCGGAATATGAAGTTGCCGTTCATTCACCAAATCTAGAAATTAAACTTCCTAGCGTCATATCGTTAAAAGAATTTATAGATCTAGATAGAAAACCAGCCTTTACTAGGTTTAATGTTTTCTTGCGAGATAGGTTCTGCTGCCAGTATTGTGGCGGAAAATTTCGAACCGAAGATCTAACTTTTGATCATGTGCTTCCACGGTCTCATGGAGGAAAAACAATATGGAAGAATGTTGTTACTGCCTGTAGAGATTGCAATCGAATAAAAGGAAATAAAATTCTAAAGAATCAAAAATTAAATTTACTCTCAGAGCCACTTACTCCGAATACTCATGAATTACAAAAAAATGGAAGACTCTTCCCCCCACACTATCTTCATGAGAGTTGGAGGGATTTTTTATACTGGGATAGTGAACTACAACCCTAATTGAATAATTAAAATTTCTTCGATAGCCAGATCGCAATTTTAGAAGATAACTTTATAAAGGAAGAAAGTTTATCACTAAAATCAGCTTCATAAGCGCCTAATTTTAAAGCTTGATTCAGATGTTGTTTTTCATCTGCTTGAAATTTTTGAATTTTTTTAGCAAGACCTTTTTTTCCTAACTTATTAAATGTTTTTAATTGATCGGAATAATGCTCATCAATAACTTCCTCAACTGCTGCTGTACAAAGCATAGCAGTTTTTTCTCCCATTTTTGCAGTCGCATAACCTAGAAAATAACCAGCAAAATCCCAAAGTGGATGCAAAATAGTTGGGCGAACCTTATAATCATTCAATAGTTGCTTGAAGTAAGCTAAGTGTTTTTTTTCATGTGACAACATTTCTCTAATGTTTTTAGCTGCCTCTCCTTTTTTTAGAACAGCCAATTGACCATCATATATTCTAATGGCACCAAACTCTCCCGCATGATCGACTCGAATCATGCTTGCGATTGTTTCTTTAGANTTAGAAATAGAATCNCTNGATGAAAACTTCTTTTTTTTACGACGTANNGTCNACTTTTTCATGATCCATTTCTCATAGTTTTAAAATANCTCAAAGAAAAAATAGAAAGCAAGNAAGACAAAATAAAGTTATATCCTGCCATTGAAATNCCAAAAAGAGACCACAGNACTTCATCACATCTTGGTATAGATNTTTGTAATAAGNCCTTCCTTAANGTATCNACATCTGCATTTCCAAAGTCTCCATTAGCAGCACANGANTCNGTNCCNNCCCACCANNNTTTCTCTACNCCTATATGATATAANGAAATCACAGAACCAACAAANAAAGTAAGAAAAAAAATAAACATAATAGTCTTAGATCCTTTTTTTCCNTGTTTATCAATTACGAACAAAAGTACGGATAAAAAAATNATGAAAAAATACACCCATCTTTGATATATGCATAANNCGCATGGGGGCAAATTATGAAGATGCTCCATATAGTACGCAAAACCAATTGCAGAAACGCCAATAAGAAAAAAAATCTTTGACAAGTAGCCTNCGTTTAAAGCTTCAAAAAATCTAGAAAACATATCTAATAACAATAAATCCTAACAATAGNATAGCAAAAAATAAAATTGCAAAAAAATTTAAGTTTTTTTCAATAATCTTCCTTACAGGNGGACCAAAGTACCAAAGTAAAGNNCTCACCAAAAAAAANCTCATNCCTCTAGATACAATAGAGGCTACTAAAAAGGTAATTAAGTTAAGATGAACAGCACCAGAAGCTATTGTAATGACTTTATAAGGAATGGGAGTAAAGCCTCCAGCAAAAACAATCCATGCACCCCAATCATTATAAAAACTTTTAAATCTAGAGAAATGATCTTGATATCCATAAAATTCTAGAATTGGATCGCCAATACTAGTAAATAAGAAAAAGCCAATAATATAGCCGAATAACCCACCAATTACGGAAAAAACCGTACAAACAGATGCCATAATCCATGCTTTATCACGGCTAGCTAGCACTAAAGCAATCAATAAGACGTCTGGGGGAATAGGAAAAATTGAACTTTCCAAAAATGCTATCACCGCTAAAAAACCTATAGCAAAAGGATGTGAGGCAAGGGATATGGTCCAATTGTATAATTTTTTTATCATTCTTATCTATTATATGATAACAGATGGAAGCAATTTTTTGATTAGATAAAAATATANAATTACTTCTTAAAATCCCATTCAATTATTGCTTTAATACTNCTGCGATGCCCCTATGGCGGAATTGGTAGACGCGACGGATTCAAAATCCGTTGAATTTCGGTTCATCTCAGTTCGAGTCTGAGTAGGGGCACCAAATTTATAACCAAAATACTAATTCGGCAATTCACTCGATCCCATTAAATATTCATCAACAGAACGTGCAGCCTGACGCCCTTCACGAATAGCCCAAACCACCAAAGATTGTCCTCGACGCATATCTCCAGCTACGAAAATATTTTTACGNGATGTNTTATANTCCNCATCATTTGCTTCTACATTACCCCGGGTATCCAATTCTATTTTTAATCTTTTTATGAGGCCTTCGTAAATCGGGTGAACAAAGCCCATNGCAAGAAGAACTAAATCTGCTTTAATTTTAAACTGACTNCCTTTAACCTCCTCCATAGACAGATTTCCATTTTTTCCTTCCTTCCAATTAACTCGAACGAGATTAATAGCCTTAACATTTCCATTTTTTCCNTCAAAACTTTTGGNGGAAACACTCCAATCCCTTTTGCAACCCTCTTCGTGGGAACTTGANGTTCTCAGCTTTATGGGCCANTTAGGCCATACNAAACCTTTGTTTTCATGAANAGGNGGTCGTATTAAAATTTCAAGNTGTGTAATAGTTTTTGCCTTTTGTCTATTCGATGTGCCAATACAATCCGATCCAGTATCGCCACCCCCAATAACAACAACATGTTTTCCATTAGCTANAATAGAATCAGAATCAGTTATTTTACATCCTTCCATTCTTTTATTTTGCTGCGTTAAAAAATCCATCGCAAAATGTACCCCATCAAGATTTCTTCCAGAGACAGGTAGACCTCTTGGCTCCTCGGAACCACAGGCTAAAACAATTGCATCAAATCTTTTTAATAATTGTGTTTCAGAAAAATTTTTTCCTACATGCACGTTAGTTTTAAAGCTCACACCTTCTGACTTCATTTGAGCAATACGTCTATCGATATGATACTTTTCCATTTTGAAGTCCGGAATACCATATCGAAGCAAGCCACCTATCTTACTACTCTTTTCAAAAACTGTTACCTTATGCCCGACTCTTGCCAACTGCTGAGCACACGCTAATCCAGCAGGACCAGATCCAACTACAGCAATCTGCTTACCGGTTTTTCTTGAAGCGGGCTGAGGTTCTACCCATCCCATTTTCCAAGCCTTATCAATTATAGATTGTTCAATATTTTTAATGGTGACGGGATCATTATTAATATTAAGCGTNCAAGATTCCTCACAAGGCGCAGGACATATCCGTCCAGTAAACTCAGGGAAATTGTTCGTTGAATGCAGGACATCTGCTGCCCTTTTCCATTTATCACGATAAACAAGATCATTCCAATCGGGAATAATATTATCAACAGGACAACCTGTATGGCAGTAAGGGATCCCACAATCCATGCAACGGGCACCCTGTCTAGAAATTTCTTTGTCCGGTAAAGCAAGATCAAATTCTCTAAAATGTTTTACACGCTTAGAAACTGCTATCCGAGAATGATCCTTCTTCTCAATTTCTAAAAAACCTGTAACCTTACCCATTTAATTTACTCGTTTTATGTGAATCGGTTTTTTTTCTTTCATTTCTACTAAAGCTTTCTGAAAATCCGTTGGCATTATTTTCACAAAATTCGGTAAATACCGATTCCAATTTGTAAGTATTTCTTTTGCCCTATTGCTATTGGTATAGTGTAAATGTCGCTCTACAAGTCTCTTGATTCTTACCTCATCGAATCTCGTCATATCATTAAAATGTCCATTTCCTTTATAAGAATTACTATTTTTCTCCTTCTTTACGGATTGAAGCGCCACCATGGAAAGATTACACTTACTAGAAAAATCTCCGTCTATGTCAAAAACATAAGCAACACCACCGCTCATTCCCGCTGCAAAATTTCTACCCGTTCTTCCGAGGACAACCACAACACCACCAGTCATATATTCACAACAGTGATCGCCAGCACCTTCGACCACAGCAATTGCTCCCGAATTACGAACCGCAAAACGCTCTCCAGCAACACCGGAAAAAAAACATTCCCCGGCTATTGCTCCATATAAAACCGTATTTCCAACTATTATGTTTTCTTCGGCTTTAATCGGAGATTTATCATGAGGATATATANCAATTCTACCTCCAGAAAGTCCCTTACCTACATAATCATTAGCATCTCCCTGTAATTCTAAANAAATACCACATGATAAAAACGCACCAAAACTTTGCCCTGCAGTTCCGGACAAGTGAACATTGATAGTATCTTCAGGNAAACCCTGGTGGCCGTANCGTCTGGCAANTTCTCCAGACAACATAGTTCCAAAGGNTCGATCAGTGTTTTTTATTTTCATATTAATTCTGACTTNCTTCTTTTTTTCTAAAGCATATTTTGCATCCTTGATTAATTTACGATCCGCTATTCTTTGAATATCATGTATTTGTTTTTCAGAATTATAAAATGCGATCATTTTCTTAACTTTTGGTCTAGCTAATAATTTTGAAAAATCAAGACCGTTTGCTTTCCAGTGTTTAATCGCTTTTAAGGTATCTAAGCAATCAGTGCGCCCTATCATTTCGTGGAATTTTCTAAAACCTAAGGTAGCCATAATTTTTCGCACTTCTTCTGCAACAAAGAAAAAATAATTAATTACATGCTCTGGTTTTCCATTAAATTTTTTTCGAAGCTTGGGATCTTGAGTCGCAATACCAACCGGACAAGTATTCAAGTGGCACTTTCTCATCATAATGCAACCTGAGGCAATAAGTGGTGCGGTTGAAAATCCAAATTCATCTGCTCCTAAAATAGCACCTATAACAACATCTCTACCAGTTCGAAAACCTCCATCAACTTGAACAGCTATACGCCCTCTCAATCCATTAAGCACTAAAGTTTGGTGNGTCTCAGCCAGGCCAATCTCCCATGGCAANCCTGCATTACGAATCGATGTAATAGCCGAAGCTCCTGTCCCACCCTCATATCCAGCAATAGTGACATGATCANCCTTACNCTTCGCAACACCAGCAGCAACTGTTCCAACTCCAATTTCCGATGCAAGTTTAACACTAATACGGGCACGAGGATTTACATTTTTGAGATCAAAAATTAATTGGGCTAAATCCTCAATTGAATATATATCGTGATGTGGGGGTGGGGAAATTAAACCNACTCCTGGGGTTGAATATCGAACAGAAGCAATTGTAGAATCAACTTTATAACCAGGAAGCTGTCCACCTTCTCCGGGTTTTGCTCCTTGACAAATTTTTATCTGAATGTCATCTGAATTCACAAGATACTCAGCAGTAACACCGAAACGACCCGAAGCAACTTGCTTTATAGCGGAACGCATAGAATCGCCATTTTTAAGAAGTTGAAATCGATCTCTTTCTTCCCCTCCTTCACCTGTATTAGATTTTCCTCCTATTCTATTCATAGCGATTGCCAAATTGGTATGTGCTTCCCTAGAAATAGAACCAAATGACATAGCACCTGTCGCAAATCGTCTGACAATTTCTTTAGCCGGCTCTACCTGATTCAAAGATATTTTTTTATTAGTNGTTTTGAATTCAAACAAGCCCCTAAAAGTTAAAAACCTCTTATCTTTAGAATTAATTAATTCTGAGTACTTTTGATACTTTTCAGCAATACCACCTCTCACTGCATGNTGTAAGTTACCNACGGTATCGGGTGACCAAATATGATCTTCTCCTCTAATCCGATAAGCNAGCTCTCCGCCTACATCAAGTGAATCTTTATAGACGGGAGAATCTCCAAAAGCGAGTTGATGTCTTTTAAATGTCTCAAATGCAATTTCTTCGATCCCTATACCTTCAACGGGAGTAGAAGTACCCGTAAAATATTTTTTAACAAAGGTTGAGGATAGACCAATGGAATCAAAAATTTGAGCACCACAATATGATTGATAGGTTGAGATTCCCATTTTTGACATAATTTTTAAAATAGCCTTATTAACTGCNTTAATATACTGACTCTCTATCTTCTTCTGAGAGATCTTCAAAGACATTTGANTGGCAAGACTATTTAATGTCTCAAATGCTAAGTATGGATTAATTGCCTCAGCTCCATAACCAGCTAATACAGCAAAATGATGTAACTGGCATACTTCTCCCGTTTCAACAACCAAACCGGTTTTTGTTCGAAGCCCNTTCTTAATAAGGTGATGGTGAACAGCAGAAGTAGCGAGTAAAGCAGGAATAGCAACGCGACCCATATTCATCTTTCGATCCGACAAAACAATGATGTTGCAGCCTCCTCTGATAGCCAACTCGACTTTCTTGCATAATTTTTCAAGATAAGCNCTCATTTTCTTAGGACCTTCATCATGCGGATAACAAATATCTACAGTAATAGCGCAAAAGTNTTTTNCTAAAGAACTCTTGATGTGTCTTATTTTTTCAATTTCCTCATTAGTAATAATTGGCTGTTTTACTTCTAATCTTGCAAACCAAGAATCTTTATCNACATCAAGAAGGTTTGGCTTAGGTCCAATAAATGAAATTAGAGACATGACCAATTGTTCACGAATTGGATCAATGGCAGGATTGGTCACTTGCGCAAAGCATTGTTTAAAATAACTATAAAGCGATTTCGGTTTTCGTGAAAGTACAGACGGCGCAGTATCAACACCCATTGAACCAATAGGTTCCTCACCATTCAGAAGCATGGGCTTAAGAAANAAATCTAAATCCTCTTGAGTGTATCCAAACGCCTGTTGGTAATCGAGTAGGTTTTGAGTCGTATTAAATTTTCTTTTTACCCGGGCAGGATAATCCTCTACTCTAAATCTGCCGGATTTAAGCCAATCTTTATAAGGTTTTTGAGTTGCATATTTTTCTTTTATTTCATCATCACNTATAATTCTCTTCTCTTCCAAATCAATCAAAAACATTTTTCCAGGCTCTAATCTCCACTTCTTTATAATTTTTTCCTCTGGAACATCTAATACACCCATTTCCGAAGCTAATATAACTGTGTCATCATCAGTTAAAAAATAACGGGAAGGGCGTAGTCCATTGCGATCTAATGTGCCTCCAATTTGCTTTCCATCTGTAAAAGCAATCGCAGCTGGACCGTCCCATGCTTCAGTAAAAGCAGCGTGATATTCGTAAAAATCTTTACGTTTTTCANCCATCATGNTGTTTCCAGACCAGGCCTCAGGTATTAACATCATAATTGCATGAGCAAGCGAATATCCACCCGCAAGCAGAAGCTCTAATGCATTATCAATACACGCTGAGTCTGATTGACCTTCTTCAATTAGTGGCCAAATCTTTTTCAAATCTTTTCCTAAAATCTTTGAGGCCATAGAATNTTTTCTGGCATTCATCCAATTCAAATTACCACGGAGTGTATTGATCTCTCCATTATGNCATAACAAACGAAANGGTTGNGCCAACTTCCATGAGGGAAATGTATTGGTTGAAAATCGTTGATGAACAAGTGCCAAAGCAGATTTAACTCTTGAATCTATTAAATCCTTAAAATAATCACCAATTTGTCTAGACAAAATCATCCCCTTATAAACAATTGTCCNGGATGAAAAAGAAGTTATATAAAAATCNTCAAACTTAGGTTTTGTTTTCGCGTTAAAAAAGATTTCGATTTGTTTTCTAATAACAAANAGCNTTCTTTCAAAAGAATCTTGGTCAGCACAATTTTTTCCTCTCTTAATAAAAATTTGTTTAATTATCGGCTCATTAGCTTTTACCGTTTCACCTAAATCAGAATCACCCAAAGGAACATTACGCCAAGTAATAAATTCNTGTCCCTCTTTTAAAATAAATTTTTCGACTATTTTTTCACATTCTTTTCGTAAATTAGAAGGCCTGGGTAGAAAAATCATCCCAACACCATAATCGCCTGAATCGGGAAGAAAAATTTTCTCTTCTCCTAAAATTTCTCGAAAAAAATTATCCGGTATTTGTATGAGAACGCCTACNCCGTCACCAACTAAAGGATCGGCGCCTACGGCACCTCTATGAGTCACATTGCAAAGAATTTTTAATCCTTGTTGAANTATATGGTGGCTTTTTACATTTTTTAAATTTGCAANAAANCCAATACCACAAGAATCATGCTCATTATCTGGATTATAAAGACCTTGCTTCTTCATATTAGTAGTCATCTTTTAATTTTTATACANCNCTACAAATATACATTCTCAAATATACATTCTAATGTACACAATTAACGCGCTCGACAGGATTTGAACCTGTGACCTCAAGATTAGGAATCTTGCGCTCTATCCAACTGAGCTACGAGCGCATAACTTTAAAATATTTGTATACTAGAGAACACTAAAATTCCAACCAATCTAGTGGAACCGCCCACGTAAGAACTAAAGATTCAGCTCCCGGATTAATATCGCCCAAACCTGCATTTGATATATGTGAAAAAGCTATCCCNAATCGCATGTTATTCTCAAATCTATAAGCCAACTCTACACCAGAACGAAATTCTAAGCCTCCACCTAAATCTTTGCCTGCTTTGCCTGAAGTCAAACCTTCTCCCTCGGTGTAATCATCGTCGTCAAAAATTCCTACAGCAAAATTTGGTTGAAAAACAACACATTTGCATTTACCAAAGTAAAGATCTATACCGATACCCAGATATCCATAGTATGCATCATCATTAGTCCTCATAAACCCAACAAACGGTTTAAATAACGATAAATATCTTTCACCATGTCTATATTCGATGCGCTGCTCTCCCGTAGTTTTGTCATCATTCATATCAAAAGCGCCAAAACTNAAAACAATCAGTGAAGAATCCTTNGCCTTTATGGAAGAAGGTAAACAAGAAAGAAAAAACAGAAAAAGCAAAATAAATCGGCAACGCATAAAGNTATCCTTACCCTAGGTANGTTTTTTTCTAATAAATGATAAAGATATGTNCTATTATGGGCAAGAAAAAGCGGAAAAAAGTTAAAAAAGTGGAAATTTTACGCAGAAACTAGAGAAAAGGATCANTTAATTGAGTAATTACCTAATGGCCTAAANCTTTTTCTAGTTTTTTAGTAGCACTGTCCTCATCAGTTTTTTCGATAGCAGCATATTCTCTTGCTAGTCGTTCCATGGCGGATTTATATATCTGGCGCTCACTATATGACTGTTCTTGTTCTTTTTCGCCCTTATAAAGATCTCTTAAAACTTCAGCTAACTGCACAGGATCACCAGAATTAATTTTTGATTGATATTCTTCCGCACGACGACTCCACATCAACGTACTAGACCTCCGGGGTGTTTTTAGGGCATTAATTGCTTCTTTTATTCTATCTTTAGAACTTGTTCTGCGCAAACCAAGCTCTTCCGCCTTTTCCTTCGGCACACGCAAGAGCAATCTATCCTGCTCAAAATTTATCACATAAAAATTAATCTTTTTTCCATCGAAAACTTCGTTTTCGATTTTCACAATCTTCCCAGTACCGTGTGTCGGGTAAACAATAAAATCATCAATTTTGTATGTTGGTTGGTTTTTTTTAACCATAAAAAGTCTTATTCGCCCGACTTCTCACCGCCCGGATTAGGACTAAAATGATCTGCAAATTTATTTTCTACTTCTTTGAATTTGTCAGCATCAGGCATTGGATCTCCGTTTTTAGTTATATTGGGCCATTTATCCGAATACTCTTTATTAACTTCAANCCATTTTTCNGCATCAGGATCACTATCTGCCTTAATAGCTTCGACTGGACATTCAGGCTCACAAACACCGCAATCTATACATTCGTCAGGATGTATGACAAGCATATTTTCACCTTCATAGAAACAGTCTACCGGACAAACCTCGACACAGTCTAGATATTTACATTTAATACAACTCTCATTCACGAAATATGTCATAACCAGTTAACCTCCTATCCCTTTTTAAATATTATGCCCACTCAATTGATCTTGGGCAAGAAAAGNTCTTAGTACATAGGGCAAAATACCACCNTTCACATAGTATTGATATTCATGNTAAGTATCAATCCTACACTTCACTTCAATTTCATCAACCTTTCTATTTCTCCTTTTTATACGTAATCTCATTTTTAATTTTGGATCAAATGTTTTGGGAAAATCGGAAATATCTATCGTCTCATCTCCNATTAAACCTAANATCTTTCTGTTTNTCTTGCNAAAAAATTCTANGGGCAANATCCCCATTCCTATTAGGTTTGACCTATGAATTCTTTCATAACTTTCNGCAATTACAGCTTCAANACCTAACAGCTTNGGCCCCTTNGCCGCCCAATCTCTTGAAGATCCAGATCCATATTCTTTCCCAGCAATAATAACCAATGGTACCTTTTCCTTTCTATATCTTTTTGCAGCATCATAAATAGACAGNTTTCTTCCACTGGGCATATGTCTAGTAAAACCACCCTCTTCACCATTCCTTAAAATTTCATTTTTCAAAAGACGGTTACTAAATGTTCCACGCATCATCACTTCATGATTTCCTCTTCTTGATCCAAATGAATTAAATTCATATTTTAAAACNCCTTGTTTTTTTAAATAGCTTCCTGCCGAACTTTTATTATCTATCATTCCGGCTGGTGAAATATGATCTGTGGTAATACCGTCNGCAAGAATTAACAGGGGACGGGCATTTTTTATCTTTTTTAATTTNGGTAGATNTAAAGTCATGTTTTTAAAAAATGGCGGCTCTTTAATATAGGTAGAATGTTTTGACCATTTAAAAATATTATCTTTNTTNACAGAAATNTTTTTCCACTCATTGGTTCCTTCAAAAAGTTTTGAATAAGTTGATAAATACATTTCTGGTTTTATAGATCTTGAAATAACTCTTTCAATCTCCTTGTTCGCTGGCCATATATCCTTTAAAAATACCTCTCGACCATTTTTATCAAGAGCCAATGGCTCTTTCAAAAGATTAATTCTCATATTTCCCGCCAGCGCATATGCNACAACCAGTGGAGGGCTNGCAAGCCAATTTAATCTTAAATTTGGATGTATTCTTCCCTCAAAATTTCTATTACCAGACAAAACGGAGCAACCAAAAATTTTATTTTTTTCAATGCTCTTTTCTGCATCAAANAATAATGATCCAGAATTTCCTATNCACGTGGTGCAGCCATAACCCACTATATGAAACCCCAGCTTATCCAAATACTTTTGTAAACCACTCTCATAAAGATATTCCCTTACAACTCTACTACCAGGAGCAAATGACGTTTTAACCCAAGGGCAGGTCTTTAATCCCTTGTTAACGGCTTTTTTAGCTAATAATGCAGCAGAAACTAAAACATTCGGATTTGATGTATTCGCACAGCTTGTAATTGCTGCTATTAAAACATCACCGTTATTGGGAATCGAAGAANCCTCNCTAGAATCATCTATTTTTTTTTGGTATTTCCTCTGATTTTGATTTTGGCTTTCGATAATTTTATTAATTTTTTTCGGAACTTCGTTCAAAAAAGATTTTTCGCTTGGATTCTTAGGTCCGGATAAACAGGGCNGAACAGAAGATAAGTCAAAATTAAGTGNAGAGTTAAATTTTAAAGACCGTTTATTTATCCGCCACAAACCCTGTATTTTTGCGTATTTTTCTACAAGACAAATCTGTTCCTTAGTGCGCCCAGTAAATTTTAAATATTTTAATACTTCCTGATCAATTGGAAAAAAGCTACATGTCGCACCATATTCTGGGGACATATTTGAAATAGTCGATCGATCAGCCAAACTCAAATTATTCAATCCAGAACCGTAAAATTCAATAAACTTTCCAACAACACCATAGGATCGTAANAAATTNGTCAAACTTAGCACCACATCAGTCGAGGTAACCCCTTCTCTAACTTTTCCGNTAATCTTGCAACCTACAACTTTAGGAATTTTTAAAGAAATAGGCTGTCCTAACATTACCGCTTCAGCTTCAATTCCTCCGACTCCCCAGCCAAGAACTGATAATGCATTCACCATAGTAGTATGACTATCAGTTCCAATAATTGTATCTGGATAAACGATTTTTTTTCCAAGTTCCCTGTCTAACCAAATAACCTTTGAGAATTTTTCTAAATTAATTTGATGGCAAATGCCTGTTCCAGGAGGAACTATTCGTAAAGCATTAAAGGCCTGTTGTCCCCATTTTAAAAAATTATACCTTTCTCGATTCTTAGAAAACTCAGAAATGATATTTTTTTTTAACGCCGAATTACTAGATGTAAAATCTGCAGAAATAGAATGATCAACAACTAAATCTACAGGTTTAAGTGGATTTATGTTATTTGGATCCAAACCAAAATTAGCAATAGCATTCCTCATAGCCGTTAGATCAACAAGAGCCGGTATACCAGTAAAGTCCTGCATTAAGACTCTTGTTGGATTAAATAGCACCTGGTCTAATTTTTTATTTTGTCCTTTTTGATAGCTAAGAACAAATTTTCTAATATCATCTGCACTAATAGACTTTTCGTCTTCGTTTCTGAGAAGATTTTCAAGTAAAATTTTTACCGATATCGGCAAGTTAGCGATATCGCCAAGTCCAGCTTGAGAAGCAAGATCCAAACTATAGTAATAGTATTTGTTTCTTCCTAAACGAAATTCAGTGAAGCAATGAAATGAATCTGGATTTTCTTTACTCAACTTTAGCCTCTACTGTATCAATAATACCAATTTCTAAAAAATAATCGTTTATTAAATAAAAAATATAACCACACCATATAAAACCATTATATTTGTCGCAGAATCTCTTTTCGCGATGTACACTACCAAAAATCCGAACAACAAAGGAATGAAAATGTTTGCTGTATGCAATCTTAAGTGCAAAAGAAATGAAAGAACTGTTTTTTCTAATATTAACTTCTCCCTGAAACAAGGGGAAGGTTTAATCTTGAACGGTGCCAATGCAAGCGGAAAAACCAGTTTACTCCAAATTTTATCGGGTCTTTTAAAACCTTTTTCTGGATCTGTTACCTGGAATGGAAAAGATATAAGTAAAGAAATCGAAGAATTTAAAAATAAAATAACTTATTCTGGTCATAAAAATGGGATTAAAGCCACTTTAACGGTTGAAGAAAATCTGATTTTCTGGGGAACTTTATTATCAAAAAAAACTATATCAAAGAAAATAATCTACAAAGCACTAAAGGAATACCAAATTTCTCACCTAGNAGAAACACCCTGNCATATGCTCTCTGCTGGTCAACTTAAAAAAGTAGCTTTATGNCGTGTTTTTATTTCAACGGCAAAAATATGGATTTTAGATGAACCAGATAATTCCNTAGATTCGAAGAANATTTTAACATTAAAAAAAGTTCTAGCACGACATTTGCGTTTAGGAGGAATATTTATTCTGGCAACTCATAGAAATTTTGACATTAGGAAGACTAAGCTAATAAAATTAGGATAAATAATTGAGAAAATTTCTTGAAATAATGAAGAGAGACATAAGACTTTCCTGGAGACATGGAGGAGATGGGTTAATATCGTTGGCATTCTTTATTATAGCCGCGTCGCTTTTCCCCTTAGGTATTGGGCCTGAAGTTAAGATCCTATCTAAAGTAAGCATTGGG
Organism: Rickettsiales bacterium; assembly: GCA_002712065.1. Classification (GTDB taxonomy): domain Bacteria; phylum Pseudomonadota; class Alphaproteobacteria; order UBA8558; family UBA8558; genus UBA8558. The sequence continues at coordinate 35,053 of PARU01000006.1, read as the reverse complement.
GTTATTTGGATTGTAACCCTTCTTTCCATTCTTTTATCTCTGGATAAACTATTCTACTCAGATCATGAGGACGGGAGTTTAGAATTAATGCTTACAAGTCCAATATCAACCGAATCTTTAGTTGCAGCCAAATGTCTTGCAAACTGGATTGTGAGCTGTCTGCCCATAATCCTGTTATCTCCTCTAATGGCAAGTATGCTATATTTACATACTTCTGAAATCGTGATTCTGATGATTACGCTTTTTATAGCCACTCCACTATTAGTAATGATTGGTGCCGTTGGATCATCCTTAACAATAGGCACTAGGCTAAGAAGTGTGCTAACAGCAATTTTAGTGCTGCCACTTTATACACCGGTTTTAATTTTTGGAACCAGCGCAGTAGAAGCAACAGTTACTGGAATGACCCCTAATAGCCACATTATAATTCTTTTTGCTCTTCTATTAGGCATGGGACCACTGCTAATAATAATCTCTGCCATGATATTAAGAAACCTAAAAAACGAATAGAGGTGAATGTTGAAGAAAATTATCAATGCTCAGTCTTTTTTAGAACTTACTAAGCCAACCCTACGTTGGTTCGCGCTAGTGACTATATTTTTTATAACAGTAGGGCTTTATTTAAGTTTAGTAAAATCTCCGGCGGACTATCAACAAAGTGAAGCTGTTAGAATCATGTATGTGCATGTTCCTTCTGCCTGGATGAGTTTATTCATCTATGCATGTATTGCTGGATCCAGCGCAATTGCTCTTATATGGAAAAATCCAGTTGCTTTTATTTTTGCAAAAGCNAGTTCACCTATAGGTGCTTTATTTACATTAATTACTTTAGTTACAGGATCTCTTTGGGGCAAACCAATGTGGGGGACTTGGTGGGTCTGGGACGCAAGATTAACTTCTGTGTTACTGTTGTTCTTTATCTATATAGCCCACATCTCACTGCTAAATGCTTTTGATAACCCGAAAAGAGGAGAAAGACCGTCAGCNATTTTAGCTCTAGTTGGTATAATTAATTTACCTATTATTAAATGGTCCGTAGACTGGTGGAACACGTTACACCAACCCGCAAGTGTTACACGTTTAGATATACCCGCAATACATTACGAAATGCTGATACCACTATTAGTGATGAGTTTGTCTTTTATGCTCTACTATATAACTATCGTAATTATTCGTATGCACAACGAAATAGTGGTACGTAAAATTAATAGTCTTCGCATTAGTTAAATATAAGGAACGAAGGTAAAAACAATTGAGTAATTTTTTTTATATGGATAGTTACGGAGAATTTATCTGGCCTGCGTATTTATTTGCGACACTGATTTTGTTCCTATTAGTAATATTTTCGGTCAAATCTTTAAAAAAAAGTAAAAGAATCTATAAAAATTTAACTAAAAAGAATAAAAAGAAATGAATCAGATCAATCAAAGATTTATTAAGGTTCTCATAAGTATTACTTTTTTATCCATCGCAATAGGATTAATACTTATAGCACTTCAGGATAATCTGGTGTTTTTTCACAGCCCCTCAGAAGTTAAGGAAAAAAAGTTTCTTAGCACGCAGCGAATTCGTGTAGGAGGTTTAGTAATAAAAAATAGCGTAAATTTCTCTCCATCTAAAGCGGTTGTATCTTTCCAAATAACCGATTTAAATGAAAATTTACAAATCGTATATCAGGGAATTCTTCCAGATTTATTTCGTGAAGAACAAGGAATCATTGCTGAAGGATATTTAATCTCAGAAGATTCTTTTGAGGCAGACCAGGTCTTAGCAAAACACGATGAAAATTATATGCCTCCAGAAATTGCAGAAACATTGAAGGAAAAATAAAGAGCGTGATAGCAGAAGTAGGACATTTTTCACTAATAGTTGCAATGGTGGTATCTTTTATCCAAGGAACATTGCCGCTAATTGGAGATTTTCAGAATCAAAAAGGATCAAGAGGTCTAGAACTTACAAAAATTGCCGTACCTGCAGCGAAAATCCAATTTTTTTTAATTCTAACCGCATTTCTTTGCTTAATGATTTCATTTATTACATCAGACTTCTCCTTATTACTTGTTGCAAATCACTCAAACACCCAACTACCTTTTATTTATAAAATATCTGCTACTTGGGCTAATCATGAAGGATCTATGGTTCTATGGGTTTTTGTCCTTTCAATATTTGGTTATCTTGCCAGCCTCTTTAAAGAAGATATTCCAGAGAATTTTCAATATCGATCCCTAGCAATTCAGGGATTAATTAGTTTCGGATTTCTTTTTTTCATCGTTCTAACCTCTAATCCATTTGAAAGACTATTTCCCCCAGGAATTGAGGGTCGTGATCTTAATCCATTATTGCAAGATCCGGCTTTAGCATACCATCCTCCGTTTTTATATTTAGGTTATGTTGGCTTTTCAATGACATTTTCATTCTCCATAGCTGCCCTATTAAGTGAAAAGATCGATCAGGTTTGGGCCAAGTGGGTTAAGCCATGGGCGCTAATCGCTTGGAGTTTTCTTACAATCGGAATAGCTATGGGAAGTTGGTGGGCTTATTATGAATTAGGTTGGGGTGGTGTTTGGTTTTGGGATCCAGTTGAAAATTCAGCACTCATTCCGTGGTTGGCAGGAACAGCATTGATTCATTCTTTAGTTGTTCTGGAAAAAACAAACCATTTCCAAAGCTGGACCATTCTGCTTTCAATATTAACATTTGCCTTTTCTTTAACAGGAACGTTTTTAGTAAGATCGGGAATCTTGTCTTCGATACATACGTTTGCCAATGATCCTAAAAGAGGCATTTATATTTTAATATTAATACTTATCGCTATCGGATCTTCACTGATTCTCTATTCAAGAAAAATTCCTAAAATCACAACCAAAACGACCTTTGAGGCACTGTCAAGAGAAGGAGCACTTCTCTTTAATAATATACTGATGACCACAGCAGCCTGTACAGTATTTCTAGGAACCCTATACCCTTTAGTTCTCGACGTAATAGGTGTTGGGAAAATTTCAGTAGGCGCACCATTTTTTAACAAAACCTTTATACCTTTAGCAATACTAGCAGCCATAACCATGGCAATTGCGCCTCTATTGTCCTGGAAAAAAAATACAGATTTACTTAAGATTTTTCTAAGATTACGATTTATTTTTCTATTTTCATTGCTTCTAGCCATATCAAGCTGGTACATAGCAAATGGTGGGCCAATTTTAGCTTTAATTAGTATTTTTTCTGGCCTTTGGCTATTTTTTGCAACAATTTTTTCATTTTTAGATCGGATTGAATTTTCTAAATTAAAATTCCAAAATTGTCTAACGCGAGCTAAAAATCTAGCTATAGCAAAATATGGAATGACATTTGCCCATATTGGAATAGCATTTGTGATATTGGGGGTAACGGGAAATAGTGTTTGGAAAATCGAGAAAATCCAATATCAAAGAATCGGCGAAAAGATTCCATTAGCCAATTACGAAGTTACATTAAAAGATGTAAGAAAATTAAATGAAAAGAATTACCAGACAATTAAGGCTGATTTTATCGTTACTAAGAAACAAAAAACGATAAAAAAATTAACACCAGAAAAGAGATTTTACCCAGTTAGAAAAGATGTAACAACGGAAGCTGATATTTTCTCATCATTTTTTGGAGATCTTTATGCAGTCATTGGCGATCCACATCAAACAGAAAAAAATACCTGGATCACTCGATTGTTTTATAACCCACTAACTTCATGGATTTGGCTCGGATCAGTTTTAATGTTCTTAGGAGGTTTTATTTCTATAGTTGAAAAAAAATCAAAAAATAAGAATTAATTTTATTACACCAATCTTTATTTTTATCCTAGTGATGATAATACTTGCTCTGGGCCTAAAGCTAAATCCCACAAACATACCATCGGTTCTAGTAAATAAACCAACACCGTATTTTTCAATACCTTCATTAGAAACGGAAGATAAAAAGTTAACTAACGAAATGTTTATTGGGGAAGTTAATATTTTAAATATTTTTTCTTCATGGTGTATTCCCTGTCTTATTGAACATCCACAAATGGAAAAACTTTCTGAATATTATAAAATTTCTGTATATGGGATAAATTACAAAGACAAAAAAGAAGATTGTAAAAAATGGCTTAAAAAAAATGGTAATCCGTATCAATTAATCGGTTTAGATCCAACGGGCAGAACCAGTATCGATCTTGGGTCATATGGTGTACCAGAAACTTTTTTAATAGATAAGGCTGGAATAATTAGATATAGACACACAGGCCCTGTTACAAAGAATGATATGGATGAGATAATTTTACCCCTAGTTAAAAAACTTAATGATTAATCTTAAATCATTCCTCGCATTAGTTGCCATTGTGATCTTGCCAAATTCCGAAGCAATCTGTGTTGAGCCTGAGGAAATATTAGATAATAAAAATCTAGAAGAACGAGCCCGAAATATAAGTAAGACACTTCGTTGTTTAGTCTGCCAAAATCAATCCATTGACGAATCTGAGGCAGCGCTTGCTAAAGACCTCAGGTTAATTGTTCGAGAACGTCTAAAATTAGGAGATAATGATGAAGAGGTTATCAATTTTATTAGAGAGAGATATGGTGACTTTGTCTTACTAGATCCTCCGGTCAATAAAAAAACAATAGTTCTGTGGCTCAGCCCAATTTTAATTTTAATTATCTGGTTAATCGCGCTAACAAGAGTAGCTCGTAAAAAGAAATCACTCTAAATCAATAACGCCCGAAATAGTCTCATCCAAACCTATTGAATCTATCTTAAGAGTCACACTAGCATCTAAGCCTTCATTTCCTGTAATTTTTTTATCAAGAATTGCACTTCGCACTTGCTTTTCTATTTCACGTTGTGAAGTAATGCCAACATTCTTAAGAAATTTCCTAATGCTTATATTAAATTTTTCTTCGTCCATTTTTTTCTAAAAAATAAATTAATTTAAAATACTACCTGAATTATAATAGAGACGTTTGGCTCTTTCGTTAAAAAATAAATCCAGAAGAGGATGATCTACGGGATCAGAAGTCATATCATGATCCAAATTACGCTCAGCAACATAAGTCATATGCTCTTCCCCATCAACCAAGATGTGATACCAAGGCATGTTTTTTGGAGGCTTGGATTTAGCCATAACGCTATACCATCGATTAGTTCCAGAAAACACAGAATCAACATCAACGATCACGCCTCGATAGTCATGGCGCCTATGATGAACAATCTGACCAATCATGAATTTAGCGGTGTTTATTGTTATCTTTTTCATTCCTAAATAAAAAGCNAGATCGCGGAAGNTGCCTCCCCAAAAACAGACAAAATCGTCTGAGAAATAGACTCAGACGAAAAATGTCCGGAAACTTTTCTTATTTTAATTCNTTTGCCTGATCTTTAGATAGCACTCTCCAACACTCGTGCGTACCTGATTGAGATTTGGCAACAGCAAAGTAACGATCGATNCCTTTGGAAACTTTTTTTCGTACATCAAATTCAGAAGTTTTAAATTTACTCTTGGTCTTTACGTCGTAAAATTCAAGTTCCATGATTCTTCCCTCAAAAAAAATTAAATTAAACTANGTAATCAAGCNAGTAATCTTAAATTCTAAGCAATAAATAGCCAACAAAACAAGATAAAATTAATAGTTATTAACAGTTATTTTCTATGATATACGGTTAATTACCGTAATTTTCTCTAATCTATTAGCAATTTCTTTGGTTAAATCAATAGGTTGATATATTTTGTTGTCTAGTCGCCTAATGGGCCAAATTCCTATTAAACTATTCACCAAAAACAAGCCATCGGCTTTAAATANTTCATTATATTNAATCTTCTGAATAGATATTTTTATATTTTTGCTTTTTGCAATCTTGATGACAATATTTCTCATAATTCCATCGATTCCACAGAAATCTAGATTGGGAGTGTACAGATTGTTATTTTTGACTAAAAAAATATTACTCATTGTGCCCTCAATAACGTGATCTTTATCATCACACATTAAGCCCTCGGTAATATTTCTAGCCTTCCATTCAGATCTCGCAAGNACTTGNTCTAGTCTATTTANGTGNTTGATCCTTGATAACAGNGGTTGGCGGCTAATAGTTGTGATACATTTACGAACATTAACGCCCNGGATAAAATTAGCTTCTGGAAATTTCGGCCATGGATAAAGAGAGATCGCCCAAGAGGGNTTGATCTTTTCAGGAATTTTATAGCCNCTTTCCCCAATACCACGAGAAACTATTAATTTTAATNCNCCTTGAGCATTAAAAGATTTACACATTTTTTTTGCTTTGAAAAAAATTTTCTTTAAATCTGGGCAAGGCATAGATAAAACTTTGCAACCNTTTTTTAAGCGAGACATATGTTCACTCCAAAACTCAAGGTTGTCTTTAGAAAAAGCTATAGTCTCAAAAATTCCATCTCCAAATTGAAAACCACGATCGGCGATATCAATTTTTTTTGTAAAAATTCCGTTGATACAAATCGTGCCTATATTTTGCTTATCAAATTTCATTTTCTAAAAAGATCCATCTAAAGACCTGATTAAACCCCTNGCCTTGTTTCTGGTTTCTTCTAGTTCTTTTTTCGGTATTGAATCTGCAACTATACCCCCACCAGATCTTAAAGTTACTTGATCCCCTTCACAAACNAATGTTCTGATCAAAATATTTAAATCCAAATCCCCATTTCTTCCNATATAACCCATNGATCCTGTATAAGCTCCTCTACCCACTTTCTCTAATTCAGCNAGAATCTCCATACATCTCACTTTCGGACATCCCGTAATGGTACCTCCAGGGAAAACAGCCCTGATGATATCTCCAGGATAAATGTTCTTTTTAAGAACACCTATCACATTTGAAACTATATGATGAACATGAGTATAAGACTCAACAATCATCATTTCACTCACTTTAACAGTCCCTGCTTCACAAACTCTAGACATATCATTGCGCTCTAAATCAAGTAACATGATGTGCTCAGCACGTTCCTTAGGGTGTGCAATCAATTCATCAGATAGGGCAATATCAGTTATTCCGCTTGCACCTCTCGGGCGAGTGCCAGCAATAGGTCGTGTCTGTAAAACTCCACGCCTAGATTCAATTAATCGTTCCGGAGAAGAACTAANAACTGATTTATTTCCAAAACACATGAATCCAGCAAATGGAGATGGNTTACAACGTCGTAGCTGTGAGTAAACTTCTGAATGATCAATATTCGAGATTAATTTTCCATGCCATGACTTAGATAAATTAACCTGAAAAACGTCTCCTTGAAAAATATAATCTATGCACTTTTTAACCGATCGAAGATATATNCTTTCATCATCCTCTATCAATTGACCTCTCAAAANACTCTTCGTTGTATTATTCTTTCCAGCAAATTTCTTACAAGCAACAGATAAGTCTNGTTTCATTAAGTTTATATTTTCTTTGCAAGAGTTTTCAGACAGCAAGATTAGATCATTCTTTAAATGATCAATAATCATGGCTGAAGCCACNCGAGAAATAAATGCCACGGGTAACTGATTTTTTGAAGTAGGCAGATTAAGACCTGATTCGATCTGTCCAACTAGTTCATATCCAAGATATACGAACCATCCACCAGTNAATGGNAAATCATCNCTTTCATCAGACTCCTCTCTTTCTTTCATCCAAAGTTGGTTAACAACTTCTAAAAAATCCTCTTTCTTTCCNTCTATTTTTCCCTTGGAATCCAAAATATGTATGTTCTGCGGAAAAGAAAAGAGAATGCTAAATCTAGAATTAGCCGTTCCTCCNGCTACGCTTTCTANCAAATAAGGATATCTTTTCGGATCGAGGCGNTTTAGATGCAATAAATCAAAGTCTCTNTCAATTTTTCCTAATGAGATTTTTTCAAATTGATATGTTTTTTTATGATTCAAAATTGTATTCTTTCATATAAGCAGTTTTTATATCTTTTATTTTTATAAAACCTATGCATCCAATATTAAATCTAATCGTCCAAATTATAGATCTATACATATGGNTTGTAATAATAACAGTAATTCTCAGCTGGTTAATANCATTTAATATTGTGAATACAACAAATCGTCTTATTTACGCGATAATGGAATTTTGTCATAGAGCAACAACGCCAGCTCTTCATCCAATCAGAAATTTCCTCCCAAATCTTGGAGGTATTGATATTTCTCCCATTATTCTGATTTTTATACTAGTTTTCATAAAAGAAATGATCTTTTATTATTTCAGATAAATAAATTCTACAAAGAGAAGTATTTGAAAGCATGGGAAACGCAAAAATTATAGATGGGAAAAAGTTAGCTGACAAAATTTGTAATGATGTGTCTAAGCAAGCAGATATTATACAAAAAAATCACGGCATACAGCCTGGATTAGCCGTTGTCCTTGTNGGAGAAGATCCTGCTAGTCAAATTTATGTAAAAAATAAAGGCAAACGAACAATCGAGGTAGGGTTTNGATCATTCGANCACAAGCTAGACAAAAAGACTTCTGAAAAAGAATTATTAGCATTAGTTACGAAGTTAAATAACGACAAAACCGTTAACGGTATTTTAGTTCAGCTTCCACTTCCAGANCAAATTGATGCGCAAAAAATATTGGATGCCATAAATCCCGAAAAAGATGTCGATGGTTTTCATGCAGTAAATTCGGGGAAACTGTGGTCCGGGTTAGAAGGCATGGTCCCCTGTACACCTCTAGGCTGCCTAATCATGCTCAAGGAAACACTAAAAGACTTGACGGGCATGAATGTTGTTGTTGTTGGTAGATCCAACATTGTCGGAAAACCAATAGCGGGTCTCTTGTTGAAAGAGCATTGTACCGTAACTATTGCCCACTCAAGAACAAAGGATTTGCCAGAAGTGTGTCGTGGAGCAGACATTTTAGTAGCTGCTGTTGGAAGAGCAGAAATGATAAAAGGTAGTTGGATCAAGCCCGGTTGTNCGGTAATTGACGTAGGGATAAATAGAGTGGAAAAAGAAGATGGTAAAACAAAACTTGTGGGTGATGTGGATTTTGAAGATGCTAAAAAAAATGCCAAATTTATTACACCCGTCCCTGGGGGTGTTGGCCCNATGACCATAGCCTGCTTGCTTGTCAATACGTTAACCGCAACACGCAGACAAAATAAGATTAAGTAATAATGTTTTAAGAATATAAAAAGGAGTTAGAAACCAATATTAGAAAAAATTAATTCTTCTTTGTTCTAAACCTCAAAGCATTAAGCTTAATAAATCCTTCAGCATCTTTTTGGTTATAATCTTCCCCTTTCTCAAAAGTCGCCAAAGACTCTCTATAAAGACTAAAGGGCGATTTTCTTCCAACAACTGAAACTGAACCTTTATAAAGCTTTAAACGAACNGTACCTGAAACATTTTTTTGAGATTCATCTATTAAGCTCTGCAACATTTCTCTTTCTGGGGAGAACCAGAACCCGTTATAAATAAGCTCCGCATATCTAGGCATCAGTTCATCTTTCAGGTGCATTGCTTTTGAATCAAGAGTTAAACTTTCCATCGCACGATGTGCCGAAAATAGAATAGTACCCCCTGGACATTCATAAACACCTCTTGATTTCATGCCCAAAAAACGATTCTCAACAATATCAACTCTACCTATGCCATTCGATCCACCAAGATCATTTAATCGAGCTAGTAGTTTAGCTGCTGATATTTTTTTTCCATCTAAGCTAACTGGGTTCCCATTTTTAAANCCTATTTCNATATAAGTTGAATGATCCGGGGATTCCTCAGGAGAAACAGTTAAAGAAAACATTTTCTCATCAGGTTCCTTCCAAGCATCTTCTAAAATCCCTCCTTCATAGGAAATATGAAGTAAATTAGAATCTTTTGAATAGGGAGGCCCACCTTTCGAATCAACATCAATGGGGATCTTATTTTTCTTCGCATATAGCAAAAGATCTTTTCTAGATTTCAAATTCCATTCACGCCAAGGTGCTATGACTCTAATCTCTGGATTCAAAGCATAAAAACCCATTTCAAAGCGAATCTGATCATTNCCCTTTCCAGTAGAACCATGAGAAACTGCATCTGCATTTAGTNTTTTTGCAATTTCTATCTGTTTTTTNGCAATCAGTGGTCTTGCAATAGAAGTCCCTAACAAATAGGAACCTTCATATACCGCATTAGCTCTAAACATAGGNAAAACATAATTNTGNACAAACTCTTCTCTTAGGTCTTCAACAAAAATTTTCTTTACTCCCATCGATCTTGCTTTATCTCTTACCATCTGAAAATCTTCTTCTTGCCCAAGATTCGCTGTAAAGGTAACAATTTGGCAATCGTAGTGCTCTTTGATCCAATGCAAAATTACCGAGGTATCTAGCCCCCCCGAATAAGCAAGAACTACCGTTTTAATTTTTTTCTCTTTCATTTTTTTAATCCTTGCACGCTTTTAAAGCTGATTTATAAGCAGCAGTAAACCCGTAAAGNGAGTAAGTATCTTTTGTATNAGTTCCTCTNNTTGATANTCCCTTAACGATCATCTNAGTNCCCTTTNTCATTTCCTTTATGATNNTATNTTCATCGTGTNNATATGNCCANGCTGTATCAATTGTATNTTGATGAGTAAAAAGATCAAAATTTTGCCCACCAANAGAAAGGGTAACATCCGTACCTTNCTTATAATTATAACCAGCNNTAATGCTAATAACTCCTGATGTTGTAGAACTCTTCTCTAAAGCAATCTGAATAAATGTATCGCCACGCTTTTTGTATTTTCCCGTTGCTTTGCTAGGATCGGCTTGAATCAAACAAGATTTCGTATCGTTGACTTTATATGTTTCCCACTTCTTAAAAACCCCTAATGCGGTAAACCCCATTTCTTCTGCAAATAATCTGATAGAAAAAAATAATACAAAAAAAATAGCAAAGCAGATTCCAAAAGATTTAATAGACTTATTGAACACGTTCTCTTACTTTCCTTGATTCAAATAGTTGTGATTTACTTATACTAAAAAACAGATAATTAGTAATTTTTTCTTTAAAAAGTATGTCAAAAAAAGATTTTTGTCAAAATGTGCTAGCTTCTTTTTGGGGTTCAATCTCAAATTACAGAAAGGCTGTAATTTGGCAAGTACTTTCGAATCTATCTTTTGCCCTAATGGCTGTTGCTATAAAAAAGGTGGGAGAAGAGGTAAATAGCTTCGAGATAGTTTTTTTTCGTTGCCTAATCGCCCTTTTCATCTTGGCACCTTTTCTTTTCAAAATAAGATTAAAAGCAATCAAAACAAAATATTTTACCAGACATCTTACAAGAGCGTTTTTTGGTTTTTTTGCCATGGTGTGTGGATATTATGCAATATCAAAAATTCCATTGGCCCAAGCAACCACTATCTCTTTTTCCAAAACATTATTTTTAATTCCACTTGCTCTAATTATCTTAAAAGAAAGAATTAATGTAGAGCGCTGGATAGTGGCTTTCGTTGGATTTCTAGGGGTAATAGTTGTCGTTAGACCAGATCAAATAGATTTTAATCCTGACACCTTAGTCGCTCTTACCGGAGCATTAATGGTTGCCGGTAGTATTATTTCAATAAGGATTTTAACAAGAACAGAAAAATCGGAACAAATTCTTTTATATTATTCCCTGATTTCTACAATTCTTGCGGCAATACCATGTTTTTTATATTGGAAAACACCAAGTATGATTGAATTTTCTTTTATAATTTTGGTAACGGTGTTTGCTTTATGTGGACAATTTTTTAACATCTGCAGTTTTCGAATAGCTGAAACAACCGCAATGGCTCCTTTTGGCTACTTGCGACTAGTGTTTGCAATAATATTGGGTTTTGTTTTGTTCGAAGAGATTCCATCTTTACACACAATTATTGGAGCAATAATTATCATAGGAGCCACTCTTTACCTCATGACTAGTCAAAAAAAGCCTACGCAAGATATATCAAATGAATAAACCAACAAATCCTTATCTTGATGGGAAGGTTGTATTGGTTAAATAAATTGGGCCATCCGGTTTTAAAACACTCTCAAATAATGTAAAGTTTTCTATCGTAAAAGACCTTGAACTAAACAAAGCATTTCCTTCTATATAATCTTGAAATCTACTAACAGGTTGCCTAGTAAATCGAGCAATAGAAACGTGTGGCATAAACTTTCTTCTTTTAAAACTAATTCCAGCTTTTTCAATCGATATATTAATTTTTGAATGAAGCCTTATAAGGTTTTCCTTTTCTCTAATTCCTATCCAAATTGATCTAATTAATCTTGTTGAGTTAAAAAAATTGATCCCATTTAATGTTAGATCAAATTGAGAAAACCTAATCTCGGATAGAGACTGAACTAAATCATCGAGATAACTTTTTTGAACTTCTCCAATAAATTGTAAGGTGATATGGAAATTTTCTTTTTTAACCCATCGAACATTTTCTAATCCTGAGCAAAGTGATAATAATTCTTCACGAATATCTTCAGGAATTTTTAATCCAACAAAAAGACGAGTCAATAAATACTCTCCACATTCAAGGGCTCGGATTAGGATTCGACGAATGGACAGTCTCTATATCAGAGATAATATCTTCACTCAAAGAAATACCAAGACTCCCAATATTTGATTTTAGCTGTTCCATAGTAGTAGCCCCAATAATATTGCTTGTCAAAAACGGTTGACGATTTATAAAAGCAAGAGACATCTGCGCAAAGTCAAGATTGTGTTTCTTAGCAATTCTTTCATATTCTTCGGTCGCCTGAATGCTTCTCTCCTTTGTATATCTGGTAAATTGGTCACCAAAAAGTGTTAATCTTGCTCCCTTTGGTTTTTTACCACCAAGATATTTTCCACTCAAAACGCCAAAAGCTAAAGGAGAATATGCAAGTAAACCACAGTTTTCTCGGATAGCAATCTCAGATAAACCTATTTCAAAGCTTCTGTTAAGAAGGCTATAAGGATTTTGAACACTCACAATTCGTGGCAAATTATTTGTCTTGGACAATTCCAAAAATTTTGCCACTCCCCAGGGAGTTTCGTTTGATAACCCAATATATCTTACTTTTCCGGATTTTNCTAACTCGGCAAGTGCTTCTAATTGCAGNTCTAAGGGGATAAAATCATCCTCTTNGGAGTGTTTATAATCTAAATTGCCAAAAAAATTGGATTTTCTATCAGGCCAATGNAGTTGTAATAGATCAATGTAATCCGTTTTTAATCTTTTTAAACTATCCTCTACGGACTGAAGAATATTATCACGATCTAGCCTTGTTTCCGNTCCTCTAAACCAATCCATACCTGAACGACCCGTTACTTTGCTTGCAAGAATAAATTTATCTCTATTTTTTCTCAAACCGATCCAGTTTCCGATGTATTGATCAGTTAAGCCCTGAGTTTCTTTCTTTGGAGGAACGGGATATAACTCAGCCGTATCTATAAAATTAATTCCAGAATCTAACGCATAATCAAGCTGTTCATGAGCTTCTTTTTCACTATTTTGCTCACCCCAGGTCATTGTTCCCAAGCAAATAAGACTCACCTCAATGTCTGTATTCCCAAGTTTTCTAAACTCCATGTTTTTCCTCCCAAACAGAATTAATTATCTTTGTTCTCTTGAAATTTCTAAACAATATGCCAATATAAATCCAGTAAAATAGAAGACTGATAAATTTAACTAGGAGAGAACAATGTCACCGGAAACAAAACAAAATATATCAACAGCAAGANCCTCGGATACCTACGTTGATCAAGGTCTACGAAAGCACATGCTAAATGTCTACAATTACATGACATCGGGACTTGCATTAACNGGGCTAATTGCTTGGATGACAGCTCANTCACAAACAATGATCAATCTGATATATGGGACGCCTTTGCAATGGGTTGTCATGTTAGCTCCACTCGGTTTTGTATTTTTCCTTAGTGCCCGAATCCACAAGATGAGCTTTCAATCGGCTCAAATAACTTTTTGGCTTTTTGCAGCGTTAATGGGATTGTCGTTGGCATCAATATTCCTAGTTTTTACTGGTGTTTCGATTGCTAGGGTATTTTTCATAACTGCNGGTACATTTGCAGCCATGAGCATATACGGCTATACAACAAAAAAAGATCTTACTAATTTTGGTGCTTTTTTATTCATGGGGCTTATCGGCATTATTGTAGCTTCCATTGTTAATATTTTTATTGGAAGTACAGCCCTGCATTTTGCTATTTCTGTCATTGGTGTTTTAGTTTTTGTTGGCTTAACTGCCTATGATACACAGCATATAAAAAGAATGTATGTTGAGAGTGACGAAACAGCAATTGCAGGAAAAAAAGCAATCATAGGATCGTTAAAGCTTTACCTTGATTTCATTAACTTATTCATAATGCTATTACACCTTTTTGGTAATAGAAGATAAAAAAAGGGATCGACTTATAGAAAAAAGCCTTACGTAGACTAGGGNGAAACATGCTTATAAATCAGAAGATTTATTATAAAAATCTTTATACCAACTGACGGTTTTTTTCAAGCCCTTGTGCAAATCCGTTTGGTTCTTAAANCCCAACTTCTGTAGTTTTGCGGTATCAGGACATCTCCGATTCGGACCTCCTGGTNTNGAATCCGTAAAAACAAGTTTAGTTTTAACACCAAGACATTTAGCTATTTCTTTCGCTAAAAACTCAATGGTAATTTCATCTTCTGTCCCTATATGAATAATACCTGCNTAAGAGCTTTTTATCGTTGCCAAAACAATAGCTCTGATTGCATCCACAATAAAAATAAATGCTCGTGTTTGTTTACCATTGCCTTCAATATTTAGTTTTAATGTTGAACCAGCNACTTGTTTAGAAAGNTGGTTTGTTAATTTCATAACTAATTGTGGAATTACATGATCAAGACCCATTTCGGACCCATAGACATTGTGTGGCCGAAAAATAACATAACGAACATCCGTATTTCTCAATAAATTAACGGTCAAAAGCTCACCACAGATCTTACTACCTCCGTATGAAAATCTAGGATTCAAAACATCCGGAACAATACATTGTATATTCTCAGGCGTGGGNATCTTCTGAGCATTATTATAAACTTCAGAAGATGATGCAAAAAAGAAACTTTTTACATTATTTTTTAAAACAGACTTCAANACATTATATGTCCCAATTAAGCCAACCTCTAAAACTTTTTCCGGAATTTCGTAAAAATTTCTCGTACCGTTGATAGCCGCAAGATGNTAGACAGCATCACAGCCTTTTAATAAACCGATAACTTCTTTTTCCTCAAGAACATCAGCGGTTATTTTTTTAATATTTTTTTTTTCTCCTAGAGAATTAAAGGAACCACGAAATTCGTTATCAATAGCTAATACATCGTGTCCTAGCGCCGCTAACGCAGAAACTAAATTTCTNCCAATAAAACCAGCTGCACCTGTTATAGCTATTTTCATTAATTATATCGAAGAACCAATTGNTTCTGTCCCAAAACATTCCATAAATCTACACACCAAGCATTTTTCTTTATTTTTCCTAAAATAGTTTCCTTATTGAAGGCATCATGATTGATGGCAATGAAGATAATATCTGCTTTTTTCANACAAGANTTCAAATCNGTNTTCTTGAATCCTTCAATATTTTTTTTTGGAATATTTGGCTCACATAATAGCACTTTTTTGGGNACCTCCCTTTCAATNTATCTAAGTAATTTTGGAACTAGGCTATCTCGTATATCGTCACTATTTTTCTTAAAACCATAGCCCAGAACTGCAATTGTCTTTCCTCGTATTTTCGTATATTTTTTAGCTGAATTGACCAAATGGAACGGCATATGCTCATTAATTTTCCAAGCAGATAAGAATAAATCTGGAGCAGNTGAAGACTCATTCAGTAAACCAAAATCCTTTCGTAGACAAGTTCCTGCTGTTAATCCAGGGGAAGGGATATGACCNCTCGGNTAATTTTTGTTTGCCATATTAATAATTTCATAAATATTTTGATTATATTTTTCTGCTATTACAGAAAATTGATTNGCAACAGCAAAATCNGTGAATCGATGNACATTATTAAATAATTTAATTAATTCNGCCGAAAGATAGTTGGTAAATAGGAGCTCAACACCGAATAAATTGAATAATTTATTTGTCATGTTTTTACTAAAATTATCCTCAGTGCCAATAATCTGAGGCAAAAGCCCTAATTCCTCTATCGCTTGATTTTCAGCCAATCGTTCCGGGCAAAAAGCAAGTCCAAAATTTTTTCCAATCTTAAGTGATGTATTATCTTCAACAAAATTTTTTAGGTAGGATGTTGTTCCAGGCGCCACGGTTGAGCGTAAAATAATTGTTTGACCTTCTTTTAAAGAACCACACAAATCCGTACAAACGCTTTTGATGTAGGAAAGATCAGACTCAATATGATTGTATAAAGGTGTCCCAACGGTAATAATAATATAATCAGAACCTCGCACTCCAGATTGAATAGATGGGCTAATCGTCATTTTTGTTTTTTTAAGTAAAGCCGCACACCCTGGTTCATCAAATGACATTTTCTTTTTTCTCACATCGCGCAGGATTTCAGAATCCTTATCAATTCCCACTACCTTACAACCAAGGTTTTCTAGAAAAAGAGCCAAGGGAAGGCCAACTCTTCCAATCCCAATTATAGAAACTTTCAAATTTTTATACCCCATTTTTCGATCTAGAATTTTTTTAATATTTTAATAAAATCTTCAAGAATGTAAAAAATCATTATTAAAACATACAGTTTTTTGCTTTTTTGCTATGATAATCTAAGCTTTAATAAATTAACACATGAATTAACAAAACGATTATACATATACTATGCGCTTTTTAATTTTAGCTCTAATAATACTATTACCCATTCAAAGTTTCGCTGGCGAAACTGAAAAAGAAAGCGTGGAAATACTTTGGATACAAGACTCTGAAAACATGATATCTGTAGAAAAAATCATGAAGATATTAAAGGCAAAGAGCTCAGAGAGAAACAAGGGAATTTATCTACATCTTGATGAACCGAAATCTGTCACTGCTAGTGAAAAAACTATAAAAATGAAATCAGAAACGGTAACAAAAGCACCTCAGCCTTCTGACACCCCCGCTTCATTGGGATTTTTAGGCTCACTGTTAGCATTCTTAATATTATAATATCCCAATAAAATTGGTGCCGAAGGGGAGAATCGAACTCCCAATTGATGATTACGAATCAACTGTTATGCCATTTAACTACTTCGGCTATTCTTTTCAATCAGTGTGGGTTGTTTTTTTCCAATTTCATGAACAACTTTGATATTTGAGGGCCCAGGAAATGACCACAAGACTGATCCAACCGATCCACACTTACTGCAAATCGATGACCAAAATTCAAACACATTCCCACAACTAGAACAAAGCCATATGCGATCAGGTTCAGCATTCGCAGCACGTTCAAGCCACAAACGATTCGACATAGAATCTCTATTTTGTTTTTCTTCTAATTGAGCCATGAGTAAGCAAACTCTCCGTGTAGGCTTTGTTGTAGCAAGTAAACTAATTGAACCCCTGGCTTTAGCCCAAAGCTCTGCCTCCAAGTAGGATCTAGTGACAGCGATTTTGCTTTCTTCATGATTAGGATTTCTTTTGCAAAGAAATTCCACGCGTTTTACCGTATCTAATTTTTCTACATTCTGAAAAAGTTCGGTAAAAGGATCAACCAAATCAGGATGAGGATTAATTCTCCAAGTATTGAGAATCAGACGCTTAGCATGACTAAGGCTACCTTTTTCTTTTAAGATCTGGACACAAAGAAGAAGTACAGCAATATTTTTTTGATCTAATTTGTTTGCGCGCAAAGCATAACGTAAAGATTTTCTTGCTTCGTTACGTTTTATTAAACTATTTGCTAATTCAAAATATACAATCGCGTTCCATTTGTTTCCGGTATCGGGTGGGATAATTTTATTTCGGATCGCCTTTTTTAAAGTGCCTCTAGCCTCATCCCAATCTCCTTGCCGAGCTTGAATATTAAATAACAGGTTTAAGGTCCAACGCGCCTTTGGCTTTAATTTCGTAGCCTTTAAAGCAAGGTCTTTAGCTTGATCAAGTTTATTTGCTTTGAGTGCCTGTCCTATCAATCCACGAATGGCAAGAAAGGATGTGTCCTTATTGGAAAGCATAGCATTAAAATAAACCATCGCTGATTTTTCATCGCCCTTCAATTGTGCAGCCTGTGCCAATAAAAGCATCGTCAGTGAAGGAGAATTAAGAAGCGAACCAATCTTTTTTGCGTTCTCTTCAACTTCCTCATATTCACCGGTCCCAATTGCCACCATACTTTCAGTTAACAGTTTGTATCCCCGACGATTGCGTTTTTGATACCATTTTCCGGTAATATAGTTGGGTAAATTCCTTATTCCCCACCAAAAACGATATAGAGCAATTAGCGCTATACAAAAAAGAATAAGAACAAGTCCAGTGATAAAAAAGGATGTTTCAATTAGATAGTCTTGCCATCTAATAATAATTTCCCCAGGGTTGTTTGAAAACCATACAACACCGAAGGCCGTTAAAAAAATTAAAAAGAAAAAGAATAGCGTGCGAAACATTTTTAAGATTTCTTATTGAATCCGTAAAATAATATAATCAGAAAAATCCTTGATAGATTCATCCGCAATAATCCTAGATTTTATATCCTTAATAAGATCGATCAAAAGTTTCTTTGGCTCACCTTGGATCTTGTCTAAATAACCAACCGCCCCTAATAAATTCCCTTCCTTTATTTCTACTTCAGCAAGAGCAATCAAGCCTTGAATGCTCTCTTCAGAAACAGCATCTCCAATTCTCCGAACATGTATAAGATTAGAGATTTTATATTTAATTTTTTCAAAAACATTGAGTTTTTTTAGATCCTTTTCAGCTAAAATAACTTTTTTTGCGATCAGAGCTAACGTCCTTTCAAGATCTCGTAATGTAGGGACACCTTTTTTTGAAAAAGGATCTAAACGTTTTATAATCTTTTCTATATTTTCATCATCATTTAGATTTCTGACCACAAGTAATTCCTTTTCAAAANGGTCAGATAACATAATTCTTTTTTCAAGTTGACCNATTGCAAAGATTAATGTGTTCCCATTATCATTATCTAAATTAATTCGATTTAGCCTATCCTTAATATCCAATAATTCTGAATTAATATTTTTTATACTTTCAAAATTTTCTTGCGAACTTACATNTCCAACCTTTTGNTCAACCTGCGACANACGATCATTCACATCTTTGTCAAGATCTTGAATTTTTCTATCGATTAATTCAAAATCTTTTCGAAGATGACTCAGTTCATCAAGTACGGTTTCCTCAAAAGCTTCTTCTATCGTNTCTTCTTTCTGAAAAGAAAAAAATTGCTGAAAAGAATCTGAAAAATATTTATAATTTGATATAAAAATAAGCAAAAATCCAAAAAAGAGTAGGAATATAATTACCTTTCCTAATCTCTTTTTATCTATTTTTGNCTGATCTGAAATAGTCTTTTTCTCTTCTTTATTTTCCATAAGATTATCTTTTTCTCGCTTTCACTTTAGCATCAATTGCCTGCAACATTGATTCTAGATTTGGTTTTTTAGCTACGTTAATGCTTTTCCATCGTATATCAGAAATAACATCCTTAACAGGACGGCTAAAAACAAAAGCGTCAATACTNGAAAAACAGGATTGTAAATTATTTTTGATAACCAATTTAATTAAAATATCCGCAGTCTTTGGNGAAAAAAATAATACAAAATGGATCTTTTTCTTAATTAGTGCATCTTTTATTTTTTTTGGTAAAAATTTCCTAGCTACTATTTCATAAAGAATGCCTTTTCGAACAGAAAAACCTTTGCGCTCAAGTTGCTTTTTAATATTCACTGCTTGAGCCTTACCCGCAGCATAATATAACTTTCCATTTTTTGGATTTAATTCATTATTGACTAATCGACATAAACTTTCGGAGTTCCCTTTTGCATTAATCACATTTTTAAAACCATGTCTTTTTGCCACATGAAACGTCCGATCTCCAATCACATAAACCTTAATGGTTCTTTTTTTTGTTAATTTTGAAAGGGCACGAACACCATTAGAGCTAGAAAATATAATTGATTGGATTTTTCTTAAATTAATTTTTATGTNTTTATAGTAGGAGACAGAGAATAAAGGGACNTTAAGGGTATTTAATTTCCTTTCAGATAACACNCTGGAAATTCGTTTAGCATCTTTTTCTTCTCTAGTAACAAGCGTCAACATGGCAAAAAACTCCCCTAATCAAAAAAGTGTTTTCCTGTACGATTTTTGATTTTTCTTGCTGCTNTTCTNCCAATAATTTTTGCGTCTTTAAGAGAAATATTCTTTTCAGGATTCATTTTTACGCGATGAATTTCTCGACCTCTTAACTTTGANACNAAACCATTAAATAAAAAAANNCCTTTAGAATTAAAGCNACCCAATGCCGCAATTGGAGACTGACAAGATCCANCNANGCCTGCCAAAAANGCNCTTTCAGNCGCTATACACTTTTCGGTATCCANATNATTTATATTTCTAAGNGCCCTCTTCATTAANAGATTATCCTTCCTACAAACAACTGCGATTGTTCCTTGCCCAGCCGCAGGTAAAACAATCCTCGTTGACAAAATGCTGCTATTTTTTAGGATAATGCCCAATCGTTTAATGCCGGCCAAGGCCAATAAAATAGCGTCGTATTTTCCGGAATATAGATTTTTGATTCTCGTTTGTATATTTCCTCTTAAATCTTTAATTTTTAAATCTGGTCGAATGTTTAGAACTTGAGCAATCCTACGCACCGAAGAAGTGCCAATTCTGGCCCCCTTTTTCAGAGTCATCAAATTTTTGTCTGAATTACAAATTAAGATATCTTTTGGATTTTCCCTCTTTAGAACGCAAGCGATCTCAAGACTTCTCGGAATAATAGTAGGAATATCTTTTAAAGAATGAACAGCAATATCAATCTTTTTTGTTAATAAAGCCTGATCAATTTCCTTGGTAAAAAGGGCCTTACCCCCTATTTTATATAATGGTTTTCGACGAAACTTATCTGCTGAGGTTTTAATTTTTAACAATTCTAACGAATAACGGTTTTTGGAAAAAGAAATTTTTCCATTAAGTAATTTTCGAACGTTTTCTGCCTGAACCAATGCAAGAGGACTTTCGCGAGTACCAATTTTAATAATTTTTTCTTTTTTCAACATGGAAAGTTAGAATTTCTCTATCTAGTTAATTTGTAAAAAATATATGCAATGCTATAGAATAGTTTAGATGAATATTTTAGGTATTGAAACAAGTTGCGACGAAACTTCAGTTGCTATTGTAAACGATAGAAAAAAAATCCTATCGCATATTATCCTATCACAAATAAAACAACACCAACCCTATGGTGGCGTAGTACCGGAAATCGCAGCTCGCTCACATCTGGACAATATTGATCGACTTGTTGTCCGTTGTCTTCGAACAGCAAAGTTAAAATTTAGAGAAATAGATGGAATTGCAGCAACAGCTGGCCCAGGATTAATCGGAGGCTTAATCGTCGGAACAGGAGTAGCGAAAGCAATCTCCGTTGCATTAAAGAAACCTTTTTTTCCTATCAATCACTTAGAGGGACATGTGCTGTCAATGAGATTATTTGAGGAATGTAAATTTCCATTTTTAGCATTGTTAGTATCTGGCGGTCATTGCCAAATTTTAATAGCAAAAAATATAGGAGACTATGAGTTGCTTGGAACAACATACGATGATGCAATTGGAGAAACCTTTGATAAGGTTGCTAAAATGCTAGATATGAAATATCCAGGAGGACCAGAAATTGAGAAAAAAGCAAGAAATGGAAATCCAAAAAAATTTAATTTACCAAAACCACTAATTAATAAAAAAAACTGTGATTTTTCTTTTTCTGGATTAAAAACCGCAACTAATAAGCTTTGCAAAAGAATGAAACTAGAGAAAAAAATGAAAAAGAACGTAAAAGATATTTGCGCCTCATTCCAAGAAACGGTTTGTGAAGTTATAGTTGATAGATGCAGAAATGCTGTAAAAATTTTTAATAAAAGATTCCCGTCAAAGGAAATAAGGCTTGTAATTGTCGGTGGCGTTGCCTCAAATAATTATTTAAGATCAAAGCTAAGTTTTTTAGCTAAAGAAACAAATTTCTCTTTCATAGCGCCACCTAAAGAGTTATGCACAGATAATGCTGCTATGATCGCATGGGCAGCTATTGAAAGAATAAAGATTGGAATGAAAGGTGATATCAATTTTAAACCGACACCAAGATGGCAATTAAATGTTTCCAATTCTTCAAAAAGAATCTCTAATAAAAGATAATGTCGACGAAGGAAAAAAAAGGGATCGGAATATTAGGTGCTGGTGCCTGGGGAACAGCATTAGCTAATCTGATATCAGAAAATGGCCACGAAGTTTTGATTTGGGCTTACGAAAGTGAAGTCGTCGAAACTATAAATAATCAAAATGAAAACGTTCATTTTCTCTCTGGCATTAAACTTAATCCGGGGATTAAGGCAACCAAAGAAATAAAAGATTTAAAGGACAAGGAAATTATTTTTGTTACAACTCCATCAAAATTCTTAAGGGAATGTTTAGTGAATTTAAAAAAATACCAGAAAAAAGATAGTCCCTTTGTAATTTGCACAAAAGGAATTGAGGAGAAAAGTAATTTATTCGTAAACGAGGTTTTCNAGNAAATCTTTCCTGACAATAGCTTTGCNCTTCTATCNGGTCCAACATTTGCCATAGANGTGGCNAATAAATCTCCTTCGGCAGNTACAATAGCTACTTTGGACAAAAAATTNTGGGATATTGTCAGTAAAATTATNGGATCTAATTACTTCAGACCTTACTTTTCTGAAGACATTATGGGTGTTGCGATTGGAGGATCATTAAAAAATGTTATTGCTATTGCTTCAGGAATTGCTGAAGGAAGAAATCTTGGGGAAAATGCACAAGCAGCGTTAATTACTAGAGGATTAGCAGAGATGATAAGATTCTGTAATGCTAGAGGTGGAAATCCAACNACTATGATGGGCCTTNCNGGCCTNGGNGATTTAACTCTAACCTGCTTAAGTAAAAAATCTAGNAANACCAGTTTAGGAATAAAGTTAGGAGAAGGTCAGNCAATTGAAATGATTATTTCTTCACAAAAAACTGTATCTGAGGGTTATTTCTCTGCACCCTCTATTATNCATTTAGCCAAAAAAATGAAAATTGAAATGCCAATATGCCANGGTGTAAATAATATTTTNAATAATCANNCAAATATAGATNCTGTNATTATTGACTTATTAAGNNGACCTTTCAAAAGTGAATTTAATATAAATTAAATATAAGGAGAAAAGACTTGTTATATACAATTATCTGTACCGATCAAAAAAATGGGTTAGAAATAAGAAAACAAAACAGACCCGCTCATCTTGACTATTTAAAAACTCTTGGTGACAGGTTGTTTTCAGCAGGTCCCACGCTAACTGAAAATGGAAGTCAGCCAACCGGAAGCATCATAATAGCAAAATTTGATAGCTTCAAAGAAGCGCTACATTTCGCAAATGAAGATCCATACAGTAAAGCTGGGCTTTTCGAAGAAACAATTATAAAGCGTTTTCGCCAAATTTTTCCCACAGAGCTCGGTTAAATGGCCTATTGGCTTGTGAAAACAGAGCCTTCTACTTGGTCATGGGAAGATCAACTAAGAGACAAGACAACTTTTTGGAATGGTGTTCGAAACTGGCAAGCATCTAATAATTTGAAGAAAATGATGGTTGGTGATTTAGTATTCTTTTACCACTCGGTAAATGAAAGAACAATCGTAGGCATCGTCAAGGTTTCTAAAAAATATTATCCCGATCATACAGATAAAAGTAAGAGGTTTGGAATGGTAGATGTAAAAAATTTTAAAACTCTAAAAAAGCCGGTGTCGTTGTCCGAAATTAAATCTAGAAAAGAACTTTCACATTTAGCTCTTGTTCGACAATCCAGGTTATCGGTAATGCCAATCGATTCTAAATCGTGGAAAATTATCTGTAAAATGGCAGACACAAAGGTCGAATGACATATATTATTTTATTTGTTAATATAAATTCATAAACAATAGAATCTACTGAGGTTCTCATGTCGAAAGAAAAAGTTTATAAAGTATTAGAAAGCGCAAAAGAATCTGCATTAATAAACCAGAAAGATTTTGAAGATCAATACCACCAGTCAATTTCAAATCCGGATAAATTTTGGCGTGAGCATGGAAAAAGGATAGATTGGGTAAAGCCTTATACTAAAATCAAAGATGTTTCTTTTGACCAAGACGTTAAAATCCGTTGGTTCTACGATGGAACACTAAATGCCTGTGTAAATTGTATTGATAGACACCTCAATAACCGAGGAGATCAAACCGCAATCATCTGGGAAGGTGATAATCCAAACGAAAGTAGAGAAATTAGCTATCGAGATCTTCATAAAATGGTCTGTAAGTTTTCTAATGCTCTCAGAAATATTGGTGCAAAGAAGGGAGCTAGAGTAACAATTTACATGCCAATGATTCCAGAGGCAGCAGTAGCAATGCTTGCTTGTGCAAGGATAGGAGCGGTTCACTCTGTAGTGTTCGGTGGTTTTTCTCCAGACTCTTTGGCCAATCGAATAATTGATTGTGATAGTTCAATAGTGATTACTGCTGACGAAGGAATTCGCAGTGGAAAAAAAATTCCTTTAAAAGCAAACACCGACAAGGCAGTTAAGAATACAACTACCGTAGAAAAAGTTGTTGTAGTTAGAAGAACTGGAGGAAAAATTTCTTGGAACGAANATAANGATGTTTGGTTNCATGAAATCTGTAAGGATGTTCCCGATGATTGNCTCCCTGAGGAAATGAATGCTGAAGACCCTTTATTTATTCTCTACACATCAGGATCTACCGGAAAGCCTAAAGGGGTTTTGCATACAACTGGCGGTTATATGGTTCATGCTTCCTTAACCCATCAATATATTTTTGATTATCGTGATAAGGAAATTTATTGGTGTACAGCCGATGTTGGTTGGGTAACTGGTCATAGCTACATAGTATATGGGCCCTTGGCAAACGGAGCAACAACGCTAATGTTTGAAGGCGTTCCAAACTTTCCAGATGCTTCTAGATTCTGGCAAGTCGTAGATAAGCATAAGGTCAACATATTTTATACAGCCCCAACTGCAATTAGGGCCTTAATGGGAGCTGGGGATGATTTCGTTAAAAAATGCTCTAGAAAGAGTCTTCGAATTTTAGGGACCGTTGGAGAACCGATAAATCCAGAAGCTTGGGAATGGTATTANAATGTAGTGGGAGATAAGCGTTGTCCTGTTTTAGACACATGGTGGCAGACGGAAACTGGTGGCATTCTAATTGCGCCACTACCTGGCGTGACAGATTTAAAACCTGGATCTGCTACTAAGCCATTTTTTGGAATTCAACCTTGCATAGTCAACGCAGAAGGAAAAGAACTAGAAGGAGAGTGCAGGGGAAATTTATGTATAAAAGATGGGTGGCCAGGCATGATGAGAACTGTTTATAAAGATCATAAGAGATTTATTGAAACGTACTTCAGTGCTTACCCGGGAATGTATTTTACAGGAGATGGATGTCGCAGAGATAAGGATGGTTATTATTGGATTACTGGTCGTGTCGATGATGTTATCAACGTCTCTGGTCATCGACTGGGAACTGCAGAAATTGAGAGTGCATTAGTTGCACACAATCAGGTTTCTGAAGCCGCGGTAGTGGGTTTTCCACACAAAATCAAAGGGCAGGGAATCTATGCCTACGTAACATTAATGGGTAACGCAACGCCCAGTGAAGACTTAAGAAAGGATCTTGTTAATTGGGTCAAAAAGGAAATAGGGCCAATTGCTTCCCCTGATTTGATTCAATGGGCGCCGGGATTACCAAAAACACGATCAGGAAAGATTATGAGAAGAATTTTACGAAAAGTTGCAGCCAACGAGCATGAAAATCTTGGGGATACAACGACTCTAGCAGATCCTGATGTAGTAGATAATTTGATAGAAAACAGACTAAACAAGACCTAGATGGACTAAAAATCAACACACCTGCCCTTACGTTCCCAATCTCCATATCTTGTAGGTTCTGGTCCAACCGGCCCATCAACTTCACGAGCTTTCTTAGATTTCCTTTTTAATAAATTTTTCTTTCTTAAAAGATTATATTTTTGTGTTTTTGCTTTTTTCATTGATATAAAGTCAGATAAAATTAGCTCCTATTATCATGAATTATATACATAAAGAAAAAGCTTATAAATTTTTTTCGAAACTTTTTTTTGCAAACCCTATATATTCGTTGGTACTGCTAGGAAAAACCCACCAAGAATTAAAAATAATTCCACCTTACCCATGGCCAGGCGATCCTCAAATAGGCGAAAGGATAATAAAGAGCGATTTGCCACTTTTTCTTAAATGTTGCAGTAAAAAAATTACGACAAATTTAGAAAAGAAGAATGATCTTAAAATATACTATGAAATTCATAGTTTTGATTGGATTAATGATCTTCACTCAATCGGCTCAGATAAATCTAGGAAAATCACACGACAACTAATATTAACCTGGATAAAAAACAACAACAGTTGGAAATATTTTTCATGGGATAGTGGGTTAATTGGAAAAAGAATCGTCAATTTATTTGGAAGATTTAATTTTTTTTGCTCAAGCGCTAATAAGGAATTTAAATCTTTATTCTTCTCTAATCTTATTAAACAAATTCGTCATTTGAATCGAATAATCAATTTCGAGGCTACTGGACCAAAGAGAATTACTGCCGCAAAAGGCTTGATTTATTCTGGAATATGCCTCTTCAAGTCTGAAAGCTATTTAAAAAAAGGAATGGATTGCTTGGAAAAAGAATTAAAAACACAAATTTTAGTAGATGGTGGGCACTTAGATCGTAACCCTTCAGTTCATATGCTGGTTTTAAAAGATCTTGTGGATATAAGAGCATCGATGGTCACAGCAAATCTAAAAATACCAAAAATATTACAATCAACGATTGATAGAATGGCACCCATTTTATCCCTTTTAAAACACAATGATGGAAAATTACCGTTATTCAATTCGTCCAAAGAAGAAAAAAGATCAATTATTGAAATGATTCTTACCAGAACAAATACTCCCGGAGGGAAAATATTTTCGGCNAAAACTTTTGGATTTGAGAGAATGGAGGCAAAAAAAACATCGGTAATTCTAGATGTTGGAAATCCGAGTAAAAAAAATGCATCTTCTTCTCCACACGCNGGTTCCTTAAGTTTTGAAATGAGTCATGGAAAAGAAAGAATCATCACTAACTGCGGAGCTATAGAANGCAATAATAGGAGATGGAATCTCGCACAACGCTCAACTGCAGCGCATTCTACATTATGTTTAGAAGATACTAATTCAAGCGCTATACGTCCAAATGGTTCTCTAGGCAATCGAATTGCTAAAGTAAAAATTTTTAGGAATAGTGAAAAAAATTTCATAACTATTTCNTGCCAGCACGATGGGTATCTTGAAAAATTTGGAATTATTCATAAAAGAAATCTAGTTTTAGCAAATAACGGTGAGAGTCTTGTTGGAAAAGAGATCCTGATTTTTCAGAAAAATAGCAGAAAAAGGAAAAATATTCTTAATATTAGAATACACTTTCATCTACACCCAGAAGTGAAAGCTTTGAAACTTGTAAATCAGCGCTCTATATTGTTAACATTAGCATCCAAGAGTGGGTGGCGTTTTGAAATCGATAANGGCNAAATTCAATTAGAAAAAAGNATATATCTCGGCGCTGGAGTAAGGCAAAAAACTGATCAAATCATCGTGACTCAGAAAATATACTCTGAATTACAAGAGAACCCACCTCTTAATTGGAAAATAACTAAATTACAAAGCAAGTCACAGCGANAATAAACATCANCTACAATTCTATCTTTTCGATACCTNTGGGAATCTTCAGTTTTCTCCACATNCCTTTTAAATCAAAGATAACNGCCTCTCTTTTTAAAAAATTNGANAAATTGCTCCACGTAATTTTTTTATAAAGACTGTGCTCTACTGCACCAATTATACAATCAAATTTTTTTGCTCTTCGTTGATTTAATTTTTCATTTTTTAATCGAATCTGATAATCACGATAAGCAATCGCTGAATCTGCCATATAGTCATGAACCTCTACTTGATTGCCAAATCTTTTTAGTCTTTTGACAATATCCACTACTTTCGTATTTCTTAAATCCTTGATATTTTCCTTGAAAGTAAATCCTAAAATTAAGATTCTTAATCTCTTTTTTTTAAGAATATTTGTAGCTCTTGCATGAATATTATCGGCAAGAAATATTCCCATGCTATCATTTATTTTTCTTCCAGCTAAAATAACTTCTGGATTAAATTTCTTTTTCTTTGCTATGTAAGCAAGATAGAAAGGATCCACTCCGATACAATGACCACCCACTAATCCTGGCTTAAAATCGAGAAAGTTCCATTTAGTTTTTGCAGCCTCCAAAACATCNGAAACGGAAATATTTAATCGACTAAAAATTCTTGTGATTTCATTGATAAAGGCAATATTAATGTCACGTTGAGCATTTTCGATTACTTTTGCCGCTTCAGCAGTTCTTATATTTTTAGCTAAAAAAATCTTTCTTGGTATAATTTTCCCATACATAGTTTTTAATTTTTTCAAGACAAAGCNATTTTGTCCCGAAACAACCTTGGTAATTGTCTCTAATTTATGTTTTTTATCACCCGGATTGATTCTTTCCGGAGAATAACCAAGAAAAAAATCTTTCCCGCAAACAAGTCCAGAAGCTTTTTGTAAGATAGGCCCACAAATTTNCTCAGTAACNCCNGGATATACTGTGCTTTCAACTACAACAATATTNTTTTTCGTAATCCGTTTNCCAACAACCTTGCAGGCATTCTTTAATAAAAACAAATCTGGCTCTTTTTTCTTATTCACCGGAGTGGGAACGGTGATAATATAAATCTCGCTTTTCCCCAAATATTTTTCACTAGAAGAAAAAAGAATTTTCTTCCCTTTAAAGCTCTTGCGATCTATTTCTCCGTTAGCATCTTGACCTTTTTTTAATTCAGNAATGCGTTTTGTGCTCTTATCAAAACCAACAACGGAATAATACTTAGCCAAAGCAATAGCTAAAGGAAGTCCCACATAACCCAATCCGACAACAGAAATTTTCAATTATTTTCCAAATAAAAGTTATAAAATTGTATAAAGAATAAAACCTAACACGAATTTCTTTTTGATAAAAAGAATACTTTATGACAGATTCAATATTTATACTATCAATACCAATACTATTTACAGCCTTCACTTCTTGGTCATTCACATATTTCTTAATTAAGTTTCTAAGTAAATTAGGAATTCTTGATCATCCTAATGAAAGAAGTAATCACAAAGTCCCGGTACCTGTCGGAGGTGGAATTTCTATAATCTTTACATTTGGCTTCATTATGTTAACAACTTATGGATTATCAGGAGATCATGAAAGATTAACCTTATTTCCAAGAGAACAGATTGCTATCTTTATATGTGCTTTAATTTTGGCCATAGTCTCTTTTATAGATGATGTTAAGAGTGTTTCCAGAATTCTTCGTTTAGTTTTACAATCTTTTNCAGTTGGGTTGTGTCTTTTCCTTATAAAAACCAGCAATCCTGAATTCTTGGTTTTCCAAGGATTGCTCCCTGATACTATTGATACTATTTTAACCTTTCTTCTGTGGATTTGGTTCATAAATCTCTTCAACTTTATGGATGGAATTGACGGAATCTCTGGCGTACAAACAATTTCCATCAGTGCAGGAATCTTCCTTATTATTGGAATAGCGCCAACCATAACCTCAGCCCTTGGAGAGGTAATGTTCTTCAATATGATACTTTTTGCTTCAAGCCTAGGATTCCTCTTATGGAACTGGCAGCCCGCAAGAATATTTTTAGGAGATGTGGGAAGTGTTCCNTTGGGCTTTATCTTNGGATGGTCATTATTAAAATTAGCAGCAAATGGTTTTTGGATACCTGCGATAATACTGCCCCTATATTATCTTGGCGACTCTACCACCACCCTNATAAAAAGANTATNAGACGGAAAAAAGATTTGGCAGGCTCATTCTGAACATTGCTACCAACTTGGAGTAAGGTCGGGGATGAGTCACGCAAGAGTATCTTCCTATATTCTGCTCACTAATATAATATTAATCGCAATGGCTGTGATCTCGACTTTTNAAGAATCGGTAGTTGCAAATATAATAATAATCTTGATTTCGTTTTCGATCGTTGCTTTCCTTCTTATGTTTTTTAGAGGAAGAAATGTTAATTGATAAAAATTATGTTAAAGTATTGATTCAGAGTAGAAAGTTAGGTTAGAAAATATTGCAGTTTTTCGTTTCTGGNAGATCCCGNTTAGCCTTTATTCATGATCTCTTCATGGCNGGTTTATCTTTTTTCATTTCAATCTTTTTAAGATTGCAAGAAGAGATTTTCATCAAAGGTTGGGATCAAGTTATGGAAGAACGTGATCTTCTTTTTCCAAGCCTCCCAATTTTTATAGTTGTTTGTGCTGCTGTCTTCTTAAGTTCGGACCTCTATAAGGGAATTTGGCGCTTTGCTTCCCTAAATGATATGACGGCTATTTTTAAAACAACAACAATAGCTGTTTTTATTTTCACCTTTTTAATGTTTGCCATAACCCGACTAGAGACAATCCCAAGAAGCCTACCATTCATTAATTGGTTCGTATTAATTATTCTTTTAGGAGGACCGCGTTTTATCTATCGAGTATTTAAAGATCATCAATTCAAATACGTGTTCTCCAAAGATGATCAAAGGCTGGTTCCAATTTTATTGGTTGGAATGGGCAATAAGAGCGAGTTATTCATACGAGAGCTAAATAGATCTGCTGCCCCAAATTACAAAATTATTGGCATAATAGGAAAAAGTAAGTCTAATATTGGACAAAAAATTCATAACGTCGAAGTAATTGACCAAATTTCTAACCTCAATAATCTTCTGGAAAAACTAAAGTCAGAGAATGAGTGCCCACAAAGAATTGTTATAGCCACTGAAAATCTAGATACTGATGGAACACAAGACCTTTTTAATATTGCTGAAAAATTTGGAGTAACCTTGTCCAGAATTCCAAGTCGCATGAGCTTAAAAAGCGGCATTTCGGAAATGGACGAGATAGAGTCAGTTCCTATCGAAGATTTATTAGGGAGAACACAAACTATATTGAACCGAAAAAACATCAAATCAATGATTGACGGAAAAAGAGTCTTAATCACTGGGGCCGGTGGTAGTATTGGCTCAGAACTTGTTCATCAAATCTGTGAATTAAATCCATCGAAACTAATTCTAGCAGATATAAGTGAAAATTTATTATATGAAATTACCCAGTACTTGATTGAAAAAAAGGCAAAGATAAAACATAAATCCTACATACTGGATATAAGAGATAAGCGTAAAGTAGAAAAAATATTTAAAGAAACTTCTCCAGAAATTGCTTTTCATGCAGCCGCACTAAAACACGTTCCGATTGTAGAAATGAATCCGGGAGAAGGGCTTCTGACTAATGTGATAGGAACCAGAAATATCGCAGATGCTTGCGAAAGAAATCAAGTTAAAGTTATGGTCCAAATCTCTACGGATAAAGCTGTTAACCCAACGAATATCATGGGTGGAAGCAAAAGACTCTCTGAGTGTTATTGCCAGGCCCTTGATGTGAATAGAAAAACTAATCCTAATGCCACCCAGTTTGTAACTGTAAGATTCGGAAATGTTTTAGGATCAGCTGGCTCTGTAATACCTCTCTTTCAAAGACAACTACAAGAAGGGGGGCCTCTCACTATCACGGATCCAGAAATGACAAGATACTTCATGACTGCAAAAGAAGCTGTACAGCTTGTGCTTCAAGCATCAGCCTATGGAAGCGGTAAACAAAAACTTGCTCATGGAACAATCTTTGCCTTAGATATGGGAAAACCAGTTAAAATTATCGACTTGGCCAACCAAATGATTAGGCTTGCAGGGTTTTTACCAAAAAAACAAATTAAGATCAAAACCATAGGCGTGAGGCCGGGTGAAAAAATTCATGAAGAAGTATTCCACAAAAATGAAAAGAGAATAGAAACGGATCATAAAGATGTTTTCGCTGTAGCGCAGGAAATACCACAATTCTCGGAAATTTCTTCGGCTATCAATAAAATTGAAAATTTTCTGGTAAAAGGGGATGAAAAAAATGCTATCGCTGTCCTAAAAGAGGTAATCCCTCAATATAGCAAAGAAAATAATATTATAGATCTCGAAACCAAGGTCAAACAAAGTACATGACTATTAAGAAGACTGTAGCAATAAAAAGAGCCCTAGTTTCTGTTTTTGATAAGTCTGGGCTAGAAATTCTTGCTAAATTTCTAAAATCAAAAGGAATTGAAATTATTTCTACAGGAGGATCGGCAAATGCTTTGAGAAAAGCAAAGATACCTGTAACAGATATTTCTAATATTACTGGTTTTCCTGAAATCCTAGACGGGCGTGTAAAAACCTTACATCCTAAAATTCATGGAGCTTTACTTGCTAGAAGAAATCTGAAGAAGCATAAAAATATCCTTAAAAACTATAAAATTCCTGGAATTGATTTAGTAATCGCTAATTTATATCCGTTTGAAAAGACAATTGCGGCCGGAAAGAACTTTCAAACAATAATAGAAAATATTGACATTGGCGGCCCCGCCATGATTAGAGCGGCTGCAAAGAATCACGAATTTTTAACCGTTATTACAGATCCGAAGGATTATAAAATCTTAATAGAGCAATTAAGAAAGAATCGTGGATCAACTTCATATCATTTCCGCCAACAGATGGCTTTAAAGGCTTTCACAAGAACATCAACATATGATCAAAAAATTAGTCAATGGATGTCTCTAAAAAAAGAGGAGAAATTTCCTGATCTTTTATTAATCAATGGAAAGCTGCAAGAAAAATTGAGATATGGAGAAAACCCTCACCAACAAGGTGCATTCTATAGCACAGATAAAGCTAGATTTGGTGTATCAACAGCCAAACAAATCCAAGGAAAAGAGTTATCCTATAATAATTTTAATGACACGGATGCAGCATTTGAACTAGTTAGTGAATTTCAATCCCCAGCTGTAGCCATTATCAAACATGCAAATCCTTGTGGTGTTGCGGAGACAAAAAGCGTACTCAGTGCTTATAAAAAAGCTCTATCCTGTGATCCGATTAGTGCGTTTGGTGGAGTGATTGCGGTAAATCAACCTCTGGATAGTAAAACTGCTAAGGAAATTATTAAATTATTTACAGAAGTTATTATCGCGCCAAAAATTAGTGCTGAAGCAAAGAAAATATTTAAAAGAAAGAAAAATATTCGTGTTCTTGAAACCGGAGGTATCCCGAATTCTCCTAATACACAGCCGCAAATTAAATCCCTATCCGGAGGATTGCTTATACAAGATGTAGATAATGGAAAAGTAAAAAAAATATCAATTAAAACGGTAACAAAAAGAAAACCATCAAAAAGAGAGATGGATGATCTTCTCTTTGCTTTTACTGTCTGCAAACACGTAAAATCCAATGCTATTGTTTACGCAAAAAACAAAGTGACAGTTGGAATTGGAGCGGGGCAGATGAGTCGGATTGATTCGGCAAAAATAGCCGTTTTAAAGTCTGAAGAAGCAAAAAATCTTGCAAACGAAAAAGTATCCAAAACTAAAGATTGTGTAGTTGCCTCCGATGCTTTTTTTCCATTTCCTGACGCCTTATTAGAGATCATTAAGGCGGGAGCAAAGGCTGTAATTCAACCAGGAGGTTCTATTAAAGATAAAGAAGTAATCAAAGCTGCCAATGCCAATAGAACGGCGATGGTTTTTACAGGAATGCGTCACTTTAAGCATTAAAAACTTTTAATTTTCCTACTCTTGAAAGTAATAAATAGCCCAAAACTAAAAATAAAATAATAACAATCATGCCTGCGCGTTGGTTTCCAAAATAGACGGTTGCCCATCCAACTAATGCTGGACCCAAAAAAGACGTGGCTTTTCCAGAAAACGCGAAAACTCCGAAAAACCTAGTGCTCATTTTTTTAGGAGCCATTTTTGCTAACAGAGCCCTACTGGAAGCTTGAATCGGCCCAACAAAGAATCCAAGAGGGATTCCAAAAAACCAAAAACTTTTTTCACTTGTGGAAAAGAATAATATGGTACACAAGGCAATTAAAAAGCCTAGAGATATTAGAATAACTTTCTTGGAACCAAGAGTTTCATCCAAAAAAGAAAATGCAAATGAACCAATTCCAGCAGTTATGTTAATTAAAATACCAAAAAGAATAACTTCGCCAATATCGAGAGAAAAAATAGTAGCGGCAAAAATACCCCCAAAAGTAAACAGGGTGATCAGGCCATCCGCATATAACATGCGAGCTATCAAAAACAATACAATTTGATTGTGTTTCCTCAAGGTGGAAAAAAAGGATAGAAAATTTCGAATGCCTCCCAAAAAAGAAGGGAGGATTCTCCTTCTTATTTTTGGCACGGATTCTTTAACAAACAGGAAAAAAGGGAGAGAAAATAACAAAAACCAGAAAGCAACGAAAGGCATTACGGAGGCAATATCTAATGGATTCCCTTCTTGCAAGGCGTTCGGTGATGCAAATAATGTATATATTAAATAAAGCGATGCTAATCCGCCGAAATATCCAAAACCCCAACCAAATCCAGAAATCATTCCAATCATTCCAGAAGGGGCAATCTTAGAAAGGAATGAATTATAAAAAACCATCCCGAATTCAAAGCCTAAAATACCAAAAAAAACCAGGATCAGAGCCTGAAAGGCCTGTGAAGAATCGGGATGAATATCTCCAAGCATCAAGACAGATCCTATACAAACAAATGTAAAAAAAAGTAACCATCTTTTTTTATATCCTGCATGATCGGCGATAGAACCGAATATCGGAGAAAAAAAGGCTACAAATAATGCAGCTAAACTTTGCATCAAACCCCATTGGCCTGTTCCAATAATTGAATTTTCCGCAAT
>PARU01000005.1 GCA_002712065.1 Rickettsiales bacterium | reverse complement strand
AGGCCTTACGGGAAACCCTTGGATTGAACCGCCCTTTTTTGGGAAAGACGAAGTAGGCAGGATAGATCTCGTGCCCGATGATCTCATTGTTTTCGTCATGGTCAGGAACTGTACCATAGGCTTTCTCTCGCCTAGGCAGGTATTCAAGCAGTTCGATAGCATCATCGAACAGAGAAACCTGTCTCCATTTATTCCATTTCGGTTTCCATCCAAGCTCGTAGAAGGTGGGGCACAGAGGTTTTGATCTGATGGTCCAGACACCAGTTTTTTCCATATTTTTTTATAGATGTAACGGATTAGGTGTAATAGTGAGTTTCTAACAATAAACAGCCATTGTTTGATTTGAAAGGTCCATGGTACACCCCTGGAGGTCTGCAGGCATAAGTGTTTTTATAAAAAACGGTTCCCCCTTCGCCTTTCTCATCATTTCCTACAATCAAATCGCCTTCCAGCAAATAGACTTCCTCCCAATATTCATGAATAAACGGTTCTGTTGTATAGATACCTGCCTTAAATCTTAATAATCTTGTGCGGTTTCCAGTTTGATTGGGTTCATCTAAATCTCCAGCTAAAATCTTTTGTTCGATTCCTTCAGGATATCCAGGGGGAACCTGCCATCCCGCATCTAAATCAAGACTATTAAATTCTAAGTGTTGTTTTATCATAACCTTTCCATATTAAATTAGGCTCTTTATGGATTCCGGGGACTTATTGAAAATTGAGCCATTTGTGATGATCTTAGCTTATTTGGAAAAGCTTTTAGGTTTTAGCGATTAGGTATTAAGGGGTGACTCTTCAAGGGATGACACACCTTTTCTAATACCTAAGTTCGTAGGCTAAATTATTTTAATATTTTCAAAAAATTAATTTTCCTTTTTATGCGCCTAAACACAAAGATTCAATGGTAATTTGTTTAAAGAAAACATCAAAATATTATTGCACAAGAACTTAATACCTGATACCTAATCGCTCTTCACCTCATTAAAAGCGAAATCCACAAAAAGACCCTGGAATCCATATTGAGCCTTAAATTATTATAATGCCATCCTTCCGCCATCAACGACCATCGTATGGCCATTCACAAAGGAAGACAAGGGGGAGGATAACCATAAAACCGCCTCCGCAATTTCATTGGTATTTCCAGAACGTCCAACAACATGATTGGAGAGAAACAGCGGATCTGTATCATGGACTGCTTCCGCTTTATCTTGATTGATGTTGGTTTCAGTCCATCCTGGGCAAATCACATTGATTCTGATCGGAGTCTTCGCATATTCTAAGGCCGCGGATTTCGTGAGCCCGATCACGCCATGTTTGCTGGCTGAATAGGCGGCTTGATTTCTCACTCCATGTAAGCCTGAAATAGAGGACGTGTTGACAATCACACCAAAATTTTGTTGAGACATTTGTTTCAATTGATATTTCATGCAATACCAAACCCCATTTAAGTTGGTATTGATCACATTCAACCAATCGTCTAATTCACAATTTTCTNTTTTATTGATCGCTCCCGTGGTTCCGGCATTNTTGAAGGCATAGTGAATTTCTCCATATTTACTAATAATCTGAGCAATCGTCTTTTCTACCTCTTGATGCTGAGAAATATCGGTACGAAAAAACTCTGCACTATAGCCGTTTTTGGTGAGATTTTCAACTTGAACTTCGCCGTTTTTTTGATCTCTATCTAAAATGATGACCTGGGCTCCATTTTCCGCGAATTTCGTGGAGGTGGNCTTGCCAATCCCATTCGCCGCTCCTGTAATGACCACGACTTTTTTATCGAAACATGTATACATTTTAGTCAAACAACCAATGGTTAGGGTTTGGGGTTACTGAATNNATATTCACACGATGTGCGGAAGAACCTGTTTTCCAAAGAGTTCAATACTACGCATAGTCAGTTCATGAGGCAAGGTTCCAAAATGCATGGTAGCGCTCAAATGGCCAATGCCCAATTCTTTGCTCCTTTTTTTGAAAAATTTTGTGACTTGATCCGGACTTCCACAGATGAACATTTGATTTTTCATGAGGGTTTCAATGGTTTGATACCCTCCCAATGTGGTGGCTTTGCGAGCATTGATCAGACCCTTCAAAGAAGCAATACTGGTATACCCTGCAGGCAATAACCGTTCTACGGGCATTTTTAAAAATTTATTAATGAACGCTTCAATGTGAGGTCTCGCTTCGTTGATGGCGTTTTCATTGGTATCGGAAACATAGACAGGGACCGACCATCCCAGTTGATTGGGGCTCGCTTCATAACCATATTCCTTCGCAACTGATTTATACATCCCCAAATATTTATCGATCACCTTTGCTAAGGCAAGGGTTTGATAATAGGTATATTTTCTACTAGGATGTGCTGCCCACATAATGGTCTCCGTACTCCCTTGTGAAGGGATCCAGATATCCGGATGTGGTTTTTGATAAGGTCTTGGCCAAACATTCACATAACGATGGCTATAATATTTGCCATGAAATTGTGAGGGACCCTCTTCAGTCCAAGACTGTAATATCAAGTCATGGGCTTCATGAAACCGATCCAATGATTCAGCAGGGTTGACTCCGGATGTATGATATTCCGCACCAATTCCTCTGACGAACCCCGCAATCAATTTGCCTTCTGTGAGATTATCAATGACGGCATATTCTTCTGCAACAGCTAAGGGATTTTCTAACAGCGGAAGCNNTCTACCAATCACGCCTAATTTGGCATTACCAAGGTTTCTTTGAGTTAAAGCTCCTGCTAAGACCCCAGGTGTGGGCATCAATCCAAAGGCAGTTTGGTGGTGTTCATTGACACCAATCGCATGAAATCCACACTGAGCCCCATGTTCTAATTCATCGAGGTATCTTTTATATAATTTGCTGCCCTCTTTCGGATCATAATTCGAATTGGGATAAGTGACCCACAAGCATTCATCGTCGGCAACTTTAGTCAAATCAAGGGCTGCATAGGGCATTAAATGAAAGCACATTACCTGCATCTTTTTACTCCATGATAAAATTTGTAATTAAATCACAATACTCATCTTTCTTTTCGACATGAGGAAGGTGGCCACAGTTTTCGATAATTGCCAATTGAGAACCTTCAATCTTTTTGTTGAATAATTTTGACTGCTCTAAGGGGCAAATATTATCATGACTTCCCGAGATGATTAAGGTAGGAATTCTAATTCGGAATAACCATTTTTCCATTTGAGGGCTGTAAATNCGGGGTTTCCATGNCAGTCTTGCTCCCGTGGTTTTATTTTTTAGAATGAGATCCATTGCTGCTTCATCAACTTCCTGATTGATCATACCCTCAGCCAATTTTTGATCATAAAATGCATTTCGAGTAAATTCATCATCAGTAGAAATGAAGGGATCNAAACCGTATTGTCTTTGTAAGGATAAGCCTGCCGGTGCCGCTAAGACCAATGATTTNATCTTGTTTGTGNTTCTGATGCACATTTCAGCGGCAATCCAGCCACCAATTGAGGAGCCCACTAGATGAATATCCTGCATTTTGAAATGTTCAATCAATTCTAAATAAAAATAGCCAAGGTCTTCCATTTTGTCGAGCCACTCAGGAGTGTCTGATTGACCGTACCCTGGATGTTCTGGGACATATAACTCAAATTTATTTGAGAGTTCCTCCATAAATGGAAGCCAAACCGGAGCGCCTCTACCACCATGCAGAAATAAAACTTTCTTGCCTTTGCCTTTTCTTTTAATACTGATTTCGCAGCCACAAATTTTCTCTCTAAACTCTTCCAGTCCTTCACTCATTTGTAAACTCCATCTCTATTGAATTCGAAATAATTTGGCCATGGCCTTCATTCTCGGATAATCNGAAATTNCTCCTTTGGGATAATCGAATGTAACTTAGCTGTTTTAGGAAGTCAAATTAAAAAAGATACAATATATCGTATTATTCATTTGACTTCCTAAAATGCTGGGATTAAGATGGATTCCTATTGAAAAGTTGGCACTTTGCCATGGGAGATTGAATAATGACTTGCATGAATTATAAAAAGGATTCCTGTTCTTTTCAAATTCTTCCACGATAGCAAGGTACCTCTAAAAACCAAACAAGGAGGTCACTCCTGCAATGTTTTTTAAAAAGGAGTGACTGAATTAAACAATTGATCGGGGGCATTATGACAAAAAAAGCAACACGACGTTCATTCATTAAGAAAACCAGTGGGACTTTGGCAGCAGCAACTCTTGCCACTCCCTTTATAAATTTTTCAGCGAAGGCTCAATCAGAAAAGGTCATCCGAGGGGCGATGGCACTGGGTCAATTTAGTGCGATTGATCCACACACTGCTAACGAACATACGGGCTATTCGGTGATAGCTGCTATGTTCAATAGTTTAGTCAGGACACCTCCAGGAGGAGCATCTGCAGACCCGGCCGCACTTGAAGGGGATTTAGCAGAACACTGGGAAAGCAATAAGGATTTGACGGAATGGACGTTTAACTTAAGAAGAAATGTTCAGTGGCAAAAAGGTTTTGGTGAATTCACCGCAGACGATGTCGCATTTTCAGTCAATCGGGTCAAAGATCCCAAGACAGGATCGGCTTGGAGTAAAAGATTCGCCAATGTCAGTGTTCAAGTGATTGACCGTTACACGATCAAGCTGAGTGTCCCAAAACCCGATCCACTTTTTCTCACAAAAGTCTTTGATTGGCAAACAGGCAATATTGCTTGCAAAAAAGCAGCCGAGAAAATGGGAGATAAATTTTCAATCAATCCCGTAGGAACCGGACCCTTTGAATTAAAGGAATATAGACCAGGAGATCGGGTCATCTTGACCCCATTCAAGGATCATTTCCGATGGAAAAATGGGGATGTTGAGATGACGAATGTGGATGCAGTGGAAATCGTATTGTATGGGGATGTCACCTCAAGAGATGCTGCGGTTTGGGGTGGTGAAGCGCATCTGATGGCGGCAGGCAGCGGTTTCCAGGCAAGAATCGCTTTAGCAGAAAGATCCGGTTTAAACACGTGGAAACAATGGCCACCCGCACCCACCATCATGCGATGCAACTTTAATATCCCCCCCCTCGATGATATCCGGGTAAGAAAAGCAATTGCCCATGCTTTAAATCAAGTAGAAGCTGCAAAAATATTAGGACAAGGCACCGATTTTATTTTGCCCCAAACCGCTCCTTATACCTCTGCAGAACCATTTGGGATTTATGGCGGATTGAATTTGTCAGAACCAATCTATCCCTATGATCCGGAAAAATCAGGCAGACTACTTGCTGAAGCTGGATTTTCCAAGGGTTTAGACTTAGGAGATGTTTATAGCGGACCGTGGGGGGCTTGGCAATCCGCGTATGAAGTTTTCCAACAACAACTGGCACAAGTGAATATAAAATTTAAACTCAATGTTTTAGAAGCTCCTAATTACTTCAAGCTGTCAAGAGGAGGAAGCAATCCTCTCCCGATGTATCTGGCCTCTCGTTTTCCTGATGCCAATGGTTATTTAGATGAATTTTTGCATTCAAAAAATGCTCCAGGTCAAAACATGGGGAATTTCAAAAATGACAAATTTGATCAATTAGTGGATAGCGCCTGGACTGAAACAGATCCTGCAGCGCGGGTTAAAATGTTAAATGAGGCCCAAATGATTGCTCTTGAAGAGGTTGCCGGTATGCCATTTACCGGACTTTTTGTCATGCAAGTCGCCAGTCCTAAGGTCGATATGGGTTATCCAGGCGGAGATCCTNCAAAAACAGGGTTAGCAAAAGTTTGGAATCAATGGCATAAGATATCTGAANGAATTCGTTGGAGAGGGTGAATTAAACTAATAAAGAGGTCATTATCNCAAAGTATNTTATTAGACGATTGTTGTGGACCATTGTGGTCATGCTNGGNGCTGTGACAATTGTCTTTGTCGTAATGAGGTTTGCAGGGGGGGGATCCCACCTATGCTATTTTAGGAGATCACGCCTCCCCTGATGTCCATGAGGCCTTACGGGAAACCCTTGGATTGAACCGCCCCATTTATCAACAATATTTTGAATACGTAAGAAAATTATTCACTTTCAACTTTGGCAACTCACTCGTCAAAAAAGTTCCGATTGGAGATTTGATCTCATATCATATTCGATTTACCATTGAGTTGGCGATTTCAGGTTTTGTCATTGCAGTGATGATTGGAATCCCCTTAGGGATTGTCGCGGCATATAAAAGGAATACAAAAGTCGATCATATCATCCGCATCGTCTCTTTGATTTTTCCATCGATGCCACCCTTTTATGTGGGCATAGTTTTCATTTTGCTATTTGCCATTATCTATCCCATTTTCCCTTCAANATGGTGGCGGCAATTTGAATGATTTTTATGATCGCATGTATCGATTGATATTACCCGCCTTATCGCTAGGATTATTCATTTCAGGAACACTGGGCAGAATCACCAGAGCAAGTATGCTGGATACAATCAATAAAGATTATGTCACCGTAGCAAGATCTAAAGGATTGGATCAAATCAGAACGATTCTCAAACATGTCTTCAGAAATGCGTTGATCCCGATTGTGACAACGGCAGGGATGCTGCTGGCAGCAATATTAGCAGGAACGGTCATGACCGAAATGGTATTCGGAAGGCCAGGGTTAGGTAAATTGTTAGTGATTTCGGTAAATTCTCGCGATTATCCTGTGATCGAGACATTACTCGCGCTTTATGCCTTGATTATCGCCTTGTCGAATTTATTAGTGGATATCATCTATGCCTATCTTGATCCAAGAATAAGATACGAATAATTAATAAATGGATAAGTCATTAAACTTAGGATCAACTCTCATCTTTTTACTGATCTCACTTCCACTGATTGGGATCATATTTTGGCCTTATTCGCCTTATTCACAAGATTATGATCTTTTATATTTGGCGCCAAACGCGGATCATTGGTTTGGCGCGGACGATACTGGCCGGGATTTAGTTGCCCGAGTCTCCATTGCTGTTGCGATTTCATTTTCAGTCGGAGTCTTATCAGTCATCATTGGAATCCTGATCGGCTTACCCTTAGGCTGTTATTCAGCTTTTTATGGGGGAACGGCTGATCTTTTAGTGCAACGAGTCGTTGATATTCTGATGGCATTTCCATTATTGATCATGGGCTTGTTAATCATCGCGGCAGTCGGTTCTGGTTATACCCCTTTAGTGATTGCNATTGGGATTGCNCAGNCNCCACGATTTGCAAGAATGGCGAGAGCTTGTACGTTNNCAGTCAAAGAAAATGAATTTATTGAAGCCGCCTTTTCTTTTGGAGGCGGCAAGATTTACATCATTTATAAACATGTCCTGAGAAATATCA
The DNA here is from genome assembly GCA_002712065.1 of Rickettsiales bacterium. Taxonomy (GTDB): domain Bacteria; phylum Pseudomonadota; class Alphaproteobacteria; order UBA8558; family UBA8558; genus UBA8558. The sequence continues at coordinate 7,339 of PARU01000005.1, read as the reverse complement.
CGGGACCCTTAATNATCCAATCTGTTTTATTTNTATCCGAAGCAATTATGGTCGAGGCAGGATTGAGTTTTTTGGGTCTCGGAATTCAACCTCCGACCCCCACTTTAGGCAATATTATTAGAGGTGGTGTTTCCTTTTTAGGTTTTTCTCCCTGGATCTGTATCATTCCAGGAGCGATCTTATCTTTAATAGTGATTGGACTGAATCTGATGGGAGATGGCTTGAGAGACAAACTGGCGCCTGATTTTATCTAATACCAATCCGATCAACTGGCGATGGATTTNAGCTCAATTGAATTGGCAAAGTGACAAAAGGAAATATGGCCATTGCCACCATCGACTGAGGGAGGGTCTTCATTCTGACAGATTTCTTGTGAATATTGACAGCGGTCTTGAAAACTACAGCCTTGAGGAATGTCAACCACATTTGGNATATCCCCTAGCGTGAATGATTTGTTTTTTTCAATTTTTGGGTCAGGAATGGGCACTGATAAGAGCAGGGCTTCTGTATAAGGGTGTTTTGGGGAAAAAATAATATCCTCGGTTTTACCAATTTCAACAATTTTTCCAAGGTACATGACAGCAATATCCTCACAAACATGACGGACGACCGATAAATCATGAGAAATAAACAAGAGTGTCAGTTGAAATTTATTTTGTAATTCATTCAAGAGGTTAATAATTTGTGCTTTGATGGAGACATCCAGTGCTGAAACAGGTTCGTCTGCAACAATAAGGCTGGGGTTCAGTGCAAGAGCCCGAGCAATGACAATCCTTTGTCGTTGCCCTCCTGAAAATTCATGAGGATAGCGATCCAGAATGTCAGGATTGAGACCGACATGGTTTAATAACGATTTGAGCTTCGCATCAATTTCAGGTTTTTTTAATTTGTAATGAATCAATAAAGGTTCGATAATGATGTCTTTGATCTTCATGCGGGGATCTAGCGAAGAATAAGGATCTTGAAAAATCATTTGAGCTTTCTTTCTCACTTGCTTCATGACGTTATCAGGAATTTTTGTAAGATTGATGACACTGGATTGCTGAAGGGTTTCGTCATAATAATCAAAAAAAATGTCACCAGACGTTGGTTTGATTAAGTGCAGGATGGCACGAGCCGTGGTTGTTTTTCCACAACCGCTTTCTCCAACAAGGCCCAGTGTTTCTCCTTTATTGATTGAAAAATTAATGCCATCAACGGCTTTAATATAACCGGTAATATTATGCAACAGTCCTTGNCGAACAGGAAAGTGGACTTTTAAATTTTTGACTTCAATTAAAGGATTATTTTTTGACATAAGACCCTTCATTTTAAGTTCAGGCAAGCAGCCACATGGTCTTCTTTCATTTTTATCATCTCAGGTGTGGTCTGCAGGCATTCTTTTGTTGCGTATTCACAGCGGCTGTAAAACACACAACCTTTAATTTCAAAATTTGATGCAGGCACTTGGCCTTCTATCGTATCCAGTTTCAGTTTTCTTTNCCCAAGAATCGATGGAGTCGATTTGATTAACCCTTTCGTATAAGGATGTGCGGGATTATTAAAAATATCATCGACAGGGCCATATTCGACGATTTTCCCTAGGTACATCACGGCGACAAAATCTGCAATTTTTGCGATNACGCCTAAATCATGGGTAATAAACAACGCAGCGGTTTTATACTGTGCTTTCAATTCATTGAAGAGTTCCAGGATTTGTTCTTGAACTGTGACATCAAGGGCAGTCGTCGGTTCATCAGCAATAAGAAGATTAGGATTACAGGAAAGGGCCATGGCAATCAGCACTCTTTGGCGCATGCCTCCTGAAAAATGATGAGGAAAATCATCGATTTTGAGATGTGGAGATGAAATTTTAACCGCATTGAGTAAGTCAATCGCCTTTTGTTTGGCGGTCAATTTATCAACTTTTGAATGGATTCTAATATTTTCAATAATTTGATCACCAATCGTGTAGACAGGATTCAAACTGGACATCGGGTCTTGAAAGATCATNGATATCCGATTTCCACGAATACTCCGAATTCGTTTACCATCCGGATCAATTTTTGATAAATCAACNATTTCTTCATGATCATGATACAANACTTCACCGGATACAATTTTTCCAGGCAGTGGAATCAGGCGAAGAATGGATTTGGCGGTAACCGATTTTCCACAACCACTTTCACCGACAAGACCCAGGGTTTTTTCAGGGTAAATATTAAAATTGATCCCATCGACCGCTTTATNAGTCCCACTACGAGTNATAAAATGGACTTTTAAATTTTTTATTTGAAGTAAGGGAGAAGGAAGCATTTCATTTCCTGATTGATATGAAAAAAATAGCTTTAATTACAGGTGGTGCCAGAGGAATTGGTCAAGCAATCTCATCCGTTCTCTTAAAAGATACAGNGATGATGATCCTCATTGACAAAGCTGAAAAGGAATTAACTCAAACGGTAGAAGAGTTAAAAAAATTAAATCAGAATGTCAAAGGAGTTCACTTAGATCTGAATGATAACAAATATTTAGAAAAAGTGATTAATGAAATACTCGTTGAGTATAAGTACGTCAATATATTGATCAACAACGCTGGTATTGGAAGCGGAGTGAATCCAAAAATGATTCATGAATATGATGATGATTTCTGGGAAATTAGTCTTCAAATTAATTTAACAATACCTTATATATTGAGCAAGTGCTTTTTACCAGGAATGATCAAAAAGAAATGGGGGCGGATTATAAATATTGCTTCTGTTGCAGGTAAAACCGGATTTAAATACGGAGGCGCTTATTGCGCTTCTAAACATGGCTTGATTGGTTTAACAAAAACAATTGCTCTCGAAGTCGCTCAACATGGAATCACGGTCAATGCCGTCTGCCCAGGGCCGATTGATACGACGATGCTCAGAAACCGTTTAAAATTTGAGCTATCGGGAAGCTCTTCAACAATGGCGATATTGGAAAAAGNATCGAATGCGATTGGACGATTTATCCAGCCAGAGGAAGTCGCCAATCTGGTTTATTATTTATCATTAGAAAAGTCAGGAGCGATTACTGGGGAAGCGCTCAACATCAGTGGTGGAATTCGATTATAACAACCAATAAGGGATTATGAAAAACTTTAAATTATTACTGGATGACAAATTAATAAATTTAGAGGCGAAGATTGAAAATATTTACATCTGTGGTTACACCTCCAGCAACCAACAAGCGCTCCAAGATCATATCGATGAGTTGAAGAAAATTGGGGTCACCCCTCCTGACAAAACCCCCATGTTGTATAAAAAGGCTAACCTGTCTCCTGCCGTCAATACAGGCATTCGTGTCATTTCAGATGACACTTCAGGAGAAGTNGAATATTTNCTCTTGTTGCAAAATGATAAAATNTATCTNGGCCTTGCCAGTGACCATACCGACCGNGGAATAGAAAAACATGATGTCGAAAAATCAAAACAAGTTTGCCCTGTCGTCTTATCCGATGTCGTTTGGGATTATTCAGAAATCAAAGAATGGAAGTCTTTAACCTTAAAAAGCTGGGTTGCCCAAGGAAATGAAAAAATATTGTATCAAGAGGCTTCTCTTGAAATTTTTATGAAACCCGAAGAAATTATTGATTTTGTCAAGGAAGAGATACAATCTGACNTAAATAATTCCATTATCTTATGCGGAACNCCTCCNCTCATTCCTGAACAAATCATTTATACCAATAAATTTTATTGTGAACTCAGCAACTGCTCAGGTATGAAAATCTCCTTAGAGTATGAAATCACGAGAATATAAGCGATGAAGACAATCAATACCGTTTTAGGTCAGCTTGATATTAAANATTTAGGCATTGTCTTGATGCATGAGCATCTCCATGTGGATATCAGTTTTATGGCATCTGCTGGAAAAACAAATTCAAAAAGTTTCAATGTCACAAAAAACATCACAAAATCAATCAATCAAGATTATGAACAAATACTTCATGACAAAGTAAAAATTAAAAATTTAGGCGCTTTAAAACGGGACCCNACCCGTTCAAAAGACAATTTGGTGCTCGACAATAACAAATTCATTATTGATGAATTATTACGTTACCATCAATTTGGTGGTAAGACGATTGTGGATGTCACTAATATCAGTATGGGGAGAGATATCAATTCGCTGAAAACTATTTCAGCGAAAACAGGGATCAATGTCATCGCTTCAACAGGGTGGTATTTGGAACCCACCTACCCTGCTTATATTCAACAAAAGACCATTCATGAGCTGGCTGAAATCATGATCAGTGAAATCAATGTTGGCATTGAGAAGACGGATATTAAGGCTGGCTTGATTGGGGAATGCGGATGCAGTGCAGCCCCTTACACCGAACTTGAAAAAAAAGTTATCTTGGCGGCTTGTCTTGCTCAAAAAGAAACNAATGTCCCGATGACCATACACCCGGCCTTGATTGATGTAAAAAAAAGAAACGGGTTTGTCAAATGCGGTTTGGATTATATTGCATTGTTGAAACAAGAAAAAGTAAACTTGAATAAATTTTATTTAAGTCATGCAGACAGAACCTGTTTTGATTTAGATTATCACAAAAGCCTCTTAGATCAGGGGATTTATCTCAGTTACGATTGTTTTGGCAAATCTGATTTTTNTGACAATGCTTTTCCTGGTGCAGGAGGACTTTCCGATTATCCTAGAATGAAAGCCTTAGTCAAATTATGTGAGTTAGGCTACGAAAAACAACTACTNATTTCCCAAGATGTTTGTTTCAAAACAAGCTTAAGAAGGTTTGGTGGCATGGGTTATTCCCATTTTCTAGAAAATATAATACCCAATTTAAAAACCTTAGGGTTAAAAGACAGTTCTCTCAAGAACCTATTAATCAATAACCCTAAAAAACTATTTCAAATTCAATAACTAGTATTGAACTATTTGGAAATAATGTCCTTCCTCCGATAGTGTGAAATCATGACGATAAATTCGGTCAATGGCCTGATTGAAAAAGANGACCTCGGCACAACTTTAGTCCACGAACATTTATTTTTGGACCAGTCTAATTTCAATGCGATTGAGGAAAATGGNGAAGAAATCGCTCTTGAAAATTTATGGAAAATTAAAAGAGACCCTTATCTGAGCCCGAGCAATTGTGTTTTAGACGATGTGACTGAAGCAATCAATGAGGTCAATTACTTCAAAAATGAAGGCGGCAACACCATCGTAGAAGTCACCAATTGTGGGATGGGAAGAGATGTTGACAAATTAAAACACCTCTCCAGCGCAACGGGTCTCAATGTCATCACCTCAACAGGTTTTTATGTTGAAACCAGCCATCCCCCCCATATCAATGATGCNTCAATTGAGGAATTGTCTGAATTTATGCTCAAGGAACTCGAAGAAGGGATTGAGCAAACCAATATCAAGGCTGGTATTATTGGGGAAATTGGAACCAGCACAACGGTCACAAAAAATGAAGAAAAAGTGTTACGTGCTGCGGCAAGATGTCATAAGAAAGGNAATTACCCCATCAGTATCCATCTTTCTAACATGAAAGGGAGAGANGGACTGAATGTNATTAAAATTCTAGACAGTGAAGGGGCGAATCTCAATAAAGTGGTCTTGTGCCATATGGATTTAGCTTTAGATGATTATGATTATCAGATTGATCTTGCCAAAACAGGTGTTTTTATCGAGTATGATAGCTTCGGGATGGAATTTACAATCGATAGTCGAGGATTTGCCTTTTACCGAGATGTTGATAAAATTGTTTTTTTAAAAAAACTCATTGATGATGGGTTTGTCGATAAATTGCTGGTATCACAAGATATTTGTTTCAAAATTTGTTTGAAAAAATATGGTGGACAAGGCTATGATCATTTGTTGAGAAATATTTTTCCTCTTTATGATCAATACAAATCCATCGATTTGAAAGAAAAATTGTTAATCCAAAACCCTAACCATTGGTTGTTTGACTAAAATGTATACATGTTTCGATAAAAAAGTCGTGGTCATTACAGGAGCGGCGAATGGGATTGGCAAGGCCACCTCCACGAAATTCGCGGAAAATGGAGCCCAGGTCATCATTTTAGATAGAGATCAAAAAAACGGCGAAGTTCAAGTTGAAAATCTCACCATAAACGGCTATAGTGCAGAGTTTTTTCGTACCGATATTTCTCAGCATCAAGAGGTAGAAAAGACGATTGCTCAGATTATTAGTAAATATGGAGAAATTCACTATGCCTTCAATAATGCCGGAACCACGGGAGCGATCAATAAAATAGAAAATTGTGAATTAGACGATTGGTTGAATGTTATCAATACCAACTTAAATGGGGTTTGGTATTGCATGAAATATCAATTGAAACAAATGTCTCAACAAAATTTTGGTGTGATTGTCAACACGTCCTCTATTTCAGGCTTACATGGAGTGAGAAATCAAGCCGCCTATTCAGCCAGCAAACATGGCGTGATCGGGCTCACGAAATCCGCGGCCTTAGAATATGCGAAGACTCCGATCAGAATCAATGTGATTTGCCCAGGATGGACTGAAACCAACATCAATCAAGATAAAGCGGAAGCAGTCCATGATACAGATCCGCTGTTTCTCTCCAATCATGTTGTTGGACGTTCTGGAAATACCAATGAAATTGCGGAGGCGGTTTTATGGTTATCCTCCCCCTTGTCTTCCTTTGTGAATGGCCATACGATGGTCGTTGATGGCGGAAGGATGGCATTATAATAATTTAAGGCTCAATATGGATTCCAGGGTCTTTTTGTGGATTTCGCTTTTAATGAGGTGAAGAGCGATTAGGTATCAGGTATTAAGTTCTTGTGCAATAATATTTTGATGTTTTCTTCAAACAAATTACCATTGAATCTTTGTGTTTAGGCGCATAAAAAGGAAAATTAATTTTTTGAAAATATTAAAATAATTTAGCCTACGAACTTAGGTATTAGAAAAGGTGTGTCATCCCTTGAAGAGTAACCCCTTAATACCTAATCGCTAAAACCTAAAAGCTTTTCCAAATAAGCTAAGATCATCACAAATGGCTCAATTTTCAATAAGTCCCCGGAATCCATAAAGAGCCTAATTTAATATGGAAAGGTTATGATAAAACAACACTTAGAATTTAATAGTCTTGATTTAGATGCGGGATGGCAGGTTCCCCCTGGATATCCTGAAGGAATCGAACAAAAGATTTTAGCTGGAGATTTAGATGAACCCAATCAAACTGGAAACCGCACAAGATTATTAAGATTTAAGGCAGGTATCTATACAACAGAACCCTTTATTCATGAATATTGGGAGGAAGTCTATTTGCTGGAAGGCGATTTGATTGTAGGAAATGATGAGAAAGGCGAAGGGGGAACCGTTTTTTAT